>SKYA01000032.1 GCA_007128135.1 Paracoccaceae bacterium | reverse complement strand
GAGGATGTTTCAAGGAGGCGGAACTCCGCAAGTCATCGGATAATGTCTTGCCCTCATCATGTCGCTTCGGATAGCGTCTGCGAGAGTTCCTTGAAACCGGTTTGGGCCGTATGACCACAGCCATCGACGGCATCATCTGGCGGGCCGACGCGGATACGCTTCGGTTCGATCTCGTCGAAGGCAATGTCCGTGAAATCCTGGGCTACAGCCCCGAAGAATGGCTGGCCGAAGGCGGCTTCTGGCAGGCAAGGCTCCATCCCGAGGACGCAGAATGGGTCATCGGCACCAGGACCGATTTCAGTCGCCAGCGCCTGCCGTACCGGCTGACCTACCGCATGATAACGGCCGACGGGCGCACGATCTGGTTGCAGGACAATGTACGGGTCTTGGACGAGGGCGCGCACGCGACACTGTCAGGCGTCATGATCGACGTCACCCATCTGGTCGAGCATCGCGAGCAACTCGAGGCGGCCAGCCGACAGAACGCGCATTTCCGCAAACTCTACGATCTGGTTCATGTCGCGATATGGGAAGAGGACTGGACAGGCGTTCTGGCCGAACTACGCAACCTGCAAGCCCAGGGCATCGAGAATATGCTAGAGCATGCACGCCAGACTCCGGGTTTCGTCAACGACTTGCTTGCACGGCTGGAGATTCTTGCGGTCAATCCGGGCGCGGTCGAGATGTTTCATGCACCCAACGCACAGGAACTGATTGCCCGCGCCACCGAGGTGTTTGATGCGGACCAGCCACATTCCGTCTTCCTGACCGCGCTGGATGCGATCCTGCGCGGGCAGCGCCGGATCGAGGGAGTCACCACCCTTCGGCGGCTGGGTGGTGAGCGGTTTCATGTGAAATACCGGATCGCCCTGCCCGGGCTCCATGACGGTGATGCGCATGTCGTCATCACCGAGATGGATATCAGCGATATCCAGAAAGCAAAGGAACGCGAGGAGCTCGTCATTCGGGCGACTTCGGACGTGATCTGGGACTTCGACATCGTCCGCGATACGCTCTGGGCCAGCGAGGGTCTGAAACGGATCTTCGGTCTGGAACCGTCAGATTTGCTTTCGGGGCTCGAGAAATGGACTGTGCGCATTCATCCTGATGACATTGACCGTGTCATGCGCCACTACGATGCCGTCCTGAACCAGGGCAACGATCTGTGGGAACAGGAATACCGGTTTCGTACCGGCGAAGGCACCTATGCCTGGGTGCGCGATGAAGGCTTCATCCTGCGCGACGCCGAGGGCGCTGCCATTCGCATGGTCGGCAGTCTCGTTGACATCACCGAACAGCGGCGGCTGGAAGAGCGGCTGCTGCAATCGCAGAAACTCGAGGCGATCGGCAAGCTCACCGGTGGCATGGCACATGATTTCAATAACCTGCTCACGATCGTTCTGGGCAGCCTCGAAGGGCTTGAAGAACATGTTGGCGCAGATACCGAAGCGCGACGGCATCTGGACGTCGCGACGCGCGCGGTTGACCGCAGCGCGCAACTGATAAGCCAGCTCCTGTCCTATGCCCGGCAGCGGCCAATGGCACCGCAGGCCATCGACATGGCGCATCTGGTGGGCGAGATGCGCCAGGTTATCGCGCGCACGCTCGGCGAACAGATCGAGATCTCGATCAGCAACGAGTCCGGTCTGTGGATGTGTCGCGCCGATCCCGGCCAGTTCGAGAGCGCGCTGCTCAACCTCTGTCTGAATGCCCGCGATGCGATGCGTGAGGGTGGCAGACTGACCATCATGATGCGCAATGCCGAGATCGGGGCGGCGCATGCCCTCGCCGCACAGGGACTGGTCCCGGGGAACTACGCAGTGCTGACGGTGACCGATACCGGCCACGGCATGGATGCCGCGACCCTGCAGGCAGCGTTTGACCCCTTCTTCACGACCAAGGAGGTGGGGGCGGGCAGCGGGCTTGGCCTGTCGATGGTGCAGGGCTTCGCGCAGCAGTCACAAGGCATCGCGCAGATCCACTCCGAACCGGGTAGCGGCACCATGGTGGCACTCTACCTGCCCGCGCTGGCTGCCCCCGGGTCTGTGGAAACGGCAGCCGCCATGCCATCCGGCACTGACCGCCAGCGCGGCTCGGGACATGTCCTGCTCGTCGAGGATCAGGACATGCTGCGCGAGCATGTGGTCAATCTGCTCGAGCATCTGGGCTATACCGTAACGTCCAGCGGTACGGTTGCGGAAGCCGTCACTGTGCTCGCCTCGAACCTTGCGATCGACCTCGTCCTCACTGACATCGTATTGCCCGGTGGCGAATCCGGGCTGGACCTCGCCCGGAAGGTCTGCGACCTGCGCCCCGGCGTTCCGGTGGCCTTTACTTCCGGCTATTCCGAGTCCCTTGCCGACGGCGACGCAACGCTTCAGGAAGGCCGCAACTTTCTGCGCAAACCTTTCCGGCGCGCAGAACTCGGTGCACTTCTTCAGCGGTTGCTTGCACCAGAATGAGTCGGCAGACCATCTGACCCGTCGGCGCGTCCGCAGCCGCGAGTCGGGATGAATCAGTTATTTGCCGATCACGAACTCCGGTCTGCGGACGCCTATGGCTGCTGCAGACGCAGGCGACATGGAACAAGCTCGACCGTTGTTGACGTCTTTCCGGTCGCGACCCATGCAAACACTCGCTCCAGCAAGGCGGGTACGTCCTGCTGTGCCATCCCCACGCAATTCGGCATCAGGGCGGCGAAGGGGTCCCAGTCGAAACAGCAATACAGGATGTCCTGCCGGTCCTGTGCCGGCAGATCCGTAAGCCACCTGACCGCCCCTTCCAGCGATATGGTCGAGTTGACGAAGATTCCCTTCGGGACATGCCCGAGTGCGGACAGACTGTCATACGCCTTCTGCGCAGCATATCCGCAGGCAAGAACATTGGCGGCAGGAACCGTCATGCCGCGCTCGGAATGGGCCTGCAGGAAACCCCGGACCCGTTCGGACGTGTTGTGATCATTGGTCCGCCCGCCGACGAAATACAGGCATTCATCGCGGCCTGTCTGTGCGCTTCGCACAGACAGCAGAACCCTTGTAAGCTCAAGCGCACCCTGATGATTGTCCGAGATGACCGAATGTGCCTTGGAACCGGGAAGATCGAGATTCACCACCTTGACACCGGCCGCATGACACAGGTCGCTGATACGATCCGGATCTGTCGCCCCGGTGACGATGAGGCACTCGACCTGATAGGAAAGAAGCATCCGCGCTGCTTCGAGTTCCAGATTGGGGTCGCGCTGTGTGCAGGTGATGACCGGGAAATACCCTGCCTTGCGGGCGCCCTCCTCGAATTGCTCGGCAATCGCACCGAAGTAGCGGTTGTCGTATTTGGGTACGATCATGCCGATGATGTTCGATCTCTCGCGACGCAGGACACTGGCCTGAAGATTGATCGAATACCCCTTTTCGACCGCGACCGCCGAGATCCTGTCTGCCAGTTTCTGGCTGATTCGGCGCTTGCGCCATGTCCCGTTCAGCACTGCACTGACCGCGCTTGCAGAGGTTCCGACAGTTTGGGCAATATCGTAAATCGTTGTTCGCTTTCCAGAAATCGCTGGGCCGGACCCTGCCTCATCGCCTGAATTCACGAACGCTCTCCTTCACTCTCGAAAACCATCTTGACACCTAAGCAAGGTCCAATCAATACTGCTTCATCGATTGCGCATGCTTGCTCAATCGATGCAGCAACAGAGATGTCGGGCCTTTGGGAGGAGGCGCATCGCCACGTATTGCCGAGATTTTCGGCAAGGACAGAAAGCATGCGCGCCAAGAAAGGCAGACAAGAGGAGGAACCCATGACCAAGAAACTGACACTTTGCCTTGCAGCCACCAGCGTTGGCGCAATCATGGCGGGAGCACCGGCACTGGCCCAGCAAAACGCGACCGTCGCCTTCTTGATGCCGGATCAGGCATCCACGCGATACGAAGAGCACGATCATCCCGGATTCGTGGCGGCGATGTCGGAATTGTGCCCTGACTGCAACGTGATCTATCAGAACGCGAATGCCGACGCGACGCTTCAGCAACAGCAGTTCAATTCGGTCATCGCGCAGGGGGCCGAGGTCGTCGTTCTGAACCCGGTCGATTCCTCCGCCGGGGCGGCAATGGTGTCGATAGCACAGTCGCAGGGCGTGCAGGTGATCGCCTATGACCGTCCGATCCCTGACAATGTCGCCGACTTCTATGTTTCCTTCGACAATGAGGGCATCGGCTTTGCCATTGCCGAGTCGCTCGTGCAGCATATGGAAGCCTCGGGCATCCCGGCCGGGTCGGGCGTGCTGCAGATCAACGGCTCCCCGACCGATGCGGCCGCCGGACTGATCCGTGACGGCATTCATCGTGCCCTTCGTGCCTCCGATTACGAGACGCTTGCTGAATTCGACACGCCCGACTGGGCCCCTCCGCGCGCGCAGGAATGGGCGGCAGGCCAGATCACGCGCTTTGGCGATCAGATCACCGGCATCGTCGCGGCCAATGACGGCACGGCCGGGGGCGCGATTGCCGCGCTCAAGGCAGCCGGAGTCGACCCGTTGCCACCTGTCACCGGCAATGACGCGACCATTGCGGCCCTGCAGCTGATCATCGCCGGCGACCAGTACAATACCATCTCGAAGCCGTCCGAGATCGTTGCCGCCGCTGCTGCTGATGTGGCTGTCACCTTCATGCAGGGCGGCACCCCCGAGGCAACGACAGAACTCTACAATACACCCTCTCAACTCTTTGTCCCTGCGGTCGTGACGCGCGAAAACATCAAGGCGGAAATCTTCGATGCCGCGATCCAGTCGCCGGAAACAGTCTGCACGGCGGAGTATGCGGCTGCTTGCCGGGAACTGGGTATCATTGACTAACGCCCGAATGGCGCAAAACACTCCCCGTCGGATTGATACCCATCGCGCTCCGGCTTTCGGGCCGGGACGCATCACAAGCAGAGGTCTGGAAACATGACGAGGCAAGACGGCAACGAGAAGGACTGTATCCTGCGTCTGCGCGGTATTTCGAAGCAATTCGGCGCGGTCTCGGCGCTCAGCGATATCGAGCTTGACGTACATGCAGGTGAGGTTGTTGCGCTCGTGGGCGACAATGGCGCTGGGAAATCGACCTTGGTGAAAGTGCTTGCAGGCGTGCACCAGCCCAGCGCAGGCACGATCGAATGGTGCGGGCAGAAAGTCGTGCTCGAGTCACCAAGCCGCGCGCTGGAGCTCGGGATTGCCACGGTCTATCAGGATCTTGCCCTTTGCGAGAACCTGGATGTCGTGGCGAACCTGTTTCTCGGGCAGGAACTGTCGCCCTTCGCGCTGGATGAAATCCAGATGGAGGTTCGTGCCTGGACCCTGCTGCAGGAGCTTTCGGCGCGCATTCCATCGGTGCGCGAACCCATCGCGGCCTTGTCGGGCGGTCAGCGTCAGACCGTGGCGATTGCGCGTTCGCTGTTGCTTGATCCCAGGATCATCATGCTCGACGAACCCACGGCTGCGCTTGGTGTCGCACAGACTGCCGAAGTCCTCAACCTGATCGAGCGCGTGCGTGATCGCGGGCATGGGGTCATCCTGATCTCGCACAACATGGAAGATGTCCGCGCGGTTGCAGACCGGATCGTTGTACTGCGTCTGGGTCGCAACAACGGCGTGTTCAAGGCCGACACATCGCAGTCCGATCTGGTCGCGGCCATTACCGGAGCAACCGACAATTCCGTTTCGCGCAGGCAGGCGCGCATGACGGCCAGTCAGGAGGCGTAAGACATGACACAAACCGATAGCGGAAAAACCCGCCAGAAGCTCGACCGGTCGGATACACGCCTGCGTCAGGACGAAGGCATGAGCGGGGCGCTGCGCGGCTTCATCGACCGGGTGCGCTCTGGTGAACTCGGGCTATTGCCCGTGGCCATCGGACTGCTGGTGATCTCGACCGTGTTCTCGATCCTGAATCCGGTCTTTCTGGCGCCCAACAATCTGGTCAACCTGCTTTTCGATGCCTCTGCCATCGGGTTCATCGCGCTTGGGGTGGTCTGCGTCCTGCTGCTGGGAGAGATCGACCTGTCCGTCGGGTCCATGAGCGGGCTGGCCTCTGCAATGATCGGCGTGCTCTGGGTGCGCAGCGGTCTGCCGATGCCTGTTGCGGTGGGCGGCGCGCTGGCTGCCGGCGTCGCGATGGGGCTTGTCTATGCCTTGCTGCGGAACCGTTTCGGCATGCCCAGTTTCGTTGCCACGCTTGCCGGGTTACTCGCGCTGCTGGGGGCGCAACTCTATATTCTGGGGCCAACCGGGTCCATCAACCTGCCCTTCAGCTCCTCGCTGGTACGCTTCGGTCAGGTGATGGTGATGCCCGCTTGGCTGTCGCACCTGCTGGCGCTTCTGCCTGGCGCATTCCTGCTGTTCAACGGATTGCGGAAAATGGCGCTGCGCAGCGCGGCAAATCTGTCGCATGAAGCCGCCAGTCTGCTGATCCTGCGGCTGTTCACCTTCACGGTCGGGCTGCAGTTCGCGGTCCATTACCTGAACCTCGGCCGTGGCATACCGTGGATGTTCGCCCTGTTCGTGCTGTTCGTCATGATCATGCATTACGCGCTGACGCGCACCAAATGGGGCCGCTCGGTCTATGCCGTCGGCGGCAACCCCGAGGCAGCGCGGCGTGCCGGCATCAAAGTCGAACGTATCCGGATGAGCGCCTTTGTCCTGTGCTCGATGTTTGCAACCGCCGGCGGGATATTCGGTGCAGCACGCCTTGCCTCTGCAAGCCAGCAGGCAGGCACGGCAGATGTCAATCTGAATGCGATCGCTGCGGCAGTGATTGGCGGCACCTCGCTCTTCGGCGGGCGCGGCACAGCCTGGGCAGCCTTGTTCGGAATCCTTGTCATCCAGGCGATTTCAAACGGACTGACGCTGCTCAATCTCAGTTCATCGCTGCGCTACATGATTACCGGTGGCGTTCTGGCCATCGCTGTCATCATCGACTCGATGGCGCGGCAGTCACGCGCAAATCACGGGCGCGGCTAGAGGAAAACACCATGACTCAGGCACTGAAAGGGCAGACCGCTGCCATCACGGGGGCAGCTTCGGGGATCGGACTGGAATGTGCGCGCATCCTTGTCGAGAATGGTGCCGAAGTGGTCCTGATCGACCGCGAGAGCGACCGTCTGGTGACGATTTGCGCCGAAATGGGGCCGAGCGCCCACGCCCTGACGCTTGATCTTCTCGACAACAGGGCCGTATCCGGCATGTTGCCCCGGATTCTGGAAATGACCGGCAGGCTGGACATCTTCCATGCCAATGCCGGTGCCTATATCGGCGGCCCGGCGGCCGAAGGAGACCCGGATGCGTGGGACAAGGTCCTGAACCTGAACATCAACGCCGCATTCCGGACGGTGCAGGCGGTTCTGCCGCACATGATCGAGCGCAAGACCGGGGACATCCTGTTCACGTCCTCGGTGGCCGGGGTGGTCCCCGTGGTCTGGGAGCCGGTCTATACAGCGTCGAAATTCGCGGTGCAGGCTTTCATGCACAGCACCCGCAGGCAGGTCTCCGGGCATGGTATCCGGATGGGGGCTGTCCTGCCGGGTCCCGTTGTCACCGCCCTGCTGGACGACTGGCCCAGGGAGAAGTTGGAAGAGGCGCTTGCCAACGGATCGCTCATGCAGCCGCGTGAGGTTGCCGAGGCGGTGCTGTTCATGCTCACTCGGCCCAGGGGCGTCGTGATCCGCGACCTCGTCATCCTGCCCAACAGCGTTGACCTGTGATGCCGCAGGAGCAGTCCATGACCCGGAACGCATCTGCCGCATACGGCTATGTCATCGGCGTCGATGTCGGCACGGGGAGCGCGCGCGCCGGCGTCTTCTCGATGGCAGGTCGGCTGATCGCCAGCGAAACCTGCGCCATCGAGGTTTACCGCGACGGCACATTCGTCGAACAGTCCAGCAAAGACATCTGGAAGGCTGTCAGCGCATCGGTGAGAGGCGCGCTCGATGTCGCCTCGGTCAGGGCGGAAGACATAAGGGGGATCGGTTTTGACGCAACCTGCTCGCTGGTCGTGCTGGGGCCCGAAGGACAACCACTGCCCGTCGGGGATCCGGCCCACCCGGAACGCAATGTCATTGTCTGGATGGATCATCGCGCGGTTGAACAGGCCGAGCGCATCAACAGGACGGGCCACCGAGTTCTCGACCATGTCGGCGGACGGATTTCGCCCGAGATGGAAACTCCGAAGCTGCTCTGGCTCAGGGAAAACCGGCCCGAGACCTATGACAGGGCATGGCAGTTTCTCGACCTGACGGATTTCCTGACATGGCGGGCCTCCGGCGATCTGGCGCGCTCGATCTGCACCGTGACGTGCAAATGGACGTTCCTTGCCCATGAGCGCGGCTGGGATCGCAGTTTTTTCGAGACCGCAGGGCTGGGCGATCTGGCGGTCGGCAATTTCGAGCGCATCGGCGCGCGCGTCGTCGAGGCAGGTTCCGCGCTTGGCTCGGGCCTGACTGCGCAGGCCGCAACAGAACTGGGGCTTTGTGCCGGCACGCCCGTAGCGGCCGGATTGATCGACGCCCATGCGGGTGGCATCGGAACTGTCGGGGCGCGCGATGGCGGCGGGGCCGAGGCCAATCTGGCCTATGTGTTCGGCACATCCTCCTGTACGATGACGACAACACGCGAGCCTGTCTTCGTGCCCGGCGTCTGGGGGCCGTATTTCTCTGCCATGGTGCCGGGCATGTGGTTGAACGAGGGCGGTCAATCCGCAGCAGGCGCCGCCATCGACCAGTTGCTGGAGTTTCATCCCTACGCTACCACGGCCCATCAACACGCCGCCGCGAACGGCCAGTCGCTGCCATCATGGCTGGCAGATCAGGCCGCAAAGATTCTTGAGCAACGGGATGCCGATCCGGTGCAGATGGCGAAAGGTGTCCATGTCGTGCCTGAATTCCTGGGCAATCGCGCACCGCACGCTGATCCGCATACACGCGCCGTCGTCGCCGGTTTGGGCATGGATCGGGATCTCGAAAACCTCGTCGTGCTCTACATCGCCGGGCTGTGCGGAATCGGATACGGATTGCGACAGATCATTGGCGCCAAAGCCAGCGTCGGCGCACCGATCCGGCAGATCGCCATAAGTGGCGGCGCGGGGCGCAGCACATTCATCCGGCAGCTTCTGGCCGACGCGACGGGGGTTCAGATTGCCGTACCAGCTACGGAAGAGCCGGTCCTGCTTGGTGCGGCCATTCTGGGGGCCGTGGCCGCTGGGGTTTATCCGGACACCCCCACGGCGATGGCGGAAATGTCGTCATTTGCCGGCAGATTTGAACCCAAAGGGCCCGAAATCGCCGCGCTGCACACGGCAAGATTCGAAATCTTCGAGCAACTCCAGTCCGTTGCGCGGCGGGCCAGTCAGGTTTGACAGACAGGGCGTGACATGTCGGATGGGCCAGCCCCGCTGCGAATGAATTTCGCGTTCGTCTGTGGCCAATGCAAGGCATATCCGCGCCTTGCACCTGCAATGGCTCGTGCCCAGCACCACGGGTTCATGCCGCACTGCACGAAACCGGGTTCCGCAACAAGGCTGTTCACCCCTCAAGCCAGGACCAGCGCTCCCGACCAGAGCCTGCGCATCAGGTCCGGCTGCCCGCGCAGGCCGGTCTTGGCGAAGATCTGCTTCGAGTAATATCGCGCGGTCTCGATGGTCAGCCCGAGGGCCTTGGCCGCCTGAACAAGACTCGCTCCGTGACCCAGTGCGCGCGCGAGTCGCGCCTCGGGCAGACTGAGGCCGAGGCTGCGGGCGATCATCTCGGGCGCGGGCAGGGCAGAGCCGGTGGCGCGCAGGTAACCTGTGTCGGAAAGGCACAGCATTTCCAGACCCGGCGCCAGCATGACCAGCCCTGCCCCGGCCAAGCCCTTGGCCGGCAGCACGACCCCGGCACGGGCAAGCAGGTCACGTGCGACGGCATCCTGTTCTACTAAATCGCCACGCGCGCCAAAACGCACCCGCCCCACCTGCATACGCCGTGCAAGCATGGTGGCCTGGGCGACTTCGTCCTGCAACCGCTGCATCTGTGTTGCCAAATGCATCGCCTGTTCCAGATGCGGCACGAGGCTGGAGAGCAGCGCCGAGTCCACGGCGCGAAACTCTCCGCGCAAGCGGCCCAGAAGAAGCCATGCGTCCCCCACAGAAGCCGTCAGCCGCAGCGCGCGCTGGTCGCCTGCCAGTTCGGCCCCGAGCGCGCGTTCGGCCAGTTCCTCGCCAGTATAGACACGACCGGGACGCAGCCCCGCCAGCGGCAGAGGAAGCTGCGCAGGCTGTCCCTCCACCAGGTCCCAGACCCGAGCGCCGAACCAGAATTGCGCCGAATCTGCCTGTGTCCGAGCCGCCAGTTCGCACAGCATGGCTGACCAGTCAGCCCCGTCAGAACCTGCCCGGGCAATGGCGAGTAGCAGCGTCGTGTCCTGTGGTGTGATCATGCCCATTCCTTTACCTCCCATATGGGAGGTGTGCGCAGTCTAGCGCAGCATTATAAACCTGCCAAGCCGCGACGTATCGAAAAGGAACGCTCCCGCATGACGCTGTACTCGCTTACTCACCTGCAACGACTCGAAGCCGAAGCGATCCATATCCTGCGCGAAGTGGTCTCGGAGGCCGCGAACCCCGTGATGCTCTACTCGGTGGGCAAGGACAGCGCCGTGATGCTGCATCTGGCCCGCAAGGCGTTCTACCCCTCTCCCCCGCCTTTTCCGCTATTGCATGTCGATACCACATGGAAATTCCGCGACATGTACGCATTGCGCGACCGCGCCGCGCGCAAGGCCGGCATGCAGCTTATCGTCTATCAGAACCCCGAAGCCGTGAAGCGCGGCATCAACCCCTTCGATCATGGATCAATGCATACCGACATGTGGAAGACCGAAGGGTTGAAACAGGCGCTTGACCTGCACGGATTTGACGCGGCCTTTGGCGGTGCGCGGCGCGACGAGGAAAAGAGCCGCGCCAAGGAGCGTATCTTCAGCTTCCGAACCACAAACCATCGCTGGGACCCGAAGGCCCAGCGCCCGGAGCTCTGGCGCGTCTTTAACGCGCGCAAGGCCAAGGGGGAATCGATGCGGGTCTTTCCGCTGTCGAACTGGACCGAACTCGACATCTGGCAGTATATCCACCTCGAGAACATCGAGATCGTGCCGCTCTATTTCGCGGCAGAGCGCCCGACTGTCATCCGCGACGGGCTTCTGCTGATGGTCGATGATGAACGTTTCCCGCTGAATGGCGAAACCCCGGTCATGCGCTCGGTGCGCTTTCGCACATTGGGCTGCTATCCGCTGACCGGCGCGGTGGAAAGCCACGCCAGGACGCTGCCCCAGATCATCCAGGAGATGCTGCTGACCACTACATCCGAACGTCAGGGGCGCGCGATCGACCACGATCAATCCGCGTCGATGGAGAAGAAGAAGCAGGAGGGCTATTTCTGATGAACGAGATCTACAAGACCGACGCCCTGATTGCCGAGGACATCGACAGCTATCTCGAAACCCATCAGCACAAGACCATGCTGCGCTTCATCACCTGTGGCTCGGTCGATGACGGCAAGTCCACGCTGATCGGGCGGCTTCTCTATGACAGCAAGATGATCTTCGAGGACCAGCTCGCAGCCCTCGAGAACGACAGCAGGCGCGTGGGCACGCAGGGCGAGAATATCGACTTCGCCCTTCTGGTTGATGGTCTGGCCGCAGAGCGGGAGCAGGGCATCACGATTGACGTCGCCTATCGCTTCTTCGCGACAGAAAAGCGCAAATTCATCGTGGCTGACACGCCGGGACATGAACAATATACCCGCAACATGGTCACCGGGGCATCCACAGCCGATCTGGCCGTGATCCTGATAGATGCGCGCAAGGGCGTGCTGACACAGACCAGACGGCACAGCTATCTGGCGCATCTGCTGGGACTGCGCCACATCGTGCTGACCGTGAACAAGATGGATCTGGTGGGGTATGATTGGGCTGTTTTCGAGCAGATCGTGAAGGATTACCGCGACTTTGCCGAATCCATCGGAATCATCGACTTTGCCGCCATCCCCATCTCCGGGCTGGCCGGTGACAATATCGCGGCGCCCAGCGCGAATATGGACTGGTATGACGGCCCAACCCTGCTTGCGCATCTGGAAACGGTCGATCTCGATCAGAGTGCCGATCAGCGCAAGCCTTTCCGCCTGCCCGTGCAATGGGTCAATCGCCCGAATCTCGACTTCCGCGGTTTTTCCGGCACAATTGCCGCGGGTCAGGTGCATCCGGGCGACGAGGTGCGCGTCCTGCCGTCGGGCAAGACCTCGACAGTCGCGCGGATCGTCACCTTCGACGGCGATCAGGACCGCGCCGTGGCCGGGCAGGCCGTGACCCTGTGCCTTGCGGACGAGATCGACTGCTCGCGAGGGCAAGTCATCACCGCTGCAAGAAGCCCGGTGGAAGTCGCTGACCAGTTCGAGGCAACCATCATCTGGATGGATGAGGACAACATGGTGCCGGGGCGCGCCTACTGGCTGAAGATCGGTGCACAGACGGTCGGCGCCACGGTTGCCCAGCCGAAATACCAGGTCAATGTCAACACGATGGAGCATCTGGCCGCAAAGACGCTGGATCTCAACGCAATCGGTGTGGCGACAGTGACCACCGACCGCGATATTCCCTTTGCGCCCTATGAAGACAGCCGCGATCTGGGTGGCTTCATTCTGATCGACAGGCTGACCAACCGCACGGTCGGCGCCGGCCTGATCCATTTCGCCCTGCGCCGGGCACAGAACATCCACTGGCAGGCAACCGACATTTCCCGCGACCATCACGCGGCGATGAAGAACCAGCAGCCCATGGTTCTGTGGATGACCGGGCTTTCGGGCTCCGGCAAGTCGACCATCGCCAATCTGGTCGAAAAGAAGCTCGCGCGGATGAACCGGCATACCTTCCTGCTCGATGGCGACAATGTGCGCCACGGCCTGAACAAGGATCTGGGTTTCACCGATGCCGACCGCGTGGAGAATATCCGCCGCGTGGGCGAAGTCGCCAAACTCATGACCGATGCCGGGCTCATCGTGATCACGGCGTTCATCTCGCCCTTCCGTTCCGAACGCGAGATGGTGCGCGCGATGATGCAGCCGGGAGAATTTGTCGAGATCTTTATCGACACCCCGCTTGCCGAGGCCGAGAAGCGCGATGTGAAGGGGCTCTATGCCAAGGCGCGCGCGGGGCAACTGAAGAACTTCACAGGCATTGACTCGCCTTATGAGCCGCCCGAAACACCCCAGATCCGGATCGATACCACACGCATGAACGCCGAAGAGGCAGCAGATCTGATCATCTCGAAACTTATCCCGTAAGCATGGCTTCCGGCCCGCGCTGCGCGGCTGAAACCCCGCGCGGCGCCTTCAGCCGGGCAGCAAACCCGTCTTGCGCGCCGCGTCGCGATAGCCCCGGCTGACGGGAACCTCGGTGCCATCGGCCATAAGCAGCCGCAATTGGCCCTGCGCACGTTGGGTCCTGACGATAGCATCCGGCGCGATCCAGTGCGAGCGATGGACTCGCTGGCCCAGTGCGCCCAGTTCCGCCTCGGCGTCGCCCATGCGCATCAGGATCATGTCCTGCCCTTTCCGCGTGACGACAAGCAGGTAATGGTCCTGCGCCTCGATCCGGATCAGCGCGCCCCGGGCCTCGGGCCTGAGACGCGCAAGAAAGCGGTCCTGCAGGGTGTCCTGGCCCTTGCCGGTCGCAGGGTCCAGCCAGAACATCAGCGCATGCACAGCCGCGGAAATGGCCAGCACGATAAGAAGCAGCCACAGCCATTGCCCCAGACGTCCCCAACTCTCGAACAGCCAGGTGTTCAGCGCAAAGACAAGGCTCGCCATGATCACCGCATACAGGCCCACCATTGCAGCGGCGACGACCGGAGTGCCGGTCAGGCGCGACTCGAGCCTTGTGAGTGCACGATCCAGACCGATCGCAACCCCTGTCACGCCGAACCAGTAGAGTGTCCGCGGCCCCGCCGTCAGCGCCTCCATGGTGCCGAACGGCCCCGCCAGAGTCGCAAGTCCGCTCAGGCCAAGCCACAGCCCCAGTGGGCCCTGCCATTCACGAAACGCGAGTTGCATCCTGCCTGATGGCCTGACCATGCACGTCACCTGTTCGCAATTCACGCAGCCATTATTGCCCCGTCGGCGGGGCGTTTGCAAACCTGAAGCCATATTCATTCAGACAGAAAGGCCCGGGATGCCCCTTGACCCGCTGACATATGCCGCTCCGGCGATCCAGCTTCATACGGCGGCAGCCCTTGTCGCCATAATCGCCACGTTTCTGATCTTCACCCGCGCGCGGGGAACACGCGCGCATCGACTGCTGGGATGGGTCTGGATTGGCGCGATGGCACTGGTCGCGATCACCAGCTTCCAGATCAGGGGGTCTGGCCCCCTGTTCGGACTGAGCTGGATTCACATGCTGTCTGTCTTCGTCCTCGCTGGGATCGTGCTCGCGCTGCGACATATCCGTCGCGGCGATGTGGCAGGGCACCGCGGCTGGATGGTCGGGATGGTCTGGGGCGGGCTGGTCGTGGCCGGGCTGTTCACGCTGCTGCCCGGCCGGGTCATGCACGCCGTCATTCTTGGTGGCTAGGCGGTAAGCCCGTCAGGTTCGGGCAGGCCATTGGCACGGCAGGCCGCAGTCAGGGTATTGGCCAGAAGACAGGCAATCGTCATCGGCCCGACTCCGCCCGGAACGGGCGTTATCGCCCCTGCCACTCGGACCGCGGTCCCGAAATGCACATCGCCCACCAGCCGTGTCCTGTCACCCTCGGCAATGCGGTTGATACCGACATCGATAACCGTAGCGCCCGGCTTGACCCAGTCACCCGGGATCATTTCCGCCCGCCCTACGGCCGCCACGAGAATGTCGGCACGCTGGCAGACCTCGGCCAGATTGCGGGTCCGCGAATGAGCGATGGTGACCGTGCAACTCTCGCCCAGCAATAGCTGCGCCATGGGCTTGCCCACGATATTCGAGCGCCCCACCACCACGGCCTCCAGCCCGGCGAGGCCGCCAAGATGATCGCGCAGCATCATCAGACAGCCCAGCGGTGTGCAGGGCACCATGGCCCTCTGCCCGGTGTTCAGCAGGCCCACATTGGAAATGTGGAAGCCATCGACATCCTTTGCCGGATCAATCGCATTGATCACCAGGTCGGAATTCAGATGCGCGGGCAATGGCAGCTGGACGAGAATTCCGTGAACTTTCGGATCCGCATTCAGCCGCCTGATAAGCGCCAGAAGGTCGGCCTCAGAAGTCTCTGCCGCCAGCCTGTGCTCGAACGAGGCCATGCCGACCTCGACCGTCTGCTTGCCCTTCGCGCGCACATAGACCTCGCTGGCCGGGTCTGCGCCCACCAGCACCACCGCCAGACCCGGCACCAGCCCATGCGCCTCGTCCAGCCGCGCCACATGACCGGCAATGCGCTCCCGCACCTTCGCCGCGAATGCCTTGCCGTCGATCAGTGTCGCGCTCATGCGTCTGTTCTCCCCTGGCCCGACCCGAGAACCCGCTCTTCACGCGTGATCGACCATTCGATCATTTCCGACCACAAGCGCTCTGCAAGTGCTGCATCCAGCCCCTTGCGCCCTGCCTCACAGCGCACATTCTCCAGAACCTCGGCGACACGCGCATCAATCCGCGCAGGCAGGCCTTCGGCGCGTTTCAATTCCACCGCTCGGTCGATGCAGGCAACCCGTTCACCGAGAAGAGCAATCAGCGCGCGGTCAATCCGGTCGATCTCGGCGCGCAATTCGGTCATGTCCTTGCACCTGTCTGCGCTCGATATCATCAGCTGTCCTTTCGTCCACTTCCCGCCAGACGCAGCGCCACCAGTACCACGAAAACCGCCCCTGCGGGATGGCGGGTGGGGCGACGCGCGGCGCAGCCGCGCGAGCGCCGTCCCGCCATCCGCGCTCAGAACAATCCCTCGATTACCCCGTCTGCATTGAACCGGATCGTCTCGGCGGCCGGTCGGCGCGGGAGCCCGGGCATGGTCATGATCTCGCCGCAGATCACCACGATGAACCCCGCTCCTGCCGACAGCCGCACTTCCCGCACCGGCACCGAATGGTTCACCGGTGCCCCGCGCAGATCAGGGTCGGTCGAAAAGGAGTATTGCGTCTTGGCCATGCAGATCGGCAGGTTGCCATAACCGGCAGCTTCCCACTCGCGCAATTGCGCGCGGATCTTCGCATCGGCGAGGACTTCGTCAGCACGATAGATCCGCCGCGCGATGGTTTCGATCTTGTCGAAAAGCGACATCTCATCAGGATAGAGCGGTGCGAATTGCGACATGTCGGCATCGGCCAGCTCAGCCACGCGGGTTGCAAGTTCCGTGATCCCCCTTGAGCCCTCGGCCCAGTGCCTGCACAGGATCGCCTCGGCCCCGAGGCCTGCGACATAGTCCGTTACAGCCGCGATTTCCGCCTCGGTGTCAGAATGGAAATGGTTGATCGCCACAACCACCGGAACGCCAAAGGATTTCACATTCTCGATATGGCGCCCGAGATTGGGGCAGCCCCGCTGCACGGCGGCAACGTTCTCGGTCCCCAGGTCCGCGCGCGCGACACCGCCATTCATCTTCATCGCCCGCACGGTCGCCACGATCACCGCCACCGCCGGTTTCAGGCCGGCCTTCCGACACTTGATGTTGAAGAATTTCTCTGCCCCGAGGTCAGCCCCGAACCCGGCTTCGGTGACGACGTAATCCGCCAGTCCAAGCGCCGTCTGCGTCGCCACCACCGAATTGCAGCCATGCGCGATATTGGCAAAGGGGCCGCCATGGACAAAGGCGGGGTTGTTCTCGAGCGTCTGCACCAGATTGGGCTGCATCGCGTCCTTAAGAAGCACCGCCATCGCCCCCTGGGCGCCGATGTCACTGCAGCAGATCGGGGTCTTGTCGCGCCGATAGGCCACCACGATATCGCCCAGCCGGCGCTCCAGATCGCCAAGGTCTGCTGCAAGGCACAGGATCGCCATCACTTCCGACGCCACCGTGATGTCGAACCCTGTCTGGCGCGGAAAACCGTTCGCGACACCCCCCAGATTGATCACCATGTCGCGCAGCGCGCGATCATTCATGTCCATCACCCGACGCCAGGTGATGCGGCGCTCGTCGATGGCCAGTTCGTTGCCCCAGTAGATATGGTTGTCGATCATCGCCGACAGCAGGTTATGCGCCGAGGTTATGGCGTGGAAATCGCCCGTGAAATGAAGGTTCATGTCTTCCATCGGCACGATCTGCGCATAGCCGCCCCCGGCCGCGCCCCCCTTCATCCCGAAATTCGGACCAAGCGAGGCCTCCCGGATACAGATTGCGGTCTTCTTCCCGATAGCGTTCAGCCCGTCGCCAAGCCCCACGGTCGTCGTGGTCTTGCCTTCGCCGGCCGGTGTGGGATTGATCGCAGTCACAAGGATCAGCTTGCCCTGTTTGCCACCCCGCGCCTTCGCCACAAACTCCTGACTGACCTTGGCCTTGTCATGGCCGAAGGGCAGAAGGTGCTCCGACGGTATGCCCAGCTTCGCGCCGATCTCCTGGATGGGACGCTTCTGTGCCTCGCGGGCGATTTCGATATCGGTCTTGAATGCCATGGTCCTGTCCCTGCGCTGTGATGCCGCTTCGTCCCCGCTATACCGGTCCACCTGCGCTGTCACGCCAGCGATTGCGACATTTCGCACACCGGATGCGCCCTGCCTGATGCTCCTGCATCCTGTCGTGACAGCGCCAATGCACCGTATCGGGCAGGGAAGCAGCCCTTATCCGCACGGCAATGGTGCAGGCCTCAGCCCTTCTTGAGGCAGCGTGAACCCAGCACTTCGGCAATCTGGACCGCGTTCAACGCGGCACCCTTGCGCAGGTTGTCGCTGACCACCCAAATGTTCAGCCCGTTCTCGACAGTCGAATCCTGCCGGATGCGGCTGACGAAGGTCGCGTATTCCCCGACGCAGTCAATCGGCGTGATATAGCCGCCCGGCTCGCGCTTGTCGACGACCAGCACTCCTGGCGCCTCGCGCAGGATGTCGCGTGCCTCGTCCTCGTCGAGGAAATCCTCGAACTCGACATTGATCGCCTCCGAATGGCCCACGAACACCGGCACGCGAACGCAGGTCGCGGTAAGCCTGATCGACGGGTCCATGATCTTCTTTGTCTCGGCCACCATCTTCCATTCTTCCTTGGTCGAGCCGTCTTCCATGAAGACATCGATATGCGGAATCACGTTGAAGGCGATCTGCTTGGGATAGACTTTCGGCGGAACTTCCGAAGTGGGATTGTAGATTGCCTTGGTCTGGTCCCAGAGTTCGTCAATCGCCTCCTTGCCGGTGCCCGAGACCGACTGGTAGGTGCTGACCACCACCCGCTTTATCCGCGCGCGATCATGCAGCGGCTTGAGCGCCACGACCATCTGCGCTGTAGAACAATTCGGGTTCGCGATGATGTTCTTCTTCGCATAGCCATCGACAGCGGCGGCGTTCACTTCGGGCACCACCAGCGGCACATCGGGATCGTAGCGGTAGAGCGAGGAATTGTCGATCACCACACAGCCCTGCGAAGCAGCCTTGGGGGCATATTGCTTGGTGGCATCAGACCCGATGGCGAAGAAGGCGATATCCCAGCCAGTGAAATCGAACGTGTCTAGATCCTTGCACTTGAGGGTCCTGTCGCCAAAGCTGACCTCGGTGCCGAGGCTGCGGCGCGAGGCAAGCGCCACGATCTCGTCAACCGGGAATTCCCGCTCGGCCAGTATGTTCAGCATTTCGCGGCCCACATTGCCAGTGGCACCTGCGACGACGACCTTGTAGCCCATTTCGGTCTCCTATGCGCGTGTCGGGCGCGGTGTATCGCAAACCCGCGCAGAGGTGAAGGGGCGCTAGTCGGTCCGGTCGCGCGCAAGGGCATAAATGACGCAACCCAGCAGCAGGCTCAGCCCGAAAAAGGCGAACAATGCCTGATAGGCTGCTTCGGGCGGCAGGTCGGGTGCGGCGCGATGCACCCAGCCGCTGATCATCTGCATCAGGCCCACACCGCCGATGGAGCACAGGTTCAGCAGCGTGATGCCGCGCCCGGTGAGATGCGCAGGGATGAATGCGCGGCCATGGGCCATCATCATCGGGAAGGAGGCGCCGAAAAAGCCGACCCCCGCGAACAGCAGCGCGGCCTGCCAATAGCCCGCCATCGGCACCGCCCAGAGCAATCCCAGACAGGACACCCCCGCAAGATTGCCCGCCAGCACAACCCATTTGCGCGTGCCCAGCCAGCGGTCGAGCGGGCCATAGGCGAAATTCCCCAGAATCATGGCCACTGCCATCAGAAGCGTGACCTGTCCGATTCCGGTGGCATTGGCCCCGTGCAGGTCAGTGTAGAACGGCCCGACCCACAGCCCGCGCAGCCCTGCCGCGGGCGCGTAATTCACCACCATCAGCGGCACGATCAGCCACAACGCCGGAATGCGCAGCACGTCGCGCAGTCTGCCTTTTTCGCCATCGCTCGTTTCGGCCTGCGGCGGGTCGTTCACCGTCATCCAGATCACCAGAGCGACCAGCGCCGTCAGCGCGCCCATGAAAAAGAGTGAGGCGCGCCAACCGATGGCCTCTGCGGCCCAGGCAAGAGGCAGTGCGCTCAGGATGTTCCCGAGAGAGCCGATGCCGATGACAGCGCCGGCCAGCGTGGCAAAGATGGCGGCAGGATAGACACGCGCAAAGATGTAGTAAGCCGCCATCAGCACGGGTGCACAGCCGATCCCGAGCAGCACCATCGCCAGATTGACATGCAGTGCATTCTGCGCCAGCCCCATCACCAGCGCCCCGCCCGTGCCCCCCAACCCCAGCATCAGCGCAGTGGTCCGGCGCGGCCCATAGCGGTCGAGCGCCTCTCCCACAGGCAGTTGCATGAGCGCGAAACTGAGAAACCACAGCCCCGAGGCCAGGGCCAGATCATCGGCGCTCACTCCGATATCGGATTTCAGCAGCCCTGCCAGAACGGCCAGAAAGGCGCGATAGAACTGGCTGAGCAGATAGCCCAGAATCAGGAAGAACAGCCCGGTTTTCATGCAGCTTGCCCAGGAATCATGCAGACGAGGCACATGACTAGTGAACCTGTGAAGCAAGTGCAACAGCAGCTTTGCGCAGCTTTCGTGTCGCGCGGAGCACGGACGCCGGTTAGAACGGGCGCGCAGCATGAGGAAAAAGGTCATGGATGAGGCATCGGAACTTGGCGCCAGCTACCATTACCGCGTGATCGCGCGCGCGATTTCCCTGATCGACGCGCCCGGGGGCACGCAACTGGAACTCTCGGACCTGGCCAGTGCCATGGGCATGAGCGCCGCGCATTTCCAGCGCCTGTTCAGCCAGTGGGTGGGCGTCTCGCCCAAGCGCTACCAGCAATACCTGACGCTGGGGCAGGCGCGCAGCTTGCTGGCTGAACGGTTCACCACGCTTGAGGCCGCGCATCATCTGGGCCTCTCGGGGCAGGCGCGTCTGCATGACCTGTTCCTTCGCTGGGAGGCCATGACCCCGGGTGAATATGCGCGGCGCGGGGCCGGGCTCACCATCCGCCATGGCTGGTTCGACTCGCCCTTTGGGCGCGCGCTGGGCATGGCGACCGGGCGGGGATTGTGCGGGCTGGCCTTTGCCGAGCCGGGCGAAGAGGTCGCAATACTCGCGGATATGCGCGCGCGCTGGCCCGAGGCAGACTTCCTTCCGGACCCCGGCGCTGCCGCCCCTCATGTCGCAGCGGCCTTTGCCCAGTCGGGAGAGGCCGCGCTCCACATGATCGGCACGCCCTTCCAGATCAAGGTCTGGGAGGCGCTGATGCAGGTGCCGTCGGGCCATGTCACCAGCTATGGCGAAATCGGGCGGCGCATCCGCGCACCACAGGCCGCACGCGCGGTAGGTTCCGCCGTGGGGCGCAATCCGGTCGGTTTCCTGATCCCGTGCCATCGCTGCCTGCGCGGCGCGGGCGCAGGTCTGGGCGGGTATCACTGGGGCCTGGCGCGCAAACGCGCCATGCTCGGCTGGGAGGCCGCGCGCCTCGAAGCCGGAGCCGGAGCCGGAGCGACGCACAGGAGTCGGCCAGTCAACGGAACTTGAAGTGACGCTGCGCGTTATCTGCTTGTATACACCATCGTGAACAAACCGAAGGACATCACATGCCTTACTCGAGACCCGTTCTGCTTGTCGGCGCAGCCGCCCTGTTCGTGGCTGCCTGTGCACCCGACCCCAACAACCCCCAGAACCGCACGATGACAGGTGCGCTTACCGGCGCCGCCGTGGGCGGAATCGTCGGCGCCGCGACCGGCGATGGATCTGCCCGCCGCGCCGTTGGCGGTGCGATCATCGGCGGCACCGCCGGCGCGCTGATCGGCCAGCAACTGGACCGTCAGGCCGAGGACCTGCGCCGTCAGCTCGGGGATAATGTCGATATCCGCAATACCGGGCAGGAACTCATCCTGACCCTGCCACAGGATCTGCTGTTTGCCGTGGACAGCGCGACACTCCGCCCCGATCTGCAGAGTGACCTGCGCGTGATCGCGGTCAATCTGGTCAATTACCCGCGCAGCGATGTGATCGTCATCGGCCATACCGACAATACCGGCACGGCCGCCTACAATCAGAGCTTGTCCGAACGTCGCGCGGCTTCCGTGGCACAGGTCCTGCGCAGCCAGGGTGTCGCCGCCAACCGCATCCAGACCATCGGGCGTGGCCTGACCCAGCCCATCGCCAGCAATGCCACGCCCGAGGGGCGGCGGCAGAACCGGCGAGTCGAGATCTTCATCCGGCCCCACCAGCCGAGCTGATCGCAACTCTCCCCATCAGGCAGGCCAGTCCGCATCGGGCTGGCCTTTTTCGTTGCGCATCGGGAAATGTGGTCATATCTGTTGACCAGTTGATGCACGGATTTTGGGCAATGCCCCGACTGTGCGCGGTCAGACCCTGTCGGAGGCCCCATGCCGTTCCAGCGCATCCAACCCGAAAGACTCTCGCAAAGCGTCGTGCGCCAGATCGAGTTGCTGCTGCTGCGCGGAATCCTGCGCCCCGGCGAGCGCCTGCCTTCAGAACGCGAACTTGCCGAGAAACTGGGCGTCTCGCGCCCCTCGCTGCGTGACGCGATTGCCGAGTTGCAGGCCCGTGGCCTGCTGACGACGCGGGCAGGTGCGGGCATCTATGTGGCGGAACTACTGGATTCTGCCTTCTCGGATTCACTGGTCAATCTCTTTGCACAGCATGACGAGGCGCTGTTCGACTATATCAGCTTCCGCCGAGACCTGGAGGGCATGGCCGCCGAACGTGCGGCCCGCCATGGCTCGGAGATGGATCTGAAGGTGATCGATACGATCTACCGCAAGATGGAGGCCGCACATCTGAACCGCGACCCCAGCGAGGAAGCCCAGCTGGACGCCGAGTTTCACCTCTCCATCGTCGAGGCATCGCACAACATCATCATGCTGCACATGATGCGGGCGATGTTCAATCTTCTGCATCAGGGGGTGTTCTACAACCGTCAGATGATCTTTCGCCAGCGCGCCACCCGCGATGACCTGCTGGCCCAGCACGGCGCGATCAATGCAGCACTGCAGAAACGCGATCCGCTGGCCGCGCGCGCGGCGGCCGAGGCGCATCTGGATTTTGTCGAGCGGATGATGAACGACATGAAGCGCAGCGCGCGCAATGAGGCGATCGCGCGGCTGCGTTTCGTGCATGCGCAGGAAATGTAGCACCGCGCAACGGCAAACCCCGGCCAGTGGCCGGGGTTCCTGACATCCGTGCCGATGCAGCACTCAGTGCAGTCGCTGCTCGGCCGTGGCAATCGCCTTGCGGACCAGCGCATCGCTGCGCTCTTCATCCATCTGCCGCGCCAGCAGGTCGCCCGCGGCGGCAACCGCCACCGAGACGGCCTTGTTGCGCACATCGCGTATGGCGCCGGCCTCGGCCGAAGCAATCTGATCCTCCGCAGCCTTGAGGCGGCGCACGATCGAGGCTTCGATATCCGCCTTTGCCTGCTCGGCCACGAGATGTGCGTCGGTCCTGGCCTTCTCGACGATCCGCGCGGCCTCGTCCTTGACATCGGCCTGCCTGCGCTCGAACGAGGCGTGCAGTTCGAGCGCCTCCTCGCGCAGCCTGCGGGCTTCGGCCAGTTCGGACTGGATACCTTCGGCACGTGCATCGAGAAAGCCGGTAATCTTCGCAGGAACCTTGAAATAGACCAGGATGCCGCCAAAGAGAAGGAAGGCAATCAGCACAACAATATCCGTGTTGCGCAGCGAGAAGAACGGATAGTCCCCGGCCGCAAGTGCCGGGCTTGCGATGAACAGGGCAATCACACTCAAGCGAAGCATCATGCGCCCCCTTTCAGACGCGCGGCAACAGCGGCGTTCACGCTGCGCGCATCGACCTTGGCGCCGAACAGTTCGAGAATGTCCTTGGTCGCGTCTTTCGAAACGTCGCTGACCATGTCCATCGCACTGTCGCGGATCTCGCGGATGCGCCGCTCGGACTCTGCCGTGCGCGCAGCAATCTCGGCTTCGGCCTTCGCCATCTGACCATCGAGTTCGACCTGCATTTCGACCTTCGCGGCCTCGATGATGCGACCGGCCTCGGCGCGGGCTTCAGCAAGCGCCTTTCTGTAGGCCTCCTCTGCGGCCTGAGCCTTGAGCTTGAGCTCTTCGGCTATGGCAATGTCACTCGTAATCGTGCCACGCCGATCCGCCAGCACGGCCGCGATACGCGGCAGCGCCATGCGCGACATGATGAAATAAAGCACCACCATAGCAACCACGAGCCAGAAGATCTGGTTCGAGAAGGTGGTGATATCAAGTTGGGGCATGCCTGGCCCCGAGGCGGCATTGTCTGCCATGTCATCCCCCTAAGCCCTGATTTCACCGGAAAGGCCGCGTACGGCCCTTCCGGGCGTAAGGATCCTGTCGGGAAGGCCTCAGACGGCGAACATCAGCAGAAGTGCGACCAGGAACGAAAAGATCCCGAGTGCCTCTGCGAATGCGATGCCGATGAACAGCATGGCGGTCTGGCCAGGTGCGGCCGAGGGATTGCGCAGGGCACCTGCCAGGAAGTTGCCGGCAATGTTGCCCACACCGATGGCTGCGCCACCCATGCCGATGGCGGTCAGACCGACACCGATGTACTTGCCCATTTCTGCGATACTGCCTTCCATGTTATCTCTCCTTACAGTGGAATTGGCTGGATTGTGAGTCTGACCCGGGTCTGCGCGCGTCAGTGCGACGGATGCAGCGCGTCCTTCAGATAGACGCAGGTCAGGATGGTGAACACATAGGCCTGAATGACGGCGACCAGAAGCTCCAGAGCATAAAGCGCGGTCACGGCCAGAATCGGCAGGAAGAAGGCCGCGCCCATCGCGGCGGTGAACCCTGCAAACACCTTCGCCACCGCGTGGCCGGCCATCATGGCCCCGGCAAGACGAATGGAATGGCTGACCGGGCGCACGCAATAGGAAATCAGCTCGATCAGCGCCAGCACGGGACGCAGCGCGAGAGGCGCGCTGGAAATCCAGAACAGGCCAAGAAACTTGGTGCCGTGCAGGATGAACCCCAGCGCGGTCACGCTGAAGAACACAGTCAGCGCAAGCACTGCGGTCACGGCGATATGCGAGGTGGTGGTGAAGGCAAAGGGGATCAGGCCAAGGATATTGGCGAAGAAGACGAACATGAACAGCGTGAAGATATGCGGGAAGAACCGCACGGCGTCCTTGCCCGCCACATCCTCGACCATCTTGTAGATGAAGCCGTAGGTCATCTCTGCGGCCGATTGCCCTCGGTTCGGCACCAGCGCGCGACCACGGGCTCCATAGACCATCAGCGCCGTTGCCGCAAGGATCGTGAGAGCCATCCAGAGGGTCACATTCGTTGGTGTGTACCAGTTCACATCGCCGCCAAACAGCGCCTTGACCTGAAACTGGTCCATCGGCTTGATCACGAGACCGCTATTCTCACCTGCCACCGTCGTCGTCCCTCTGTTCCGCACCCGCCTGTGGCGGAGCCTTGTCATGGTCGTTCTGGCCGAATTCGCGTGCGGTGCGCAACATGGTCTGCACGCCCGCAGCGAAACCCAGCAATGTCAGCAGCACCAGAAACAATGGCAACGTGCCGAAAAGCACGTCGAGCCCGTATCCGAATGCCGCGCCGATGGCCAGTCCGGACACCAGCTCAATCACCATGCGCCAGCCGATCTGGGCCATCGAATGGTGGTCCTTCGGGGCCGGGGGTGGTTCCAGTGCGGATCTGGCCTTTGCGATCCGTTCCTCGAGCGCGCGGAGTCGCTCCAGTTCGTCCCGCTCTGCCATGCCCGCCACCTCCGGCTGCAAGTTGCGCGCAAGCTAGGCAGGGCAGGTCGCAGAGTCAAGGCAGGAAAGCAGGTCGGGAAAATCTCTTAATTAGCTGTTATAAAACAATTTTCATAAAAGCCTCCTGCGACGGACTGCATACCAGGCCCGCCATTCGCGGCTGCAGCATATTCAACCGATGAGTTGACCTTTTCCCCGGCGCAGGCAAGATGCGGCCATGATGCGGCTCCCTGCACCCTCGCTTGATCAGGTCTTCATGGCTCTTGCCGACCCCACGCGGCGCGCCATCCTTGCGATGCTGCTCGAGGACGACATGGCCGTGACCGATGTGGCCGAACCCTTTTCCATGTCGCTCGCCGCCATCTCGAAGCACCTGATGATCCTCGCCAATGCCGGACTGATCAGCCAGGAAAAACGCGGCCGCGTGAAGTGGTGCAAGCTGGAACCGGACGCGCTGCGCGAGGCTTCGGTCTGGATGCAGGCCTTCGGGCAGTTCGAGGCGGTCAATCTCGATGCGTTCGAACGGTTTCTGGCGAAGGAACTCGGCACCCCGGAGCCGTGAGCCCCCGCAGCACCTGTAGGGTGGTGTGGTTCTGTCCCGACAGGGACAGGTTCACCCACCCGCAACATTTCGGCCGGGCACTCCTTTCCGTGCCGGGACAGGCGCCTCAGCCGATCTGCGTGAAAGCATCGCGCAGCGCTTGCGACCAGGCCGCCGACATGGCGGCGAAATCCTCGTCATTGGCGCTGATCCGGCGCTGCTCGGCAATACGCATCGTATCTGCCTCGATCACGACCAGATCGAGCGGCATGCCCACGCTCAGGTTCGAGCGCAGGGTCGAATCCATCGACAGCAGGGCAGCTTTCTTCGCGTCCACAAGAGGCGTGTTCACCGTAATAACCCGGTCAAGGATCGGCTTGCCGTATTTGTGCTCGCCGATCTGCAGATACGGCGTGTCCTCGGTGGCCTCGATGAAATTGCCCTCTGGATAGATCAGGAACAGCCGCATCTGCCCGCCCTTGCGCTGGCCCGCGACAATCATCGAGGCCGAGGCGGCCTGCTCCATCCGGTCCATCCGCGTGCGCGTCTCCGCAGTCACCCGCGAGAGCATTTCGCCCACGATCGTGGCGACCGCGAGCATGTTCTCCGCCTTCAGGATCGAGGTCTCATGCGTGGCGTCCACATCATCGATGGCCTCCTGAAGGCGTGCCAGCGTGGTCTGCGTGACCGAGAGATTGCCTGCGGTCATCATCACGATGACCCGTTCACCCGGTTCCTGGAAGGTGAACATCTTGCGATAGGTCGAGATATTGTCGAGTCCGGCATTGGTGCGCGTGTCCGACAACAGCACAAGTCCGGCGTTCAGCCTCAGCCCCACGCAATAGGTCATTGCGTCCTCTTCCTTTTTCGGTACGACTGTCAGGTGGTAGCCCCGCAGGCAGGCCCGCGCAAGCGCCTCATTGCTGCTGTGCCTCGATCACGACCGTCACATCCAGACTCTCCTCTGTCCCGCCCAGGACCAGACCGCGGATCGGCGCGGCATCCTGCGCATCGAGCCCGGAACCAAGACGGATGTAATGCTCGTTCGGACAGGATTCGTTCGATGCATCGAACCCCACCCAGCCCAGCCCGTCCACGAAAATCTCGGCCCAGGCATGGCTCGCCTCATGCGGTGTGCCGTCCTCACTGGCATTCAGATAGCCCGAGACATAGCGCGCGGGTAGGTCGGCCAGATGCGCACAGGCAATCAGGACATGCGTATGATCCTGACAGACGCCCGCGCCTTCGTTCATCGCCTCGGCGGCGGTGGTATGGGCATGAGTCGCGCCCGGCAGATAGGGCAGCGCCCCGTGCACCGCAGAGGCCAGTGCATGCGCCTGCTCCAGCGCACTGGCCGCCTCCATCCCGGCCAGAGCCTGCTCGGCCAGTTCGCGGATGGCGCGGTTCGGTGCGGTGCGTGGGGTGTTGCGCATATAGGCGCGCGGCGGTACCCGCTCGCGATGGCCCCGCAACACCCCTGCACAATCCCGCGTCTCGATCGTTCCGTTGACGATGACCTCGATATTACTGGTCCGGGTGCGCAGCGATGCGGTCTGGATGTAGTCCCCTGCCCCGTCGCGGAACACCTCGCCCATCACCGCGCCCGCCACCTCGACCCTCCAGTCGATCACGGTCTGTCCCTCACAGCGCGCTGGGATCAGCCTGAGGCTCTGGATGATGCCGCCGACAGGGGTTGCGAATTCGTAGCGGGTCTTGTGCAGCACATTCAGGATCATCGCGCCTCTCCGGTCAGATACTGGTCATGTATGCACTGACCCAGCCCGGCATTCTGCGAGATCATCCGGGTCAGGAATTCATGCAGCCCCTCGTCGAACACATCCTCGATCTGCGCCTCGACAAGCTCGGCCAGCAGCCTGCGGGCGGCTTCCTGCGCCGTGGTCGTGCGATCATAGATGCGCGCCAGATGGTCGAGATGCTCGTTGACTTCCAGACAGCAGGACAGAAGCGAGCGCGGGAATTTCGGGTTCAGGATCAGGAAATGCGCAATCTGCGCGGCGCTGAGTTCGCCGCCATAGGCCCAGTTATAGGCACGGTGCGCCGAAAGCGCGCGCAGCAGCGTCGTCCATTGGTAGTTGTCCAGCCCCGAGCCGACATAGGCGACCGAAGGCAGCAGCACATAGTATTTCACGTCCAGCAGTCGCGCGGTGTTGTCCGCGCGCTCGACCGCATAGCCCAGATTCATGAACCGGTAGCCGTCATTGCGCAACTGCGTGGTCTCAATGGCACCGCGGATCAGTGCCGCCGTGCGCAGGGTCCAATCCGTCAGTTCGGGCACTTCCAGTGACGAGCGTTCGCGCCGCATGAGCGCCTTGAGTTCCTGAAAGCTGGTGTTGATGGCATCCCAGACCTGCGTGGTCAGCGCGGTGCGCACGATCCGGGCATTCTCGCGCGCCGCGGTGATGCAGCTGGCCACGGAAGAGGGGTTGTCCTGATCGAAGAACAGGAAGCTCTCGACATTGCGCTGCTTCAACTCGCCGTATTTCTCGGTGAAGTTCTGCAACGTCCCCTTGCTCTGCAGGATCGCGCTCCATTCGTTGCGGTAGCCCCCGCCGGTATTGGGCATCAGCGCATTTCGGAACCCCAGATCCAGCAGGCGCGCGGTCGTTTCCGACCGTTCGAGATAACGGGCCATCCAGAACAGATTGGCGGCGGTGCGGCTCAGCATCTCATTCCTCCGCGATGACCCAGGTATCCTTGACGCCCCCGCCCTGCGACGAGTTCACCACCAGCGAGCCCTCGGTCAGCGCCACGCGCGTCAGCCCCCCGGGAACCAGTTCCACATCACGCCCGACAAGACAGTAGGGCCGCAGATCGACATGACGCGGCGCAATGCCATCCTCGACGAATGTGGGGCAGGTCGACAGCGCGAGCGTCGGCTGGGCGATGTAGTTGGACGGATTCTCGGCCAGCTTGGCGGCAAAGGCCTCGATCGTGGCCTTGTCGGCGCGCGGCCCGACAAGCATCCCGTAGCCGCCCGAGCCATGGACCTCCTTCACCACCAGTTCGGACAGATGTTCCTGAACATATTTCAGTTCATCCGCCCTGGCGCATTGCCAGGTGGGCACATTCTCCAGGATCGGCGCCTCGCCCAGATAGAAACGCACCATTTCGGGCACATAGGTATAGATCGCCTTGTCATCCGCCACGCCGGCTCCGGGCGCCGAGCAGATTGTCACGCCACCCGATCGATAGACATTCATCAGCCCCGGCACGCCCAACGACGAGTCCGGCCGGAAACACAGCGGGTCGAGGAAGGCATCGTCGATCCGGCGGTAGATGACATCGACCTTGCGCGGGCCCTGCGTGGTCCGCATCCAGCAGAAATCGCCATCGACGAACAGGTCCTGTCCTTCGACAAGTTCGACTCCCATCAGGTCGGCCAGGAAACTGTGCTCGTAATAGGCCGAGTTGAAATGTCCTGGTGTCAGGATCACGATATTGGGGTCGCGGTCGCATTTTGCCGGCGCGACAGAGGCCAGCGTGCGCTTCAGCAGCCGCGCGTAATTGTCCACCGGTGCCACGCGGTTCGCCTGAAACAGATGGGGGAACATGCGCATCATCACTTCGCGATTCTCCAGCATGTAGGAGACCCCCGAAGGCGTGCGGCAGTTATCCTCCAGCACATAGAACTGGTCCGGTCCGGTGCGTACCAGATCGATACCGACGATATGGCTGAAAACGCCCAGCGGCGGGCGGAAACCCGCGACCGCAATCTCGAATGCCTCGTTGCGATAGACCAGATCCGCCGGAATCCGGCCGGCACGAATGATTTCGCCCCGGTCATAGACATCCGAAAGAAACGCATTGAGCGCCCGCGCCCGCTGCTTGATACCGCGCTCCAGCCTGCGCCACTCATCGGCGGCAAAGACACGCGGGAACATGTCGAACGGGATCAGCCGGTCCGGGTCCCCCCCTTCCCCATAGACAGCGAAGGTGATGCCGTAGCGGCGAAACAGGTCCTCGGCCTCGGCCTGCTTGAGGGCGCGGAATTCGTTGGGCATGTCCTGATACCAGCCCTCGAGCCGCCGATAGGGCGCGCGCAAACCATTGGGATCATACATCTCGTTGAAGAACGACTCTGCCATCGAGCGGAAACTCCCCTGCTTTGCCTCATCAAAGACAGGTCGTGGCGGAATGTAAAGCATGTGCGACAGGCCTGCCGAAAAAACAGGCAGACCATGCCGGCCCGGCTTAACGGCTTCTTCACGGTCCTGCCCTAGTGTCTGACCCGAGTTCCCGCCCGCGACACGGCGCCAGCCCATGCATGACAGCCCCGCCATCTCGGTCATCCTTCCCTGCCACGATCTTGAGGGGCTGATCGGCACGGCCATCGACTCGCTGCGCGGGCAGAGTTTTACGGCATTCGAAGCGCTGGTCATCGATGATGGCTCGCGTGATGGCACCCGCAATGCTGCGCTGCGCGCCATCGCCGGGGACGCGCGCTTTCGCCTGATCGCGAGCCCCCATCGCGGCCTTTCGGCGGCGCGAAATCACGGGCTTGACGCGGCGCGCGGGGCCATGGTGGCCTTTCTCGATGGCGACGACAGCTATGAACCCGGCTTCCTGCGCGATCACCACGAAGAACTCGTCCGATCGAATTCACCATGGACGGCATCGGCATTGATACTCGCCTGGCCAGATGGCCGTCGGGTGGCACATTCCGGTATCCATGGCGCAGCCGGGGTGCAAGGCGGGCCGCGCTGGCTGCCGCTGCTCGATGCCTGCGACGTGGCGGCTCATTTTCCGTCGGCCTGGAACAAGCTCTATCGCCGCGACTTCATCGGTGCGACCCGCTTTCGCGAGGGCGCGCTCTATGAGGATCACCCCTTCTTCTGGGAACTGGCCGTGCGCGCGCGGCGCATCCGCTACCTTCCGCGCCCGCTCTACCGCTACCGGCTCGGGCGTCCGGGCCAGATCACCGCGCAGGCGGATGGGCGCATGCTCGAGCATCTCGAACGGTTGCGCGAGGTTGCGGAATGCGTCCGCGATACGGGAATGACCCGTCAGCGCAAGGGACTGTCGCGCCTTGCCACGCGCGCCGTGGACGAACGCCTGCGCATGGACCCCGCACCCGCGCAGCGGGCGCGCTTCCTGAACGCAGCCGGCGCGCTGTTTGCCGCACAGGGCTGGCGCTGGGACCGCGCTGGCGCCCCCGAGATCGCGCTCACCCCCGCTCCGATACTCGATCCGGAGATGCGGCTGGGCGTGCTGCTGGCCGGGACCGATGCTGCAGCCGCCCGCGAGACACGCAGGGCGCTGGCCGTGCAAACCCTGCCGGTCACCGAGATTCACGCCATCGATGCGCAGGATCTCCGATCGCGCCTCGATGTCGCCTGCCAGGCGCGCAGCCCATGGGTCACGCTGCTGCGCGCCGGCGATTGTCCTTCCCCCGACTGGGCTGCGCGCGCTCTGGAGCAGGCATGCCGGCAAAAGGCCCGGCTGGTCGTGGTCGGGGCGGGGGCGGACAACGGGCGGGCAAGGGTGTCCGGTCCAGTCGCCTGCGATCCGGCGATGCTGCTGATCCGGCGCTCGGGGCTGCGCCGGTTCTGCGCCGCATATCCTGCGCGACGCGATGCGCTCTGTGCAATGCCCGAACCTGTTGCCATGGCCATGCTCGCGCGCCTGCTCTGCCCAGACACAAGCCGGATCATCGCGCTCCCCGCCAGCCTGCTGACGCTGGCACCCCGCCCTGCCCTGACAATGCGCGCACTGGCGAAGGCACTTGCGCAAACACCGCTTGCCCCGACCGAGCGCGCGGCCATTTTCGCGCATCTGGCGCAGATCAGGCTGGCATCCACACCCGACCGACTTGCGCGCTGCCGGCTCGCGCTGGCTGCGGGGTTCGCCCGGATGACGGCCGGACTCGACCCGCCCCCTCCTGCGCCGCATATCGGCCGGTCTTTGCGGCTGACCCTCTGGCAGCGCACCGCATAGTGACCCTGAGGCAGCCATGTCGGGCGTGGTTTGGTCCAGGCCGCGCCGCGCCCGAACTCCCCGACGGAGGGTCGAGTGACCACGCGGAGGGATCAGCGTGCCCTCGCTGCACTTGCCTGCCGCTGAGGCCCTCCCTCGGGATGGCCGGACCGGGACCATGTCCGCATGGCATGGGCGCCCGGACTATAACAGGTCGTCGGACAGGTCGCCCCGGTACCGCCTTGCGGCACGGCCCTTCGCCGCGCCGCCTCCAGGGACACTGCGCGCACAACTGCGTCAGACCACGGAACGCTTGGTCCATCCCGTATCGGCCCGCCAGCCGGGACCGGCATCTCATCCCGGGCGGCGAGCGTGACCGACAGGTCACCGAAAGCCCCCCGCCTGTCCTGAGCCAGTTGGCGCAACGCAGACAGGACCGGACCCGGACCGATGTCGCAGTCAGAACAACGCGGGCCGGTGATGGAAAAAGCGCTTGCGGATCTTCTCGTTGCCCGCGGCATTACGGGCGCGCAAATCCGCGATCTGGGCCGCGCTCAGTTCCAGCCGCGCCGACCCGGACCAGAGCGGACCCAACAGGCGCAGGATTCGCGCATAATGCGGGTTCGGCCCACCTGTCGGCGCCTGCACGGGCAGCACGGCATTGAGCCTGCGCCGCAGCGCGATCTCACCCTGCGTCAGCGCTGTGTTGACCCTGTCGGGCCGCGCCAGCCCTGTCAGGTCGAGCCCGGCAGCTGCACAGAAATCCTCGAGCAGGTCCTGCTTTTCCAGCGCATTCGGCACCATCAGTCGCAATCTCAGCCGGTCGCGCCCGACGACTTCCAGCCACGGCTTGATCGCGCGCCAGTGATCGATGCGCCCGTTCCGGGCAAGATGGGTCGCGAAATCATGTCGTGCACCGCGGCGGACGGCTTCTGAATATCCGCTTGTCACGAGTTCCTCCTGCGGGCGCAGATACAGCAGATAATCAACCCGCGAAAACCGTGTACGCAGAAAGAGGTCCAGCGCGGCAATGCGTTCGGGCGTGGTGATCCAGGCATGAATATGCTCGCTCGAGGCAATGAAACGCGGCAGCGACGTGTCGGCCAGCATCGCATCCAGAAACCGGGCATAGGCCGCGACATAAGCACTCTGGTCGGCGCGGCTGCAAAACCCAAGGCGCCGGCGCTCCAGATCGGGCGCGATCTCGCAATCGCAGGCCTCCAGCGCCGTGACGGGCAGTTCATACTGACTGCCGAAATCCGGGTTGAAGGGCGCATGCAGCAGCCCCTGCGTGGCCAGCGCGTCCCGATTCATCGAGAGAAAGGCCTGGATCGTGGATGTGCCGGATTTGGGAATTCCGATGTGAATCAATGCCTTCATGCAGTTCCTCATAGCAGTGATGCAATGCCCGCACATGCTGCACCATGTCCTGCGGAACGCGCGCCTGTGCCCAATAAGCCGCCAGATCCGACCGACCGTCGAGCACGCGCGCAAGACAGGCTGAGAAATCGCGAGGGTCGCCCGCGCGAAAGGTCAGCTCATCCGTGCCGCCCAGTTCCCGGGCACCGCCGCGGTCCGAAGTCAGAAGCGGGATGTGACGCGCATGCATCTCGAGCGCGGTCTGGGGCAGGTTGTCCTGCCATAGCGGCGGGACAACGCCCAGATCCGTCCGCGCGAGGATCGTATCGAGATCGGCTGCAGTATAACCGTCGCGCCAGTCGAGCCCGGCCAGATGGTCGCGCAGCGCTGTCATCTGTGCCATCATACCGGGCGGGCCGCGGCGAGCGGCGACGCTGAGATGCACGCGCGCGGCCTGTGCACGCGGCAGCGCGGCCAGCGCCTCGAGCAGGAAGGAAAAGCCCTTGTCGGCGCGCATGTAGCCCAGATAGCACAGGTGCAAGGGGGACTCGGGGCTGAATCGCGTGGGCCAGGGACGCGGTGCGGTCCTGGTCCAGGCACGGGCATGGGGGGTGCCGATATAGAGTGTCTCGACCCGCTCGAGCCCGAAGGCCTGCGCCAGTTGTTGCGTCCGCTGCGAGACCGCGAGCACGCGCGCGCAATGCGCATTGATGAGCGTGATCATCCGCGCGCGCCGGGCCGCAAAGGCGGTCCCTTCCGTTTCTGCGGGCCGCGGTGCAGGCGGATTGCGCCGCGCCAGCCGTTTGAGCAGGTGCCAGCCCTGACGCAGGCCCGGGCGCAGCAGCCGGTCATGCAGCCAGTGCCCCGGCCCGAACCCTGCACGCGTGCAGGACGTCTCGATCTGATAGGCACGCAGCACCGAATTCGGGTTGGGCTTCAGCGGCAGGCAGGTGGCACAGCGCACCCCACCCTCGAAATCGGTGCAATGCGCGAACTCCCGCCACCACAGGTTCACCTGCGGGCAAAACGGGTGGTAATTGTGCAGGCTCAGGCAGACCTTCTGACCGGGCACCTCTGCTGCGATTTCGAGCACCCGCGCGGGCAAGCCCTCAAGCGTGTGGAAATGCACGACGTCATAGGGGCCAGTCGCGCGCAGGAAATCGGCAAAGGCGGCCTCGGTACCCGGATGGCTGTGCTGGGCGCGTGCGCCAAAATCGACCTGCGAGGGGGCGAGCGGGCGCGCATTGACGATCTCGTGATGGTCTTGCCTGATCCGCTGCCAGCGTGGCGGGCGCGGGCGCAGGTCATGCAGCAGACCCGAGGCGAGCGTGGTGACGCGGTATCCGGGCGTCCGCACCTGTTCGGCGACAAGCGCAGCCATGTAACTGCGCACGCCGCCACCACGTCCGGCAGGGTCGGCCGGGTCCACCCAGTTGTAATGCAGCACCCGCATGGATCAGCCCTCCGGACCGGCAGGCGTGCGGCGCAGCAGGTCCTCATGCGTGCGGATCGCCTCATCGATCTGGTCGAAATACAGCAGCCGGCCCTGGTGCAGCACGATTCCGCCATCACAGAACTTGCGCAGGTCGTTCGGGTTGTGGCTGACCATGATCCCGCTGGCCGCACGCATCCGGGCCCGAAACAGGGCCCTGCTCTTGTGTCTGAACTGCACATCGCCAACGGCCGTTGCCTCGTCAATCAGGTAGAGGTCAAAGGGCAGCCCCATCGAGGCACCAAAGCCCAGCCTGGCGCGCATTCCTGTCGAATAGCTGCGCAAGGGCGCGTGGAACTGCGCGCCAAGCTCGGTGAAATCCTCGACGAAAGCGACCAGCGCATCCGAATCGACGCCGTAGACCCGCGCAAGGAAACGGATGTTCTGCGCGCCGCTCAGGTCGCGGTGGAACCCGGCCGCGAAGCCCACCGGGAAGGACACGCTGCCCCCGCGCCAGATCCGCCCCGAGTCGGGGCGCAGCCTGCCTGCGACCAGATCGAGCAGAGTGGTCTTGCCCGCGCCATTGCGCCCCAGAAGCCCCAGCGCCCGCCCGGGCGGCAGCGACAGGGTCAGTCCGCGGATGACGGCGCGCCAGGCGCCATGCAGCCAAAAACCCTTGGTAACATCGTCAAATTCCAGAATGGGCATGGGGGCAGGCATGCGGATATTCCCCTCAGGTCCGGTCACGAAGCGAATAATAGGCCAGCGCGCCAAAGACCCATACCAGCAGGCTGAAAAGCGCCGTCATTCCGATCAGCAGGAGCCGCTTCGGATAGCCCGGCTCCTGGGTCAGCGTCGGGCGGATGAACAGGGCGACAAACAGGCTCTGGCGTTCGGCATTGGAGCGCGCGAGGTCCAGCGCGCGCAGCGCGGCGCCGTAGCCCTGCTGGGCAATCTCCTGTTCCACGAGCAGACTCTCGAACTGGGCGATCAGCCGCGGGTAGTCGGTTTCGGCGGTGCTGGTGTCCTGCCGCGCGAAGGTCGCGCGCTCTTCGACGATGCGCTCGCGGATGACATCGACGCGGCGCGCAGACTGGCGCAGGCGGGGATCATTCGCATCGGTGATCAGCGCCAGTAGGTCATGTTCGACCAATGCCTCGGCCAGTTTCTGTTGCAGGTTGTTCAGTACGCCCATCCTGCCCTGGATATCGGCCTCGGGATCGACAATCTGCGTGCGGGCTCGGAACTCGGCCAGGTCCTCGCGCGCAGTGCGCAGCCGGGTGACGGCCTGTTGCAGATCAGCCTCGGCCAGACGCATCCGGTCGCGCCGCGCCTGCAGGTTCAGCTGGTTGATCATCGCTTCGCTGGAGGCCACGATCGCAAGGATGATCTCGCGCGCATAGGCCGGATCATTGGCACGCGCCTCGACCAGCAGCAACCCTGTATTTCGGTCGAAGGACACCCGCAGGATGCGTTGCCAGAAACGCACGAGCTGATCGACCGAGCCCCGGGGCGGCAGGGCAAAGACCGGGTCGCGCGGCCAGGCAAGCGCAAAATGTGCACGCAGATCAAGCCTCGCATCGACCTGCATGACCAGTTCCTGGCTGTGCAGGTATTCGAACAGCAGGTCGGCATGGCTGCCGCCGCTGCCTGACAGCAGTTGCGACATCCCGCCCAGGATGTCCGAGGCGCTGGCACTGTCATCCTGCCGGATCGTGAAGCCCGCGCGCGAGGCATACTGGTCCTGCGCTGCGAAAAACAGATAGCCTGAAACGACAATGACCGGCATCACCACGACAAGCACCATTGCAAGCGCCAGTCCGCGATGGCGCGCGGCCGGGCGCGCAGCGCGCGCGAGCGGCGGGGGCGGGGGCACTTCCGGTGGGCCGGTTTCGGGCACAGGCCCCGCCCGGCCCGGCTGGGGCCGCGTTCTGGAGTGTCGCGCCATCGGAGTTGCGGTCATGCGAGAGACGATCCTGTGCCAAACCCGCACCACCCCGGCGCGTTAAGTCATGGCTAGCAAATCGGTGTTAAAAGTGCGTAACCCCATGTCCGGATCAAGAGACCCGATGTCAGCACGCATGCCCCTCGCCACCCGCTGGCCCGTGACCGCGCTGCGCGCCATAGGCGCGCTGGTGCTGCGCGAGATGGCCACGCGCTACGGACGCACGCCGGGCGGCTATCTCTGGGCGGTGCTGCAACCGCTGGGCATGATTGTCGTTCTCGCCTATGCCTTTGCCCTGTTACAGAAAAGCCCTGCCCTCGGCACCTCTTTCCTGCTGTTCAAGGCAACCGGCGTCCTGATCCTGCGCGCTTTCGTGGTGCTCAGTTCCGTGACGGGCCACGCGCTGTCCTTCTCGCGCAGCCTTCTGCTTTACCCCCGTGTCAACTGGTTCGACGCGGTGCTGGCGCGTCTTGTCCTGAACCTGCTGGTCCAGGTCGGGGTCATGGCGCTGATTCTCGGGGGAATATTCCTTCATGACGGGATTGCCACCTTCATCGACTGGCCGCTTCTGGTGCTGGCAGTCGTTCTGACTGCGGCAACGGGGTTCTCGGTCGGGCTGCTCAACAGCTATCTGTTCCACCGTTTCGAGATCTGGCAACAGGCCTGGGGAATCATCACGGCGCCCCTGTTCATCATCTCGGGGGTGATCCTGCTCTATGAAGACATGCCCGCGATTGCGCAGGACACGCTCTGGTTCAATCCGGTGCTGCATCTGACCGGGCTGATGCGCGCCGCCTTCTACCCGGTCTATCGGCCCGATTATGTGTCGCTGTGGTATCTTGGCCTCTGGTGCCTCATTCCGCTCGTCATCGGGATGATGCTGATGCGGCTGCATCATCGCGCGTTGCTGACGCGACTGCGCTGAGCAAGCGCGCTGCTCTCCGACAATGGCTGGCGTCACGCGCGCGGCGCCAGTCGTCCGATACCGGGATGCCTGGCTTCGGGGTGCCGGCGTCACGCGCGCGCGCGGCGCCAGTGCTGCATCACATCCCCGCCGACGGCGCGCAGCGCGATCAGATCGAAGCGGGGTGCATCTGCAAGGGCGCTCAGGCCGAGCGGACCAATGCCCGCGCTCCCTTCGGCGCCGATCAGCTTGCCAGCAGCAAAAACCACCAGTTCATCGACCAGATCAGCGCGCAGCAATCTGGCAGCAAGCGTGCCGCCCCCTTCACAGAAGACCCGAGTCAGCCCGCGCGCCCCGAGTCCGCGCAGCATTACCGCCACATCCAGTCCTTCTTCGGCCAGCGGACAGTCGATCAGTTCGGCCCCTGCGGCCTGCCAATCCGCCCTTGCGGTGGCGGCTGCGTCAGGTCCGTGCACCAGCCAGACCGGCACCTGGCGCGCACTTGAACCCAGCCGTCCCGCAACCGGCAAGTCAAGCCGCGTGCTTGCCACGATCCGCACCGGCTGATGCGAAACGCCCAGCCCGCGCACGCGCAGGTCCGGATCGTCCGCGCGCGCCGTTCCGGCGCCCACCAGCACGGCATCATGGCGGGCGCGCAAACCATGCACGAGGTGACGGGCCGGCGCACCGGTAATCCAGCGGCTTTCCCCCGAGCTCGTGGCAATCCGTCCGTCGAGCGTCAGCGCGAGTTTCAGCGTCACCATTGGCCGCCCCTCCTGCACGCGACGCAGAAAACCCGCCTGGACGCGCTGTGCCGCCGCTGCCTCGACCCCTTCGACCACCTCGATCCCGCCAGCAAGCAGCATCGCATGACCACGTCCGGCAACACGCGGGTCAGGGTCGGTCAATGCAGTGACAACGCGCGCCACACCGGCCCGGACCAGCGCCTCGGCACAGGGCGGGGTCTTGCCATGGTGGGCGCAGGGTTCGAGACTCACATAGGCCGTGGCGCCGCGTGCATCGCACTGGCTCAGCGCCATCGCCTCGGCATGGGGCCGACCGCCAGGCTGTGTCCAGCCGCGCGCAAGAACGCGACCGTCACGGACGATGACACAGCCGACCGCGGGGTTCGGCCATACCTGGCCAAGCCCGCGCGCGCCCATCGCAATGGCCAGACGCATGAAGCGGCGATCGGCCTCGTCGCGCAAGTCTCAGTCTGCCCCCTTCGTTTCGGGGCGCAACTCCGAGACGAACTTGTCGAAATCATCCGCTTCCTGGAAGTTCTTGTAGACGCTGGCGAAGCGCACATAGGCGACAGTGTCGATCCGCGCCAGCGTCTCCATCACGATCTCGCCGATCATCGAGGACGGGATGTCGGTATCCCCCAGGCTTTCCAGCCGTCGCACGATCCCCGAGATCATCTGGTCGATCCGCTCATGTTCGATGGGGCGCTTCTGCATGGCGATGCGGATCGAGCGTTCCAGCTTCTCGCGGTCGAACGCCTCTCGTCGCCCGTTCGACTTGATCACCACCAGATCGCGCAGCTGCACACGCTCATAGGTGGTGAAGCGCCCGCCACAGGCAGGACAGAAGCGCCGTCGACGGATGGCACCATGGTCTTCGGCAGGGCGTGAGTCCTTCACCTGCGTGTCGGTATTTCCGCAAAACGGACAGCGCATGTCCTCTCCCTCGGTTAGCCTTGTCGGTCTTTTCCCAGCACTATAGGCAAACCCCGACCCGTTGGGTAGCGCCAAAAACCGCCCACCATATCAAGGGGGGCGGCTGTTGCAGGCAGGACTCAGCGGCATGCAGTTGTCAGCGCACCACGATGACGCGGGTCTGATCCATGCCCTCGGCGCGGACCATCTCGAAGAACCGTCGCGCATTGTCCGGGTGCAGACGCACGCATCCGGCCGAGGCCGGACGGCCCAGACGGCTGATCTCGTTGGTGCCGTGAATCGCATAATGCCCGGAATAGAACACCGAATAGGGCATGGGGGCATTGTTGTAGCGGCTGGAACGATGATTGCGCGACAGCCATTGCGGCCGCCACTGTCCGGTCGGCGTCACCTTGCCGGCGCGCGCAGTCGAGACCGGCCATTCATACAGCAACTGGCCATGATGATAGACATGCATGACCTGCCCGCTCAGGCTGACGCGCGCGACCAGACGGTCCGCGACAGCCTGCTGGGCAGACCAGAAGAATACAAATGCAGCAAGCAACGTGGCAGCGTGTTTGCGCAGCATCAACTCCTCCCCTTGAATGACAAATGTTGAAAACTCCAAGGATTCCAAATGCGCGGCAGAAAGGGATTCGAGTCAAGCGGATTTCCGCCGATGAGCCTCCGGATGGCGAAGCGTGCGTGGCATTGCGGCATCTCTTGCCTTTGGCGCCAAAGCACGGGTAAGAGGCCGCATGAGCGACACAACCTACAGGAAGATCGCGCTGGTCACCGGCGCGTCGCGCGGGCTGGGTGCGGCGCTGGCCGAGCATCTGGCACCTGCCGGCTGGCATGTGGTTGCGCTGGGGCGCACCATGGGCGCGCTCGAAGAGCTTGACGACCGGATCAAGGCGCGCGGCGGCACCGCCACGCTGGCCGCGCTGGACATCACGATCGATGACGCGATGCGCCATCTGTGCCGCGACATCCATGACCGCTGGGGGCATCTGGACTTGTGGGCGCATACCGCCATCCATGCCCCGCCAATGAGCCCGGCCGATCATGTCGCCCTGAAGGACTGGGAAAGATGCGTGGCGACCAATATCCGCGCGCCCGGCGTGCTGATCCCGATGGTTTCCCCCCTGCTGGCTGCGGCCCCGCAGCGGGCGACGGCGCTGCTGGTCGATGACCCCGCCGCGACCGGCAAGTTCATGGGGGCCTATGGGGCCTCGAAAGCGGCGCAGATGGCGCTCGCGCGCGCGTGGCAGGCGGAATGCGCAAGGACAGGGCCGCGCGTGCTGGTGGAGGCCGCGGCGCCGATGCCCACTGCCACGCGCGCGCGTTTCTTTCCCGGCGAGAACCGTGACGCGCTGACCCCCTGCGCTGTCGAGGCCGCACGTCTCGCCGCGCTGATTTGACAGGTTCATAAAGGCGAGACGGAACCGTGTCTGCGCCGATGGCGGGACGCGCACGGTTGTCCAACGCCAAGGCAGTCACGCCGCGCTCACAGCCCCTCGCGGAACTCGTCGATCAGCCCGAGCACGACCGCGTGCAGCGCCTCGTGATCATCCGCGCCTTCGGCGCGCGCCGCACCATGGACAGCGCGCTGCCGCTCGGCGCTGGTGCCCAGGGTCAGGATATCCTGCGCCGCCCTTACCTCGTTGAGGCAGCCCAGAACCATGGCATCGGCCTCAAGCAACTCGATGAGTTCCGCGACCAGTTGCGGCACCGGCACGACCTCGCCCTTGCCGATATCCAGCAGCCCCTCGCGCGGCCCGTAACGCTGCGCACGCCAGCGGTTTTCGGCAATCAGGAAGCGGTCATAGATCCGCCAGCGCTGGTTGCGCTGGCGCAGTTCCACCAGCATCCGGGCAATGGACTGCACCAGGGCGGCGACCGTCAGCGCATGCTCCATCAATGGCATCACGTCACAGATACGGGCTTCAAGCGTGGGGAAGCGATGCGAGGGACGGATATCCCACCAGATCTTGGTCGTGTCCTCGATCAGCCCGGCCTTGATGATCGTGTCGACCGAACGACGATACTCACCATAGCTGATGAATTCGGGCGGCAGGCCGGTGCGCGGCAGGTTGTCGAAGATGGTCAGGCGATAGCTGTTCAGCCCGGTATCCTGCCCGCCCCAGAAGGGCGACGAGGTCGAGAGCGCCAGCAGATGCGGCAAGAAATAGGTGACCTGGCGCATGATGTCGATGCGCAGGTCATCGTCGGGCAGGCCGACATGAACATGCATCCCGCAGATCAGCATGCGGCGCACCACGCCCGCCAGATCGCGCGCAAGCTCGTTGTAGCGCTGCCTTTCGGTATGCCTGCGGGTATGCCAGTCTGCGAACGGATGGCAGGAAACCGCCAGCGGCGCCATGCCGTATTGCGCTGCGCAATCGGCAATGGTGCGCCGCAGATGGCCCAGATCCGCACGGGCCTCGGCAATATCGGCGCAGACCCCTGTGCCGACCTCGATCTGGCAGGCCAGGAATTCGGGAGAGACCTTGTCGCCCAGTTCGCGCACACAATCCTGCATCAGCGCATCGGGCACATCGACCAGCGCACAGGTTTCGGCATCAACCAGAAGATACTCTTCCTCGATGCCCAGAGTGTAGTCGGGAGAGATCTCTTTCATTGCTCAAGCCTATCGCGGTTTCATCTTCCTGCAAGCAGGAATTGACGCGGGCAAGGGCGCGGCCTACCAGTCTGATCATGCCGATCCTGCACCCTGCCCTGCCCTATGCTCCCTGGACGCGTCCTGCGGGCCGCCGACTGCCCGGGATCATGCCGCTGGCGCGGGCCGACTGGGTGTTCGTGGATGCCGCGTATGCACCACAGATGACCGAGCGCGCACGGCTTCTTGCCGAGCACCCTGGCGAGGTTATCGGCCTTCTCCCCGAGGCCGAGGCTGCTGCGCGCGAACTGCTGCGGGAAGTGCTGCGCGACCTGCCTGCGCACGGATTCAGCGTGTCGGGCGATGCCGTGCGATGTCCCGACGGACGCGCGGTCACGCTTGATCCTGACCGCCCGCTCTGGACTCTCGGTCACCTCTTGCAAGCTGATTTCTGCCTGCTGCAAAAGCCCGAAGGCAGCCCGGAACATATCCTGACCGGCGCCGTGCTGTGCTTTCCCTCGCACTGGACGCTTGCCGAAAAGCTGGGCAGGCCGATGATGCGGATTCATCGTCCCGTGGCGCGCTATGACACACAGATGGGCGCGCGCGTGCAGCGCATGTTCGACCTGATGCGGCCCGAGCAGCCGCTCTGGCGGGCCAATCTGCTTCATTATGACGACCCGACGCTGTTCCAGCCCCGGTCCGAGCGCACCCAAGGTTCAGTGAACCATGGCGGCGCCTATATCCGTTCCGAACGCCAGTGCCTGCTGAAACTGGCGCGTAGCGGGGCGGTGGTCTTCTCGATCCATACGGCGGTCATTCACCGCTCGGGACTTTCGCCCGACGAGGCAGCCGCTCTGCGCGAGATCGAGGATGCGGCACAAGGTTCAACGCAACCGCGCGTCTGAACCCAGCATCCGCTGGCGTTCGCCCGAAGCAATCACCTGGCCGCGTAAACGCGCTGCGCGCGCGCGAAGTGCTGCGGCGCGCGCATCGGGCGCATCAGTCAGTCGCGGCGCATTGGGACCGTCGGCACCCTGCGCCAGCAGCACGGAAAGCGGCAGCAGTCGCGGGCTCTCGACATCCGACGCTGCCTGACGCGGGGGCAGGTCGGGTGGGGCCAGACAGGCCGTCAGCATCACTGGCAGCAGCCAGCGGCCATATCTGAATGCACGGAACATTCGGGGGCGTCAGTCAGCCTTTTGTATCTTGCGCGAGAGAGTGCGCCAGAATTGACCCATGCGCAAGCGGACTTGAACTGCACGGCAGAACGGGGGCATGAAGCGTCCATGGCGCGCAAGAAGAACTCCTCTGCCGAAACCACTCGCCCGCGAATCCGCGAGGCGGCGCTCCGGCTTTTCGCGCGCCATGGCTACGCTGCTGTCTCGATGCGCCAGATCGCGACCGAGGTCGGCGTGCAGGCCGGCACGCTCTACCTCTACACGGCCGACAAGCAGACGCTGCTGTTCGACCTGATGCAGGCCCATATGCAGGACCTGCTCGCGGCGCTGGCCGCCCTGCCCGCCCAGGACGATCCGCTCGCCGCGCTCGAGCAGTTCACACGCTTTCACCTGCGCCATCACCGCGCCCGGCAGGACGCCGTCTTCATCTCCTACATGGAGTTGCGCAATCTGGAGCCCGAGAATTTCGAGCGGATCGAGGCAATGCGCCGCGCCTATGAAGCGCATCTTGCCGGAATCCTGGCGCGCGGCAAGGCGACAGGCACCTTTGATCTGCCCGATGCCAAGCTCGCGGCCTACGCGCTTATCGCCATGCTGACCGGCGTGACGACATGGTATCGCGAGGGCGGGCCGCTGAGCCTTGCGCGAGTGGAGGATATCTACTGGGACATGGTGCAAAAGGCGGTCGGCGCCTGATTTTCAGGCAAAAGCTGGTGCTTTCGGTCTCGATTTAACCTGTTATTGTCTGGTCAGGGGCAAAAGCGACAGTCACAGCCGCCCTCAACTTGATCCTGGGAGGAAATCACATGCTCGACACCAAGGAACCCGGCTTTCGCGAAAATGTCGATCTGATGTTCAGGCGCGCTGTCGCGCATCTCGATCTGCCGCCGGGGCTGGCCGAGAAAATCCAGATATGCAATTCGACCTATACGGTGCGCTTTGGTGTGCGCCTGCGTGGCAAGATCGAGACCTTCGTGGGCTATCGCTCGGTGCATTCCGAGCATATGGAACCCGTCAAGGGCGGCATCCGCTACGCCCCCGAAGTGCATCAGAACGAGGTCGAGGCCCTGGCCGCGCTGATGACCTACAAATGCGCCCTGGTCGAAACCCCCTTCGGCGGCTCCAAGGGCGGGCTGTGCATCGACCCGAGGAAGTACGAGGAGCATGAACTGGAACAGATCACCCGTCGCTTCGCCTATGAACTGGCCAAGCGCGACCTGATCAACCCGGCCCAGAACGTGCCTGCCCCCGACATGGGAACGGGCGAGCGCGAAATGGCCTGGATTGCCGACCAGTATGCCCGGATGAACACGACCGACATCAACGCCCGCGCCTGTGTCACCGGCAAACCGCTCAATGCCGGCGGCATCAAGGGCCGGGTCGAGGCGACGGGCCGCGGCGTGCAATATGCCTTGCAGGAATTCTTCCGTCATCCGGACGACGTGGCACGGACCGGGCTGAAGGGGTCGCTCTCGGGCAAGCGGATCATCGTTCAGGGGCTGGGAAATGTGGGGTATCACGCCGCCAAGTTCCTGCGCGAGGAAAATGACGCGATCATCATCGGCATCATCGAACGCGATGGCGCGCTGGTCAGTGAAAAGGGGCTTGACCCGGATGCGGTGCGCGACTGGATCGTGCAAACAGGGGGCGTGCGCGGCTTCCATGGCGTCGAGTATGTGGAAAATGGCGCATCCGTCCTGGAGGCCGAATGCGACATCCTGATCCCTGCCGCACTGGAGGGCGTGATCAATATCAACAATGCCGCCCGCATTCGCGCTCCGCTCATCATCGAGGCGGCCAACGGGCCGATCACGGCAAGTGCCGACGAGATCCTGCGCGAGAAGGACATCGTCATCATTCCCGATCTTTATGCCAATGCCGGGGGGGTGACTGTTTCCTATTTCGAATGGGTCAAGAATCTGAGCCATATACGCTTTGGCAGGATGCAGCGCCGCAACGAGGAGGCACATGCCCTGCTGCTGATCAGCGAACTCGAACGGCTGTCGGCGGACAAGGAGCTCGGCTGGGAACTCTCGCCCAATTTCAAGCGCCGCTACCTTCAGGGCGCGGATGAGTTGCAGCTTGTGCGCTCGGGACTCGATGACACGATGCGCAATGCCTATCAGTCAATCTCGGAGGAATGGCACCGCCGCCCGGACGTGAAGGACCTGCGCACCGCAGCTTTCATCGTCGCGATCGAGAGGGTGGCCGCAAGCTATCGCGCCAAGGGACTCTGAGGGCAAGGCTCACATCGCGTCGCGCCCTGCCTGCACGCTCTGGCGCGCAAAGGCCGAATCGCGGTCTGTCAGGCCCAGAAGATTCGAAACCAGCCGCATCAGACCATCCTCCTCGTAGTGGCGCTTGCCATCGGCCAGGATGACCGACCACAGGTCGCGCAACAACGCCGGCCGGTCCTCCAGCGCCACCACGTCCTTGATACGGCGCGTGAGGTGAACCGTGTCACCGATGGTGGCCTCAAGCGCCTCGGCTTCGCGGCGCAGCGCAACCTGTTCCCAGGCGCCAACCGCGAAGCGCGTGGCGCTCACGCGGTCAATCCCAGCCTTCTGGCGCGGGTCATAATCGCCATTGGCCCGCGCGGCGCGCACAAGCAGCGCCGCTATGGCCAGGCGCCCCGTGATAGCGGGTCGATCGGGCGGTGGGCGCCGGCCAAAGAGCGATTGCATCCAGTCGAAGGCATTTTGCTGCATGATGAACAGATAGGGGGCGCGCTGGCAAAGACCACTCTTCGCATGTCACGGTTTCGCGTGATCGTGGTCCAAGGTAACCGGCGACAAGGGCTCAGAACGGCAGCACCCAGGGCACAAGCACCACCAGAACCGCAAGCGTGATGAGCCAGAGTGGCGTGCCGATTCGCACAAAATCGAAAAAACCATAGTTTCCCGGCCCCACGACCAGCGTATTGATGGGCGAGGAAACCGGCGTCATGAAGGCTGCCGAGGCTGCCAATGCCACTGTCATCATGAACGGATAGGGCGAGAGCCCAAGCGTGTCGGCAATGGCAAAGGCCACTGGCGCCATCAGCACCGCGGTTGCCGTGTTCGAGATGAACAGGCTGAGCGCTGTGGTCACGATGAATATCGCCGCCAGCGCCACGCGCGGGCTGGCCTCGCCGGTCATCTGTACCAGCGCCTCTGCTGCCAGATCGACCCCGCCGGTGCGCTGCAGGGCAAGCGAAAAGGGCAGCATCCCGACTATCAGGACCAATGTCTGCCAGTTGATCGCGCGATAGGCCGCGGCGATGTCGATGCAGCGAAACAGCCCCATCAGCAAACAACCCAGCAGGGCGGCCTGCACATTGGGAATGACCCCCCAGACCATCAGCCCCACAACCAGAGCCAGCACACTCAGCGCCAGCGGCGCGCGCGATGCCGCCGGGGCGATATCGGCGGCCTCGACCGGCAGGTCGAGCAGCACCATGTCGCGCCGCGCATCCGCAAGCCGCCGAATCGCACGCCAGCGACCGACGACCAGCATCGTATCGCCCGCCCGCAACTGCAGATCAGTGATCGGCCCCTCGACCGGCGTGGCGCCCCGCCGCAGACCGATCACGGTCAGGTCATGGGTGGTGCGGAAACGAAGATCCTCGAGCGTCTTGCCGGTGTAATGGGACCCCGGCGGCACCATCACCTGCGCCAGCCCGATCTCGCGCGTATGGTCACTGAAATAGCCCTGCGGCAGCGGCACAGGGCAGAGCGCATGTGCCTTGCAGAAGGCCTCCATGTCCGCGCGGGCGATGCGGAGGTCAAGCATCAGCAGGTCATTCGCTTCCAGCCGGGTTTCGGCACGCGGCACGACCATTGACGGCCCCATCCGCCCCAGTCGTTCGATCGCGACGATATGAACCCCCTCCGAGGCACGCAAATCCAGTACATCCAGCCTGCGCCCGACCAGCCGCGACTCCGGGCGCACCCGCAGGCGCAACTCGCGCCCTTCCAGCGCATAGTCGCGCACAAGGTCGCGCAGGCTGACCGACATGGGCGGCACGGTGACATCCGCTCTGTCCAGCCATCGCCGCGCGAATGTCATGTAGAGGATACCGAGGATCAGCACGGGCACTCCGAACGGGGCAAAGGCGAAAAAGCCGAAGCCTTCCATTCCACGCCGCACAAGTTCACCATGCACGACCAGATTGGGTGCGGTGGCGATCAGCGTGGTCATGCCCGCGATCATCGCCGCAATGGCCAGCGGCATCATGAACCGGGCAGGTGCGACCCCCATGCGCTGCGCCATGCGCAGAACGATGGGAATGAAGATGGCCACCACCCCGGTCGAGGACATGATCGCGCTCAGGCTTGCCGCCGAGAGCATCAGCAGCACGATCAGCCGGCCTTCGGAGAGTCCGGCGCGCGCCTGCATCCAGTCACCCATCGCCTGCGTGACACCCGTGCGCACCAGCGCCTCGCCAAGTACGAACAGGGCCGCGATCAGGATCACGTTGGGGTCTGCAAACCCCGCCAGCGCCTCGGGCACAGTGATGACACCCGTGAAAGGCAGCGCCACCAGCATGACCAGTGCCACCACATCCATTCGGGGCCGCCCGATGGCGAACATCACGACGGCCGCGACCAGCAACCCGAGAACCATGACCAGCGGTGACATGCGCCTGCCCCTATCGTTTGCCGCACCCTAGCCTCGACGCGGGTGGAGCAAAAGCCCCGGCAGCCCGACTGCGGACCGCGCGTGAGGGCAGGTGGGGCGTGGTCCGCAGCGGGATTGCCGGGGCTTTTGCGCGCGGGGTCAGGCGCCGACCGGATGTCCCTCGACCTCGCCCGTTGCATCGGGCGTGAACGTCATGGCCAGGCCATTGATGCAATGGCGCTTGCCCGTCGGCGGCGGGCCATCGTCAAAGACATGCCCCAGATGGCCGCCGCAATTGGCGCAATGCACTTCCGTGCGAACCATGAAGAAACTGCGGTCGGTCTTGGTTCCGACCGCGCCTTCGATGGCCTCCCAGTAGCTCGGCCAGCCGGTGCGACTGTCGTATTTCGTCTCCGAGCGATACAGCGCATTGCCACAGCCTGCGCAATTGTACGTGCCCACGCGTGCCTCGTTCAGCAAGGGCGAACGCTCGCCCATCAGCGCGTTGGTAAAGGCGCGCTCGGTCGCATGGTCGCGCAGAACGGCATATTGCGCCGGTGTCAGGCGCGCACGCCATTCGTCGTCGGACAGGATGAAGGGAAAGTCCCCGTCGCTGGCCGTGGCGGCCCTTGCACTCATCAGCGCGATCCCGGTGGTCAGCAGAAAAGAGCGTCGGTTGAACATGCGGTCCTCCTGTTGCGTCCATTACGGATACGCAGCCGATACGGATTTGTTTCAGTTATAGCGCCCGGACCGATCCTGCCTTCAACAAGCCTTCGTGATCTGGCATGATCGACACCATGAGTCTTCCCCCCGGTTTTCTGGATGAGTTGCGTAACCGTGTCTCGATCTCTTCGGTGGTCGGGCGCAAGGTCACGTGGGACATGCGCAAGTCCAACCAGGCGAAGGGCGACTTCTGGGCGCCCTGCCCCTTTCACCAGGAACGGACCGCCTCGTTCCATGTCGATGACCGCAAGGGCTTCTACTACTGCTTCGGCTGTCATGCAAAGGGCGATGCACTTTCTTTCCTGCGCGAGACAGAGAACATGGACTTCATGGAGGCGGTGGAGGTTCTGGCGCGCGAGGCTGGCATGACACTGCCCGCGCGCGATCCCAAGGCCGCCGAAAAGGCCGACCGGATGGGCGAACTGGTCGAGGTGATGGAGGGCGCGGCGAGATTCTTCCGCATGCAGCTTTCGACAGGCGCGGCGGCGGGAGCGCGCAGCTATCTCGCCGGACGGGGTCTGACCCAGGAGATGCTGGAGCGATTCGAGATCGGCTTTGCACCCGATGCGCGCCATGCGCTCTGGTCGCATCTGACCGGTGCAGGCGTTTCGCCGGACAAGATCATCGAGGCCGGGCTTGCCATCGCCCCCGAGGATGGCGGCGCGCCCTTCGACCGGTTTCGCGGGCGCATCATCTTTCCGATCCGGGACGCGCGCGGGCGCTGCATTGCCTTTGGCGGGCGCGCCATGAACCCTGACGCGCGCGCAAAATACCTCAACTCGCCCGAGACACCACTCTTTGACAAGGGGCGCTCGCTCTATAATGTGGGACCGGCGCGCGGCGCGGCAGGCAAACAGCCGCTGATCGTGGCCGAGGGCTACATGGATGTGATCGCGCTGGTTGCAGCCGGGTTGGAGGCGGCGGTCGCGCCTCTGGGGACAGCCATCACCGAGGACCAGTTGCGCATGATCTGGCGGCTCAGCCCCGAGCCCGTAATCGCGCTCGATGGCGATGCCGCGGGGCTGCGCGCCGGCTACCGGCTGATCGACCTCGCCTTGCCGCATCTGGGGCCCGAGCAATCGCTGCGCTTCTGCATTCTGCCGGGAGGCATGGACCCGGATGATGTTTTGCGCACCAGCGGGGCCGGTGCCATGCGCAAGCTGATCGAGCGGGCTGTGCCACTGGTGCAGCTTCTGTGGCAGCGCGAGACCGAAGGACAGGTCCTTGACAGCCCCGAGCGGCGCGCGGCACTCGACGGGCGGCTGCGTGCGGCACTTGGCAGGATCGCGGACACTGGCCTGCGCGGTCACTACGCCGAGGAACTCCGCCGCCTGCGCACGGAAGTCTTCCGCCCGGCCCGGCGCGCGGGCGATAGAGGCCGGGCACGTCACGCCCCCGCGACCCAGCCCCTGCCCTCGACCCGCGCGACTCGCCTTGCAAGCACGCAGGGCCCGGAAATTGCCGAGCAGATGCGCGAAGAGATCATTCTGGCGATACTGCTCACCCATCCGCAGCTTGCGCCCGAATTCGAGACCGACCTGGAGCGCGCAGAAATGAGCAACCCGGCTTACGAGTCGCTGCGCCGGGCATTGCTGCTAGGCGAGGAGATCGCGCCCCGGGGCAGCGAGGTGCGACACCTGCTGGGTCTGAGCCATGTCCGCATAGCGCCCCCGGTGCGCCACGACGACGACCCCGAGCTTGCGCGCAACTGCCTGCGCGAGGAATTCGCCAAGCTGTTCACCCGGCGCGGAGCTGCCTCCGAGTTGCGCGAGGCGGCCGAGGATCTGGCGCATCTGGCCGATGAAGGGCTGACATGGCGGCTGCGACAGGCGGCCGAAATGCGCAACCGCGCCGAACGCTCGCAACTGTCGGATTCGACCGATCTGGGCGAGGACCGCGCCGCCCTGGCGGGCCATCTCGACAAGTTGATCGAATCACAGATCTGGGTGAAGCGCAAAAAGTGACCGAATCGCGACATCTGCGCACGCTCTGATGCGCGAATCTCGGCGCGGGAACTGGAAAAACCTCCTCCGCTTCCCTAAATACCCTCAATCACGGACAGACAGGCGCTGATTCGCGAAAACGATTCGCAGCCGTTCTGCCACCTCAGCTTCGGGAGCTTCCATGGCCGCCAAAGACACCGACGACACCCGCCCCGACGATCAGGATCACGACAGCGGACAGACAGTCAGCCAGGCCTCGATCAAGCGGATGATATCGCAGGCCAAGGAACGCGGCTTCATCACCTATGAACAGCTGAACCAGGCACTCCCGCCGGATGAGGTCTCGTCCGAGCAGATCGAGGATGTGATGTCGATGCTTTCGGAAATGGGCATCAACATCATCGAGGATGACGAGGACGGCGACGAGCCCGAGGGCGGGGCCAAGGGGGGCGCGCTGGTTGAAACCGGCGGATCGCGCGAACTGGCCGTGGCCAGCAGCAGCGGCGAAGAGAAGCTCGACCGCACCGATGACCCGGTGCGCATGTATCTGCGCGAGATGGGGTCGGTCGAACTGCTGTCGCGCGAAGGCGAGATCGCGATCGCCAAGCGCATCGAGGCCGGGCGCAACACCATGATCGCGGGGCTTTGCGAAAGCCCACTTACCTTTCAGGCCATTACCATCTGGCGCGACGAGCTTCTGAACGAGGACGTTCTGCTGCGCGACGTGATCGACCTTGAAGCGACTTTTGGCAACGCGGTCGAGGATGATGACGACGCGGTGCCCGTCACCGAGGGCCTGGGCACGCCCGGTACCGCCCCCAGGCGCGAGCGTAATGACGAGCCTGAACTGGACGCCGATGGCAACCCGATCCAGAAGAACGAGGAGGAAGAGGACGAGGACGACCAGTCCAACCTCTCGCTCGCGGCGATGGAGACCGCGCTCAAGCCGCGCGTACTCGAGACGCTGGAACGCATTGCCATGGCCTTCGACCAGCTTGAGCAAATGCAGGACGCCCGGATGCACGCGACCCTGAATGAGCAGGGCCGCTTCACCGAGACCCAGGAACACGCCTATCAGAAACTGCGCGCCGAGATCGTGGAACTGGTGAATTCACTGCATCTGCACAATAACCGGATCGAGGCACTGGTCGATCAGCTTTACGGAATCAACAAGCGGATCATGTCCATCGACTCGGCCATGGTGCGGCTGGCCGATCAGGCGCGGATCAACCGGCGTGAATTCATCGACGCCTATCGCGGATCGGAACTTGACCCGAACTGGTGCGACCGCATGGCCGAGAAACCAGGGCGCGGCTGGCAGGCACTGATGGAACGTTCGCGCGACAAGGTGGAGGAACTGCGCACCGAGATGGCGCAGGTAGGCCAGTATATCGGGGTCGATATCGAGGAGTTCCGCCGTTTCGTCGGTCAGGTCCAGAAGGGCGAGAAGGAGGCGCGGCAGGCCAAGAAGGAAATGGTCGAGGCCAATCTGCGCCTGGTGATCTCGATCGCCAAGAAGTACACGAACCGCGGCTTGCAATTCCTTGATCTCATTCAGGAAGGCAATATCGGCCTGATGAAGGCCGTGGACAAGTTCGAATACCGGCGCGGCTACAAGTTCTCGACCTATGCCACCTGGTGGATCCGGCAAGCCATCACCCGCTCGATTGCGGATCAGGCGCGCACCATCCGCATCCCGGTGCACATGATCGAGACGATCAACAAGCTGGTGCGCACGGGTCGGCAGATGCTGCACGAGATCGGGCGCGAGCCCACCTCGGAGGAACTGGCCGAGAAGCTCCAGATGCCGCTCGACAAGGTGCGCAAGGTGATGAAGATCGCCAAGGAGCCGATCAGCCTCGAGACCCCGATCGGCGACGAGGAAGACAGCCAGCTGGGCGATTTCATCGAGGACAAGAACGCGCTCCTGCCGCTCGATTCGGCCATTCAGGACAATCTGCGCGAGACCACCACGCGGGTGCTCTCCTCGCTCACCCCGCGCGAGGAACGGGTGTTGCGGATGCGCTTCGGAATCGGGATGAACACGGATCACACGCTGGAGGAAGTGGGCCAGCAGTTCAGCGTCACGCGCGAGCGGATCCGCCAGATCGAGGCCAAGGCGCTGCGCAAGCTCAAGCATCCCTCGCGCTCGCGCAAGCTGCGCAGTTTTCTCGATCAGTAGGAGCGGTGGGTGCACAGCACCCACCCCACATGTGGCGCGCCCCGACCGCGAAGTTGGTCAACCGCCTTGCGGGGCTGTCGGTCTTGCGGGGCTGTCGGGTCGCGCCGCGACGCATATTCCCCGTCGCGACCTCTCGATACACTGCCTCCGCTGCGCAGCATTGAAAGATCGCTCGGGGGCGCATGGGCCTTGCCCCTGCGCCCCCCGGTCCTTTCCGGAATAGGTGTCTACTCGGCGGCCTGCCGCTGGGCCATCATGTCGCTCAGGAATTGCGCCAATTCCGCGCCAAGGTCGGGGCGTGCCAGTCCGAACGCCACGGTCGCCTGCAGGAATCCGGCCTTGGAGCCGCAGTCATAGCGCTGCCCCTCGAACCGATAGCCGTAGACATTCTGCCGCTCGACAATCTCGCGGGCGATGGCGTCCGTCAGCTGAATCTCGCCCCCTGCGCCAGGGTCGATATCGCCAAGGTGACGCAGCACGTCCGGTGTCAGGATATAGCGGCCGATGGCGGCCAGGTTCGATGGCTGGGTGCCGGGTGCCGGTTTCTCGACCATGCCGCGCATGGGCACCACGCGGCTGATGGCCGGAGGCACATCCATGATGCCATAGCTCGACGCCATCTCGGATGAGACCTCCATGGCCGCGATCATGTTGCCGCCGGTCTGTTCATAGGCTTCGACCATCTGTCTCAGACAGGGCGTTTCGGCCGCGATGACGTCATCGGGCAGCAGCACCGCAAAGGGTTCGTCCCCGATCAGGTGGCGGGCGCACCAGACGGCGTGACCGAGGCCCAGCGCCTGGTTCTGACGGACATAGGCAATCGCGCCGCTGTCCATATTCGTGGCATCCAGGACCTCGAGCAGTTCGGTCTTGCCCTTGGCGCGCAGCGAGGCTTCCAGTTCGGGGGCGCGGTCGAAATAATCCTCCAGCGCGCCCTTGCCGCGCGAGGTGACGAAGATGAACTCGGTGATGCCGGCGGCGCGTGCCTCGTCAATCGCGTACTGGATGAGCGGGCGGTCCACCAGCGTCATGATTTCCTTGGGAACCGATTTTGTGGCAGGCAGAAAGCGGGTGCCCATACCTGCTACGGGAAAGACGGCCTTGGTAACCTTGCGTTGCATCATTCACTCCGTTCCTGTGTCTGTATTCTTGTCGCATCGGAAACCTAAAGACAGGTAAAACGGGGCGAGTTTGTGAAGAAAGCCGGGCTAACCATGGCAAAAACAAGGTTTTTCCAGTCTAGGGCAGCCGTGTTCTGCCTCAGTCCTGGACCAGCGCAACATCAGGGTGCCGGGCAATGAAGAACGGATTTTCATAGCCGGCCTTGCCATAGCGCAGCGGGGCATGGGTGTCGAAGTCAAGCACCTCGCCACCAGCGGCGCGCAGCACCGCATGGCCCGCGGCAGTATCCCATTCCATCGTCCGTCCCAGACGCGGGTAGAGGTCGGCCTCGCCGGCGGCAAGCAGGCAGAATTTCAGCGACGAGCCTGCGCTGCGCATGTCGGCCACATCGTAGCGCGCGATATAGGCATCGGTTGCCGCGTCGCGATGCGACTTTGACGCGACCACCACCAGCGCCTTCGGATCGGGCGCTCGCATGCAAAGCCGCGTCAGCAAGCCTTGTTGCCCGAGGTCGAAGGGGCCTTGCTCCTCGACGGCGTTGCCATCGGCGCAAGTGTAGAACATGCGCGCACGCGCAGGCGCATAGACCACGCCCTGTACCGGCACGCCCTGCTCGACCAGTGCGATATTGACGGTGAAATCTCCGCGCTGCTGGATGAATTCCCTGGTCCCGTCCAGCGGATCCACGATGAAGAACCTTTCGGCCGAGAGACCGTGGCTCGCGGCCTGCTCCTCGGTCACCAGCACGGTCTCGGGAAAGGCCGCGCGCAGCCCCGCACTGATGATCCGGTCGGCCGCCTCGTCGGCCTCGGTCACGGGGCTGGAGTCGGACTTGCTGCGCACCGCCATATCCCCGCGCTCATAGACTGCCATTATGGCCGCGCCCGCCTCCAGTGCCAGCCTGCGCAGGATGGCCTGCAATTCCCGCTCCATGCGCCTGTCCTTTCCCTTGCGATTCCGTCCGTGGCGCATTTGTTGCACGTTAACGGCTTTGCGCCTATCTTCTGTCCTGCTGCGGCGCCTATCGTATGTGCCGCAGTGCGACAAGACGAAAGGCCGGACATGCTCGCCCCGATACGTTCCCGTTCGATCTGGTCCCAAGTGATCACGACGCTTGAGTTGATCTTCAACCAGGCCGTGCGCAATGTGCGCAAGGAACATGGCAATGCCATCATCGGGCTCTTGCTGAACATCGCCCAGACCATGCTGCTGGTGGCCGTGTTCCTGGTGATCTTCGTCTTCGCGGGTATGCGCTCTGCGGCCATCCGGGGCGATACGCTGATCTATCTGATGAGCGGCGTCTTCCTGTTCATGGCCCATGTCAAGGTGATTGCACAGGTCGCAGGCGCCGAGGGGCCGAACTCGTCGATGATGAATCACCGGCCCATGAACACGCTGATCGCAATCGGCGGGGCGGCGCTGGGCGAGTTGTATATCCAGGTGCTCTCGGTCTTCGTGATCCTGTTCTTCTATCATGTGATCTGGACACCGGTGGAGATCTATCAGCCGATAGCCGCCTTCGGGATGCTGCTGGCGGTCTGGTTTGCGGGGCTGTCCATCGGGATCGCGCTCTATGCGCTCAAGCCATGGATGCCCGGGGCCAGCAAGATGATCACCATGCTCATCACCCGGATGAACATGGTGGCCTCGGGCAAGTTCTTTCTCGCCAATTCGCTGCCGGAATCCTATCTGCACTATTTCATGTGGAACCCGTTGTTCCACTCCATCGACCAGGCGCGCGGTTATGCCTTCATCAATTACAACCCGATGCATACCTCGCCGATGTATCCGGTTCTGTTCGGGCTTGCGCTGATCGTGCTGGGGTTGCTGGGGGAATTCGTGACCCGAAAATCCGCCTCTGCCAGCTGGAGCGCCAAGCACTGAGCAAGACCGGCCAGAACCGTCGGAGCCCTTGTTGCAGGTAACGGCCCGTTCGGGGCTGGCACAATATGGGCAAGCCGCGGTCGGATGCACCAAGGTTCCTGCCCCGGAGTCGGCGCCGACCAGGCTGGATCGACTTGCCGCCTCTCGCTCTTGTCTTGACGTGCAATTTTGCCGATCCTCGCGTCGCTCCGGTCGGATTGCACTCCAGGGTGGCACTCCGCTCCCACCATGGCGCAGCCGGGCCGCATCTCTCAGACCGGCGCTATCTCCGTCAGGACCGCCAGCGCGGCTGCGCGCGGATCAGGTGCCTGCCAGATCGGGCGACCGATCACGATATGATCGGCCCCCCCGGCAAGCGCGGCCGCAGGGGTTGCTATGCGCTTCTGGTCGCCCGGTGCGGCCCCAGTCGGGCGCACACCGGGGGTCACGACCAGCCTGCCCTCTGCCTGCGGCAGCGCGCGGATGGCGGGCGCTTCCTGCGGGCTGGCGATCACACCATCGGCCCCGGCCTCGAACGCGCGCGCGGCCCGCTCCAGTGTGATCTCGACGAGATCACCGGGGCGGATCAGGCTGGCATCGAGATCTGCGCGGTCGAGCGAGGTGAGCACCGTGACGGCAAGGATCTTCAACCCGCTTCCCCCGGCCCCTTCACGCGCGGCCGCAACCACATGCGGGTCGCCCTGCACGGTCAGGAAATCCAGATCATGGACTGCAATCCCGCGCACGGCAGCCTCGATGGTCGCGCCGATGTCAAACAGCTTCATGTCAAGGAAGATGCGCTTTCCATGCTCCTGCTTGAGTTCATTCGCAAGCGCCAGCCCGCCGCCGGTCAGCATTCCCAGCCCGATCTTGTAGAACGAGACCGCATCGCCCAGCTTGCCCGCAAGGTCCAGTCCGGCCAGCGCATTTGGCAGGTCGAGCGCGACAATCAGGCGGTCATCGGCGCGTGTCATGGCACAAACTCCCCTTTGGCAGGCGCGGCAGGCTCTAGACCCCTCATCGTTGCGGCGCAAGCCTGGTCAGTTGAAAAATTCGCGGAACAGGTTGCTGATGAGCATGGTCAGCAGATCCTGATCGACATATCCGGTCGGCCGCAGGTCGAAAAGCTCCTGTGCCTGCCGGATCGCCACGCGGGTCTGCTGGTCGAAAACACCGTCCACCGGTCCGGGGTCGAACCCGAGTCTCACCAGCCGCCGTTCGATCAGAAGGCGCGTGGTCAGGTTCAATCCCAGCGCTGCCTCGGTCGCGCGCGCCACCTCCTCGGGGGTGGGACCGGGGTCGGGCTCGGGTTCAGGCGGCAGCGGCAGCACAGGCGGACGCGGGCGGGACTCGCGCAGCCTTGCGCGCGCGAGATCGGCAAATTCGCCCTCGGGCCATTCGCGCAGATAAGCGGCGTAGCTTGCCGCCGTGTCGATCCGGCTCGCGCGCCGCCAGGCCTCCAGATCGCGCGCCCGCGCGGCCTCGCGCGCGATCCGGTCCAGCCGCTCGCGTGCCAGATCGGCAAAGATGCCCTGCGGGTAGCGCTGCAGATAGCTGCGCAGGCCCGGCTCGTCACCCGCAGCCCCGGTCACGGCCCAGAAATCGCGATCCGCGCGCTCGGCCGCATCACGGCGTGCGCGTTCCTCGGCCTCGATGGCCGCCGCGCGATCGGCCGCATCACGGGCCAGCGCCAGGATCTGGTCGCGATCCACATGGTTCGTGACCATCCGCCCGGTGTCACGCTGCCAACCACCGATGGCACCGCGCGTTCCGGGGCCGAAGATACCATCGATGCCGCGTGTATCGTAGCCCAGCATGCTCAGGTCGCGCTGGATGGCCCGACGCTCGTCGCGAGTCAGGAACAATGCCGCCTCGATCCGGTCGGGCGCCGTGCGGATACGTTCGAGCGCGGCGCGGGCAGCCTGCGCGTTCAGACCGTTGGGATAGGCCGCAAGATAGTCGAGAAAGGCCTCTTCGGTGTCAGCAGCGACGGCAGCGTCATAAGCGCGCCGGTCCGCGCGCGCCAGGGGCGCGAACCCTTCGGGCAGGAAGGGTCTGCGCAGATCGAGCGTGCCGTCGGAGGTCAGGCCGGGTGTGCGCCGCAGCATGGCAGCCGGGGTCGTTCCCGGTTGCAGGATTTCATCCAGACCGGACAGCACGTCGGCGGGCAGGCCCCGCATCAGCCCCAGACCCTCTGGCAGGTCGATCCGGTCGGGCAGACCCGGCAGCAGACCCGCCCCGGCCACGGCGGCAGACTCATCCTGCCCGCCCAGCCAGACCAGCGCCCTCTCGCTGGCACTAGCGGCGATCTCGAAGACGACATCCAGCCGCAGACCCTGTCCATCCGCCAGCGCCAGGGAGGGTGTATCTGCATCTGCGGCCAGCAACCAGCCACCGCCCGAAAAATGCGCGTATGGGCCTGCAAGCACGACCACCACATGCCCGGCTTCGGATCGCAGGATCTGTTCCTGCGCGCCGGCAAGCTGGGCACGCATTTCCTCGGCGTTCAGCGCGCTGCCCGAGACGACCTGAAACCCGACGGTTTCCAGCAGCCTCACGGCCCGCGAAAGATCGGAGCCCGGGTCATTGTCAATGACCAGCGCCACGCCTTCTGCCTGAGCCTGCACAGCAAGCACAGCTCCGAATACCACACCCAGAATCCCGCGCATCACCACCCCTCCTCCCAGAAATCTCCGGGCAGCGTCAGTCGTAGCGGCGCTGATCCTCGATCACCAGCCCGTCATTGGGCAGAGACCCCGGCGGCACGAGCTCGACTTCGCCCTTGAGTTTCAGAGTAGACAGCACCGTGGCTTCATACAATGCCGGATTCTGGGCGCGGGTCTCGATGCGGACCGTCATCACATCCTTTTCACCCGCACGGCTGGCGATGACGCGGGCGCGGTGGATCTCGGCGTGACGGGCAACGAGGGCGGCGACCTGCTCGGGACGGACGAACATGCCCTTGATCTTGGTGGTCTGGTCTGCACGCCCCATCCAGCCCCTGATGCGTATGTTGGTGCGCCCGCAGGCGCTTGGCCCGGGCAGAACCGCGCTGAGATCACCCGTGGCGAAGCGGATCAGCGGATAATCGGGATTGAGCGTGGTCACGACCACTTCACCCACCTCGCCCTCGGGCACCGGATCGCCCGTGCCGGGGCGCACGATCTCGACAATCACGCCTTCATCGACGACCATGCCCTCCAGCGCGTCGGTCTCATAGGCGACATTCCCCAGATCAGCGGTGGCATAGCACTGGCGGCAGGTGATGCCGCGCTCCTCGTAGAAAGCGCGCAGGGACGGGAACAGCGCGCCCCCGCCGACCACGGCCTTGGTGATGGCAAGGCTGACCCCCATCTCGTCGGCCTTTTCCAGAATGATCTTCAGGAAATCGGGGGTGCCTGCATAGGTGGTCGCGCCCACGTCCCGCGCAGCGATCACCTGCAATTCGGTCTGACCGGTGCCAGCGGGCAGGACCGTGGCCCCGACCGCACGCGCGGCATTCTCGAACATCATGCCCGCAGGCACGAGGTGATAGGAAAAACAGTTCTGCACGATATCACCCGGCCCCACGCCCGAGGCATGCAGGAAGCGCCCCAGCCGCCACCAGTCGCGCGCGACGCGCCCCGGCTCGTAGATTGGCCCCGGCGACTGGAAGACGTGCTCGAACTCCGCCAGCGGCGTGGCGTTCAGCCTGCCGAAGGGCGGCTGCGCGGCCTGCGCCTCGACCAGTGCGGATTTGCGCAGCACCGGTAAGTCTGCCAGCGCATCGCGTGTCGTGATCCGATCGGGCACCACATTACCCAGATGTGCGGCCAGCCCCGGCGCACGCAGCGCCACGCGCAGGGCTTGGGGCAACGCAAGGGCGAGGTCAGCGGCGCGAGCCTCGTCTGAACGGGTTTCCAGAGCATCAAAGCCGGTCATCTCGCTGCCCTCTCGCGGATGTGTTGCGGGTCCGTCTGCCATGTCAGGCCAGCCAGCGCTTGCGGCGGCGGTAGCTGCGCACGTCGCGGAACGACTTGCGCCCCTTGTCCGACATGCCCAGATAGAATTCCTTGACGTCAGGGTTCTCGCGCAGATCCTTGGCGTTGCCTTCCATCACGATACGCCCGTTCTCCATGATGAAGCCGGTATGCGCATAGCGCAGCGCCACATTGGTGTTCTGCTCGGCCAGCAGGAAGGTCACGCCCTGCTCTTGGTTCAGTCGCGCGACGATCTCGAATATCTGCTCGACCAGTTGCGGCGCGAGCCCCATCGACGGCTCGTCCAGCAGGATCATGCTGGGACGCGACATCAACGCCCGCCCGATGGCGGTCATCTGCTGCTCGCCGCCCGAGGTATAGCCCGCCTGGGATCTGCGGCGCTCCTTGAGTCGCGGGAAATACTCATAGACCATCTCGAGATCGGCCTGGGTCGCGCCACGCCCGTCCGTGCGGGTATAGGCTCCCGTAAGCAGGTTTTCCTCCACAGTAAGGTGCTCGAAGCAATGCCGCCCCTCCATGACCTGCACGACACCCGATTTCACCAGATCAGCCGGGTCCAGCCCGACCATGTTGCGCCCTTCATAAAGGATCGTGCCCTTGGTGACTTCGCCGCGCTCGGAATGTATGAGATTGGAAATCGCCTTGAGCGTGGTCGATTTGCCCGCACCGTTTCCACCCAGAAGCGCCGTGATGCCTCCCTTGGGCACATCGAGGCTGACCCCTTTCAGCGCCAGGATGACGTGATTGTAGAGCACCTCGATATTGTTGACCTCGAGAAGCGTGGTCTGGGTCGGGCTGGCGTCGAGCATGGGTCCGGGCCTTCTGCGCGAGAGGGGGCAGGGGGCGCGGCAGGCGCGCCCCCCGGTCTGGTTCAGTTCAGGCAGGCGGGGGTGATGTCGTTTTCCGCTGCAAAGGCGAGGCTGTCCTCCATCACCATTTCCATGATCAGGTCGCGGTCAGGCGCGATCCAGTCGGTGATCAGGTTCCACTCACCCGCATTGGCGTCCCATTGCTGGATCATCGCCGCACCCGAGCCGCCGTGGTTCGCGCAGGCCACCGAAAAGGCCGGGCCGAAATTGGGCAGGCCCAGATCGGCCATGAGTTCCTCGGTGATCTCGAGATTGGCCATCCCGTCGCGCATCATCGCGGGCGTGATCGCGGCAACGCCGTGCATTTCCTGTGCGACCTTGGCGGCCTCGACAGCCAGCATGGCGGCATACATGCCACGCG
>SKYA01000045.1 GCA_007128135.1 Paracoccaceae bacterium | reverse complement strand
TCGGTCGCGCGCGGCTCATGGGTCGGTCGCAGCGCGCCGAGCGCGTCCATGTCGGCGTGATACCAGCTAATGGTCTCATCCGTCAGCGCGCGGATGATCTCGTTCAGGGACCGCCCATCGCCCGCCACCTGCATGTCGCGCGCCCGCGCGTTGATCTTGTCATCGACATCGGTGAAGTTGCGCACATAGGTCACATGATCTTCGCCATAGACATGGCGCAGCAACCGGTTGAGCACATCGAACAGCACCACAGGCCGCGCATTGCCCAGATGCGCGCGGTCATAGACCGTGGGGCCGCAGACATACATCCGCACGTTCTTTTCATCCAGCGGAAGAAAATCCTCCTTCTTCCGCGTGCGGGAATTGTGCAACCGGATCGTCACCATGGCGTCCTCTCGTGGCGCAAGGCCCGGCGGAAGGTGCTGTCAGACAAGGGAGAATGCCAGAAAGACCAGCCGCCGGGAAACTCAGCGGCAAATGCAGCAGCAGATCATGCAGGTCAAGGTCATCATGCGTGCGACCCTAAGCCCAAGTGCCACGCCTGCCAAGCCCGGAAATGCCGAAACCCGCGCCCGGGGAGATCGGGCGCGGGCGGGTCGGGCCAGACCTGAAGCAAGCAACAGGCGGCCACGTTTCAGATCGGAAAGCGTTCCGGTCGCCGCTCGGGACCACCGGAACGCCCCGGCACCTGTCTGGTCGCAATCTCGAACTCGCCACTCGGGTCACTCGTACGGAAATCGCGTCAGGCTCCGGCCTGTTTGCCCCTGAGCAAAGATTGAACCACATAAACAAGGATCGCGAAGCCAACGGCCCCGGCAACGAACACACCCAGAAGCACAATCCAGTCGACCGGCCCGCCAAGGTCGGCAAACCCCGAATTGGTTATCAGCATCACGAACCACACTGCCGCAGCACCGCCGACAGGCATTGACAGTTGCGCCAGCAAGAATTTGCGCATCGACATGCTGCGGTCGCGGATCAGCACATAAACATAGCCCAGCGTGATCACCACCGCGACCAGCACCATCGCCCAGAACAGCCCGCGTCCGAACATTTCCTCGAACACGGCCAGAAGTGTCGTCAGGCTGAATTCTTCCATTCTCTCATCCTCTCATCGGGCCGTTCTCCTGCCCCAAAATACTCGCGGGAGACTCCGGGCTCTGGCCGGAGAGGGGCTGCAGCCCCCTTCCCCCTTCTCGTTCAGGCGCGCCCGCGCAGCATGGCGTTGTAGGTGGCCTTGAGCGCGACTTCCTTCATCAGCCAGGAAATCCACAACTCCTCCAGTGGCGCGATCAGGCCGGGGAAGGACGGCACGAGGTTGTCCTTGTAATCAAACTCGACCAGCATCGCGCGGCCGATCCGGGTGATCAGCGGGCAGGAAGTATAGCCATCGAAGAGACGCGTTCCCTCGCGGCCTGCGATTTCCGAGACCAGATGATCCTCTACCACAGGCAGGTGCCATTTCACCGAGGCCGCCGTCTTGCCCTTGGGCACGCCGTTGATGTCGCCGATGCCGAAGACATTGGGGTAGCGGGCGTGGCGCAGGGTCTGCATGTCCACCTCGATCCAGCCCTCGTCCGTCCAGCGATCCGCCCATGAAAGACCCGAGTCGCGAATCACCTGCGGCGCTCGCTGGGGCGCGATCACGTTGATGAAATCCCACTCCAGCGTTTCCTCGAATTCGGGCGTGTCGAAAGTCGCGGTCCTGGCCTGCGCATCGATGCTCTTGAGCGTCCAGCGGTAGTTGTAGGTGATGTTGCGCTCATCCATGATCTGGCGCACGCGGTGATGAATCACCGGCACCCCGAACAGTGCGCCGCCGGGCGTGGTATAGATGAAATCGCACTTGCCGCGATTGCCCTTGGTGGTGGCGATATCCTCGGCAAGGAAAGTGATCTTCACCGGCGCGCCGGCGCATTTCATCTCGGTCTCGGGGCGCCCGAACAGGCCCACGCCGCCCTCATTCGTGAAGCGGTCGATCGCGGCCCATGTCCTTGCCGCGTAATCAGGCCCGGCATATTGCGCGCCGATACCCGTTTCGGGGCCGACCATGCCCAGATCGAAACCTTCGATCGCGTCCCAGTCCAGAACCACCCCGGTCGAGACGATCAGGTAGTCATACTCGATCTGCTGCCCGCCCGTGGTCGTGACGCGATTGGCCTCGGGGTCCAGTTCGGCGGCATATTCGTTGATGAAGGTAATGTCGCGCGGCAGCCATTGCGTGATGGACGAGACCGCATAGCTCGCAGGTCGCAGACCTGCCGCGATCAGCGTGAAGCCGGGCTGATACCAATGCTCCTGCTTGCCATCAAGAACCGTGATCTGCGCGCCCTCCAGCCTTTCGGACAGACGGTTTGCAATCGCGGCCCCGCCAGCACCCGCACCAAGGATCAGGATGCGCGCACTGGTGCGCACCCTGGCTGCCTGCGCAGACCCCGGGCCAAGCACAAGGGCGGCCCCCCCTGCCCCGGCGAGACCAAGAAAGCCCCGGCGGCTGGCTGTCAACTTGTCGAATTCCATTACGTCTCCCCCGACGAACCTGCATACATATGTTTACAATCGCATGTATAATTTCGGAAAGCCTTGACCCAGATCAAATCCCGCAGATATTCGCGCGCCGCGACAAAATGTACCTATTGATCCGGATCAAGGCAGCCGGCAGGAACCTGCCCATTAATGGGCATCAGCGGGAAATCATTTTGCGCAAGGCAGCTTTCTTGCGCGCAGTCCGAGGAGGCCGACCCGATGCGACTGACGACACGAACCAATCTTGCTTTGCGCACACTGATGTTCTGCGCGGTGAACAGGGACACGCTGGTGCGAAAGCATGATGCCGCGCAGGCCGTCAATGCGTCGGAGAATCATCTCGCGCAGGTCATCAACAAGCTGGCTCAGGACGGATTCATCGTCACCCTGCGCGGGCGGCATGGCGGGTTTCACCTGGCGCGCGATCCCGGCTCGATCAGCGTCGGCGCGGTGTTCCGCGCGTTCGAATCCGGCCTGCCCTTCATCGAGTGCTTCTCGGACAACAATACCTGCCCGCTCAAGGCGCACTGCGCGATGCGCCCGCATCTCGCGCGCGCGGTAGAGGCCTTCTACAGTGCACTTGACGAACTGTATCTTTCGGAACTGGTCGCCTGCAATGTCGGGCTCAAGGCTCTGCTCAGCATCGAGGGGCCAAGACTGCCGGCAACCTGCCGACCGCAGCTTTTCGAGGAACCTGTCGCAGGCATTGCGCCCGAAGTCGTGGCGTGATGCCGCGCCCTGTCATGCCGCCTGGGCCGCAGCAACGAAAGCCGCCATCAGCGCGGCATCCTTGACGCCCGGCGCGCTTTCCACGCCCGAAGCCACATCGACCTGCCGGGCACCGGTGAGACGTATGGCCTCTGCCACGTTCGCGGGCGTCAGGCCGCCTGCAAGCATCCACGGACAGGGCCATCGCCGCCCTGCGACAAGTCGCCAGTCAAAGCGCAGCCCGTTACCGCCCGGAAGAACCGCATCCCTGGGAGGTTTCGCATCAACAAGGATCTGGTCGGCAACGCCCAGATAGGTCTCGAGCACGGTCAGATCATCCGCATCGGCAATCCCGACAACCTTGATCACCGGCAGGCCATAGCGGGCCTTGACCTCGGCCACGCGGGCGACGCTCTCATGACCGTGGAGTTGCAGCATGTCCAGCGGGACAACCGAGGTCAGCCCGTCCAGCAGATCGTCAGAGGCATCGACCACAAGCCCCACTTTCGCAATGCCCTCGGGTATATCGAGGGCCAGCGCCCGCGCAGCCTCTGGCGCAAGGTAGCGCGGGGACGGCGGGAAGAAATTGATCCCCAGATAACGCGCCCCCGCCCGTAAGGCATCAGCAACGCCCTGCGGACTGGTCAGACCGCAGATCTTGACCTGAACCGGTGCCGCCATGGTGTCGTCTTACCTGGCCTCGACCAGGGCCAGCACATCATCCTTGTGGATCGACGGGGCAACCTGTTTGGCGCGCTCAAGTTGTGCGCGCATCGCGTCATTCTCGCGTGCAAGCCGCGCGGCCTCGGCGCGGTAGCCGTGCTCGCGGAACCATTCCCAGACAAAGCCCAGCAAAAGCCCTGCGCCCACGGCCAGACCCAGCATCAGGAACAACGGCAGCGACAGGTTGAAATTGAACCCAGCCAGCGCCGCCAGTGCGTCGGGAAACAGCTTGACCTCCACGACCGAGCGATTGGCCAGCGCAATCGTGACCAGCACAAGCGCAACAAGCGCGGTGAAACCATAGCGCAGATAAGCCATCATGGCGGCTCAGACCTCCGTTCCGTTCAACCGGTCACGCAAGAGCTTGCCGGTCTTGAAAAAGGGCACGGCCTTGGCCTCGACCTCGACGCTCTCTCCCGTGCGCGGATTGCGTCCGATGCGGGCATCGCGCTTCTTGACCGAAAAGGCCCCGAAGCCCCGCAATTCGACCCGCTCGCCACGCGCCAGAGCCTCGGTGATTTCACCAAAGACCGTATTCACGATCCGCTCGACATCGCGCTGATAGAGATGCGGATTCTCGTCTGCAATTATCTGGATCAGTTCGGATCGGATCATCCTTGTCTACCCCCCGGTCGGTAACGGGCATTTCTGCAGCCCTTCGTGATTGGGCAAACTATAGGCGGAAACGCGCAGCGAAGAAACAGGGAAAAGCCTGCCTTTGCCTGCCTTTGCATCCTGCCGGAGCACAAGACGCAAGAACCCCGGCCACAGGCCGGGGTCCCTGAATGCAGGTCGTTGCGTCGGCTCAGCCGCGATCCTTCAGCGCCGCGCCAAGAATGTCGCCAAGACTTGCACCAGCATCGGACGAGCCGAACTGCTCGACCGCTTCCTTCTCCTCGGCAATCTCGCGTGCCTTGATCGACAGGCCAAGACGACGGGTCTTGCTGTCCACGCTTGTCACACGCGCATCGACCTTGTCGCCGACCTGGAAGCGCTCGGGGCGCTGATCGGCACGGTCGCGGGCCAGATCCGAACGGCGAATGAAGGATTTCATGCCGTTATATTCGACCTCGATCCCGCCATCCTCGATGGCCGTCACGGCGCAGGTCACGATCGAGCCGCGCTTCACACCTTCGACAGCATCCGAGAAACTGTCGTTTTCCAGCGCCTTGATCGACAGCGAGATACGCTCGCGCTCGATATCGACCTCCGACACGATCGCATGGACCATGTCGCCCTTGCGGAAGTCCTGGATGGCCTCCTCGCCGCGCTGGTCCCAACTGATATCGGACAGGTGCACCATGCCGTCGATATCGCCTTCGAGACCGACAAAAAGACCGAATTCGGTGATGTTCTTGATCTCGCCCTCGATCTGGGTGCCCACCGGATGGGTCTCGGCAAAGACCTCCCAGGGGTTGCGCTGGGTCTGCTTCAGCCCGAGGCTGACGCGGCGCTTCGCGCCATCGATCTCCAGCACCATCACGTCCACTTCCTGCGAGGTGGAAACGATCTTGCCCGGATGGACGTTCTTCTTGGTCCAACTCATTTCCGAGACATGCACCAGACCCTCGACACCGGCCTCCAGTTCGACGAAGGCGCCGTAATCGGTGATATTGGTGACGCGGCCCTTGTGGACCGAGCCCAGCGGATACTGGATTTCGACCGAATCCCACGGATCAGCCTGCAACTGCTTGATGCCCAGCGAAATGCGGTGCGTGTCCTTGTTGATCTTGATGACCTGCACCTTAAGCGTCTCGCCGATTGTGACCACCTCAGACGGGTGGTTGACGCGGCGCCAGGCCATGTCGGTGACGTGCAGCAGCCCGTCCACACCGCCCAGATCGACAAAGGCACCGTATTCGGTGATATTCTTGACGACACCATCGACAACCTGCCCCTCGGCCAGCTTGGCAATGACCTCGGCGCGCTGCTCGGCGCGGCTTTCTTCCAGAATGGCGCGGCGCGAGACCACGATATTGCCGCGGCGACGGTCCATTTTCAGAATCTGGAACGGCTGCTTGAGCCCCATCAGCGGACCTGCATCGCGCACCGGGCGCACATCGACCTGAGAGCCGGGCAGGAAGGCCACGGCGCCACCCAGATCGACGGTGAAGCCACCCTTGACGCGGCCGAAGATCGCGCCCTCGACGCGGGACTCGTCGGCATAGGCCTTTTCCAGACGGTCCCAGGCAGCCTCACGACGGGCCTTCTCGCGGCTGACGACAGCCTCTCCACGTGCATTCTCGACGCGCTCGAGATAGACCTCGACCTTGTCGCCCACGGCGACGGACGGGGCTTCACCGGGATTGGCGAATTCCTTGAGTTCGACGCGGCCTTCCATCTTGTAGCCGACATCGATGATGGCCTGGCCTGCCTCGATGGCGATGACCGTGCCGGTAACGACAGACCCTTCATCGGGCGTGTCCATCTCGAGGCTCTCGTTGAGCATTGCCTCGAATTCTTCCATGGTTGCTTTAGCGCACATTCAGACGTGTTTCCTTTGCATCATGTTTCTGGCCTGACGGTTGACTCCGCCGGTCTTTGGGTTGGGGTCAATCGGCCCCCGGGACTGCGCAGGAGGGGCAACAAACACAAAGGGTCGCAGCTTGCGCCCGACCCTGCCCGTCTTGCAATGCAGCCTTGAGGCCTTCTTGATTGGCCGCTCTCTAGCGGCCCGGTGCCGCTCTGGCAAGGGCCTAACGCGCAAAGCGTGCCGAAATGGCGGGGTTTTGCGCGCTCAGGCCACTATCTGGCGAATCAGCCCCTCGACCATTGCCGCCTCATCGGCCATGCCGAAGGGCGGGTTGACGACCGCCAGTCCCGATCCGGTCATGCGGTGGCCCGGGCGGATGGGTGCAAAGCGGGACTCGAAAAGCGCGACGTCTGGGTGATCGGCGCGCAGGCGGTCGATCATCGGCGCGTGCGGAGCCCCGGTCAGGATCGGATACCACAGGATCAGCACGCCCACATTCCACTTGCGCCGGATCGCGGTCAGAAAGCGCGGCAAGGTCTCGTAATCGGTCTTCACCTCATAGGACGGATCCACCATCAGCACACCACGGCGCGGCATGGGCGGGCAGACCGCAAGCGCCATCTCCAGCCCGTCGCGGCGATGGATCGTCGCGCGGCTGCCGAGCACGGCCGCCAGTGCGGCATGTTCCTGCGGGTGAAGCTCGGCAAGCACCATGCGGTCGCTGTGGCGCAGCAGATGCGCGGCAATCAGGGGCGAGCCGGGATAGGAGGCGATACCATGCGCCGCGCGCGCCATGTCGATCGCGCGCCGGTAGGGATGAGTGGGATCAAGCCCCTGTTCCAGCCGTCCGATGCCCGCCGCTGCCTCGCCGGTCTTGCGCGCGGCTTCGGTGTCCAGCCGGTAAAGGCCACGCCCTGCATGGGTCTCGATATAACTGAGCGGCTTGTCCTTGAGCGCAAGGTAATTCAGCACCCAGGCCAGAAGTGCATGCTTGTGCACATCAGCCAGATTTCCTGCATGATAGCCATGTTGATAGGACAGCATGACACTCCTGTCGCATGAGACCGCAACCAAGGCAATCCATTCAGGCACGGCTTTCCCGCCCCCCCGGATGCCGTAGAAGGCGGCAAGCAGGATGGGTGCTGCGCGCCCACCACAGGTACAACATTGACGTTTCCCTTTGCCGGTTGCCGGGTTAGCCTGTCCCCGATCCTGCAACGGAGCGCGCCATGCACCTCAATCCCGCCCTCGCCCGCACTCTCGCGCCCCCGGTGATGGAGGCGCGGCGCTGGCTTGACGGCGTCTCCTTTCCGCCCGAGCGCCCGCTGCTGAACCTCAGTCAGGCCGCCCCGGTCGCTCCGCCCCCACCCCCGCTGCAAGCCGCCATGACCGAGGCGCTGGCCGACCCGGCCACGCATCTCTACGGGCCTGTCCTCGGTCTGGCAGAGCTGCGCGAGGCACTCGCGCAGCGCATGAGCAGGCTCTATGCCGGCACGGTCGCGCCTGGACAGATCGCCATCACCTCGGGCTGCAATCAGGCCTTCTGCGCCGCCGTCGCGGCGCTGGCGGGGCCGGGCGATGCCGTGATCCTGCCGACACCATGGTATTTCAACCATGCGATGTGGCTCTCGATGCAGGGAATCGAGGCCACCCCGCTGCCCTGCGACGACGCATTGCTGCCCGACCCCGATCATGCGGCGCGCCTCGTCACGAGTCGCACCCGCGCCATCGTTCTGGTCACGCCCAACAACCCTACCGGCACCGAATACCCGCCCGCACTGATCGCCGCCTTCCGCGACCTTGCCCGCAAGACAGGCCTCGCGCTCATCATCGACGAGACCTATCGCGACTTCCTCTCCGATGACGGTCCGCCGCATGACCTGTTCACCGATCCGGACTGGGACGACACGCTGATCCATCTCTACAGCTTCTCGAAAGCCTATCGCCTGACGGGCCACCGCGTCGGCGCGATGGCCGCCAGCCCTGCCCTGCTGGCGCAGATCGAAAAATTCCTCGACACCGTCACCATCTGCCCCACCGGGTTGGGCCAGCGCGCGGCGCTTTGGGGGCTGGAAAACCTTGCAGAATGGCTTGCCGGCGAACGCGCGGAAATCCTGCGCCGTCGCGCCGCGCTGGTCCGGGGCCTCGCCGCGCTCGACGGCTGGAAATTGCGCAGTTGCGGCGCCTATTTCGCCTATGTCGCGCATCCCTTCGCGATGCCCTCGGACAGGCTGGCACAGGATCTGGTACACAAGGCGGGGCTGCTGGTGCTGCCCGGCACGATGTTCACACCCGATACCGACACCAGCGGCGCAAGACATCTGCGCATAGCCTTTGCAAATGCCGACCTGACCGGGCTGTCAGACCTGCTCGCGCGCTTGCAAGGCCCTGATCGTTGAGTGCTTGCCCCTTGGGGCTGCATTGCTTACACACATTCGCATCTCGGGCAGCCGGGCGCGCGCCTCGCGCGC
>SKYA01000154.1 GCA_007128135.1 Paracoccaceae bacterium | reverse complement strand
GACAAGGCCCGACCGGATGCTCATCGCTTTTATGACCGTCTCGGCTTCAAAGCGACCCACATCGGGTACAAGCTGGAGGTCTGAAAAGCGCAGCTAGCCACGTCGAAGAGAGCTCGGCTCGTCGCGCATGGCGTCCGAGAAACCTTTATCCTGGAGGTCATCTGACCGTTTCGCTCAAGGGTGTTGGACAAGTCTCGGATACCTGCTTCCAGCGGGTATCTTATGTCAGGTGGCGAAGACTAGCCGACCGGACCTGCCCCACCGGACTTGACGGCGCGGCTCGCGCCGCAAGTCTTTCAGTAGCGCCCTGCCTTGCGGCAGGGCGTGGCTTTTTCCGGTATTTTCGGCAAGAAAACGGGCAGGTCGGGTTGCATGATCCACGCTGCGCGAAATGCAAGGCGGCAGAACCGGCGACGCAGGGTCATCAGTAGCCCAGGGCACAGCCATCCTTGCGCGGGTCCGAGGCGCCTTCATAGACGCCCGAGGCGTGGATGCGGATTGCCTGGGCTCCGCCCATCGGGGTTTCGGCACGCCTCACATCATGACCAAGCCGTGCGAGCGCGCGCAATGTCGCTTCGGGATAGGGGCGTTCGAGCGTCAGGCAGCCCGCCTCGGCAAAGGCGCGCGGGGCGTCGATGGCCGATTGCAGGTCCATCCCGAAATCGAGCAGGTTGCTGATCAGCCGGGCATGGCCCGCAGGCTGATAGGCCCCGCCCATGACGCCGAAAGGCAGGATGACACGCCCTTCATGGCGCAGCATGGCGGGGATGATGGTGTGCAGCGGCCGCTTGCCGCCCCTGAGTTCATTGGGGTGGCCTTCCTGCAGAGTGAATCCCGCGCCGCGATTCTGGAACAGCAGTCCGAAACGCTCCGAGGCAAGGCCTGCGCCGAAACTGTGAAAGATGGAATAGATCAGCGAAACAGCCATTCCGTCCCGATCCGTAATGGTCAGATAGACGGTGTCACGATGGACCGATTCGGTCAGCGGTGCGGGATCGGGCAGCACGCGGGCCGGGTCGATCAGGCCCGCGAGGCGCCGGGCGGTCTCGGGGGCGAGCATATGTGCAAGCCTTGTCGTGTGGTCAGGGTCGGCCAGAAAGCGGTTGCGTGCGTCATAGGCAAGCTTGGTAGCCTCGGCCTCGAGATGGGCGCGCTCGGGGCCCATGGGATCGAGCCGCTCGATGTCGAAATGCGCAAGCATGTTGAGGATCAGGTTGGCCGTCGCACCCTGCCCGTTCGGCGCATGCTCGATCAGTTCATGGCGGCGATAATAGCTCTGGACCGGCGTGCTGTCCTCGGCGCGCGTGGCGGCGAGGTCGTCGAGCGTATGGCAGCCGCCGAGCGCGCGCAGGCTGTCGATCAGGTCCTGCGCCACCTCGCCCTCGTAAAACCCGGCCCGCCCGTCGCGCGCGATGCGGCGCAGCACCTTGGCCTGGGCAGGAGCGCGGAAGACCTGGCCAGTTCGGGGCGGATCGCCCCCGGTCAGATAGGCGCGCCGGGCGGCGCCTTTCAGATGCGTGGCGCGCGCCCAGTCGAATGCGGTGCGGGGGGCAACCGGGACGCCCTCTTCGGCATGGCGAATGGCAGGGGCGAGGATCTCGGGCAGGCCCAGCTGGCCCCAGTCGGCATTGAGGCGGCAGAACGCATCGACCGCACCGGGCAGCGTCACCGCCTCGACCCCGTAGAGCGGGACGGTTTCGTGCCCCTTTGCGCGCAGGTCGGCGGCATCGAGCCCGGCAGGCGCGCGGCCCGACCCGTTCAGCGCCACGATGCGTTCCTCGCCGGCTGGTTTGAGCAGCACGAAACAGTCGCCGCCCAGACCGCACATATGCGGCTCGCACAGGCCGAGCAGCATGGCCGCGCCGATGGCGGCATCAGCGGCGTTGCCGCCCGCCTGCAGCAGGTCGATGGCGGCCCTGGCGGCCAGCGGGTGCGAGGTGGCGCACATGCCATTGCAGGCGAAGACCGCCGACCGGCCTGGAGACTGGAAATCGCGCATGACTGTCCCTTGGGTAATCTCGCCACAAGGTAGAGACATTCGCCGCCGCGTCCAGCACCAAAAAGGAACCCCGCCACAAGGGCGGGGTCAGTGGGTATCCCGGCGGGTAACACGGGACACCGGCGGTAAACCTGTCGGGTCAGTCGCCCATCTCGGCACGGATTTGCTGGCGCAGCACGTCGATGGGGACAAGCTGGCCGTCGCGGCGAAACTGCCAGTAGGTCCAGCCATTGCAGGAGGGCGCGTTTTCCAGCGCCGCCCCGACCTGATGGATCGAGCCGCGATGCTCGGCCGAGACGAGCGAGCCATCGACGCGCACCTTCGCGGCCTGCCCGCGCGGATTGACCAGCACCTCGCCGGGGCGCAGCAGGCCGCGTTCGACAAGCTGGCCAAAGGCAACGCGGGGGGCGGCGCGGCGCGAGGTCGTTGTCTGGAGTGCCGATGCGTCGAGCGGGCGAACCTGACCCAGCCGCCGGGCGGCAACCTTGCGATAGCCCGCTTCGCGCTCTATCCCGATATAGCGCCGCCCCAGCAGCTTCGCGACCGCACCTGTCGTGCCGGTTCCGAAGAACGGGTCGAGCACGATGTCACCGGGGTTGGTGGTGCCGACAAGAATACGATGCAGCAGCGCCTCGGGTTTCTGTGTCGGGTGGGCCTTGTCGCCATTCTCGTCCTTCAGGCGTTCATGGCCGGAGCAGATCGGCAGAACCCAGTCCGAGCGCATCTGCGTGCCCTCGTTCAGCTCCTTGAGGGCCTCGTAGTTGAAGGTGTATTTCGCGCCCTCGGATTTCGATGCCCAGATCAACGTCTCATGCGCGTTGGTCAGCCGCTTGCCGCGAAAATTGGGCATCGGGTTGGCCTTGCGCCAGATGACATCGTTCAGCAGCCAGAAACCCTGATCCTGCAGGGCCGTGCCGACGCGGTAGATGTTGTGATACGAGCCGATGACCCAGATCGCGCCATGGGGCTTGAGCAGCCTGCGCGCCGCCGCAAGCCAGGCGCGGGTGAACTGGTCATAGGCCTTGAGACTGTCGAACTGGTCCCAGGCATCGTCCACAGCATCGACGCGGCTGTTGTCGGGGCGGTGCAATTCGCCCTTGAGTTGCAGGTTATAGGGCGGGTCCGCGAAGATGAGATCGACGCTTGCTGCGGGCAGCGCGTTCATCACCTCGATGCAATCGCCGCCAAGGATTTCGTCCAGAGGTAGCATATCTGCCCCCTGCGCCGGAATTGTCACTGTCATGCCTGCCTCGGTCCCGCGGTTTTCCGCGTGGTTTCGAGGACAAGATGAGTCAAAGGCGATTCGGCGTCAATTATTATGTGAATCAGATAGTTGAAAAACTTTCTTCATGTAACTCCGGCACTCAAGATATTGCGTATGGGTTTGAAGGAACGTCTATGCTCTGGGGTCAGGCCCAAATCTGCTATGGCATTTTTGTGACATCTGGTCGGGTATCCAGCATTCGCTTCCCAGCCATAACCGGGGTGGCGGCAGGCAAGGTCGGCCATGATCCGGTCGCGCGTGACCTTGGCGATGATCGATGCGGCGGCAATCGAGAGAGCGCGCGCGTCGCCCCTGACGATGGCCCGGGCGGGACAGGGCAGGTCGCGCGGCAGGCGGTTGCCGTCGATGAGCAGGTGATCGGGGGGCACACGCAGTGCGGCGATGGCACGGTGCATGGCCAGGAAACTGGCGTGCAGGATGTTGAGCGCGTCGATCTCGGCAGGGCTGGCATGGCCGATGCCGACATCGGCCTGCGCCATGATCTGCCCGAAGAGCCGCTCGCGGACAGCGGCGCTCAGGCGCTTGGAATCCTGCAGGCCCGCGGGCAGCGCGTCGGGGTCGAGCCAGACGGCGGCCGCCGTCACCGGCCCGGCCAGCGGGCCGCGTCCGACCTCGTCGACACCAACCACGCGCACGGCACCTGACTGGCGGGCGCTGGTCTCAAGGGTGAAATCGGGCGGGGGCGTGGTCATGGCCCTGTATTGCCCGAAAGCGCGGGCCGGGGGCAAGCCCCAGGCCCGCCGCGCCCCGCGCAGGCGCCCCGTTCAGCGGAAGCGATAGCCGTGTTCGCGCAGGCACTGGCCGCTATAGGTCCGGCTGCCATGGCTGCGCACGAGGCAGGTGGCGGGAAGGTTGCGCAGCTGCGCATCGTGCAGGCAGCGCGCGTCGAAGCCGACATGGCGCTGGCCGCCATAGCGATAGCTCATCCGGCAATGACCGGGCAGGACATCCGCCCAGTGCCCCCGATCCCTGTGCCCGCGATCCGGCGCAGGGTGGCGCGGGGCGGCATAGGTCCGTTCGAGGCAGCGCGCGCGATAGACACTGCGCAAGCCGTGATTGGTACGCACGGTCTCGTGGCAGTGTTCGGGCAGGTTGCGCAGCCCGGTTCTTTTCAGACAGCGTGCGTTATAGACGGTCACATGGCGGCCGTGGATCGACAGGGTCTCGCGGCAATGGGACGGAAGGCCGCGCGGCGGGGCATGGCCGCGCGCGGGCGGCTGGGCCCGCGCGCTGGAGGCCGAATGGACAATGATGGCGATGGCCGTGGCACCAAGCAGGAATTTCAGCAGCGCGTCATCCGAAGCGCGCGCGGGTGTGGCCGAACCGGCAAGACCCGCCAGTGTCACCGCAGCGGCGGCAACCAGCGCGGCCAGTCGGCTGAAAAGGCTTCGGCTGAACAGGATTCGGGTGGGCAGGTTTCGGGGAGGCAGGTTTCGGGCAAGGGCAGGCATGGCAGCTCTCCTTTTTCGAACAGGTCCGGGAACAGGATGATCGCAACCAGCCTGTGCCGCCCGGCTCTGGTCAGGCAATATCGCGCGCCTGCTATCGGATAACAGGGCCATGCAGGGCGCGTGATATTGCATAGCGCGCGGCGCGGTGCCACCTTCGGGGACATGAAACACATGCTTCTCACCTCTGTCCTCTGGCTCGGGCTGGCGCTTGCGGGGCAAGCCTCGGCCCAGTGCTTTGCAGATTACAAGGCCAAGCAGGACAACCCGCTGCGGCTGCAATATGGAATTGTCGAATTGCCCGACAGCGCCTGCGGCTCGCACGAGGCGGCCGCGCGACATGCACGCGATGTGGTCGCGCGTTCCGGCTGGACGCTTCTGCAAATCGAGTCCATCTTTGACGCCAGCGAATTCCAGCGCAGGAGTGCCAATGCCGGGGCCATCCATCGCCGCTAGCGACCTGATCCGGCTGGGCAGCCGCGCCGTGATCTGGGGGATCGCGGCCATCGTGGGCGTGCTTGCGCTGACGGCGGTGCTGTTGTTTGTGAACCTGCCCGATGCCGGGGCCTTCAATGCACGAGTCGAGCGGGTCTTTGTCGAGAATGCCGACCTGACCGGCCAGGCCGAGATCAAGCTGCTGGAGATCCTCGCGCAATCGGGCACGGCGTTTTCGGAAACGCTGGTCTCATATCGCATCGTGATCTTCGTGCTGCTGGTCTTCGCGACCGGGCTTCTTGTCACCTCGCTGGTGGTGATCGTGCTGCTGGTGACGCTGAACCGGCGGCTGGCGATGGTCGAGAAACAGGGGTTGCAGGTCTCAGCGCTGGTCATCGACCGGGCCACCAATGCAGTCGCGATCAATGACATGGAGTTCAGGCTGACACCGGCGGCAGTCGAGACCCTGGCCGTGCTGGCCGAGGCGCGGATCGATGACGAGGTGCTGTCGGGCGCGGCGATAGAGGCGATGATCTCGGGGCGCAGCGAGGCCGATTGCGACGAGGCCGCGGGCGCCACGCGGATAAAGCGACTGCGCGACACCCTTGGCAACCAGCTGATTTCGGAAGTTCTGGTCAAGAACATCGCGCGGCAGGGCTACATGCTGGCAATCGACGCCAGGGTGATCTCACTGCGCTGATCTGCGCGCGCCTTGCACCTTCGGCATGATCCTGCCGCAATCGCGCCTTAAAAAAAACCCCAGTTGATGTCGTTATGGGGGGTGGAGACTGGGATCACACTTCGCCAGGAAATCGTCAATGTCTTTCGCCCGGAATGATTCTGGCAACGCCACGATAGAGTTCGTGCTTTGGTTACCATTGCTCGTAACGTTGATCATTTTCTTTTTCGAAGTGAACATGGTCCTGATCCAGAGCAATCGCGCCCACGATGTCGCCCGGACAGTGACCCGTCAAGTTGCGGTCGGCGCCTGGTCCGAACAGAAGGCAGAGCAGGAAGTGCTCCAGATCCTGCCCGCGCGTCTCAATCCGAGCATCAGCATCTTTACCGATGAGGCGAACGATGTGCGCTTCAACCTGGACCTCAGCCCGTCGATTGGCGCCCTTGATATCTGGTCGATCATGCAGCTTTCGGACATTTCGATCAGATTTGTCATGAGGTCCGAGATTCAACCGGTCGAGGAAGAGGAAGAGGAAGATGTATAGGAAATTCTTTGCCCTCGAAGGTGGCTGGGCTTCGATTTTCGCCCTGTACATGATCATCCTGATGATGGTTATCGGCGGGGTCTCTGTCGATATGACACGCGCCAACCGCGACAAGACCATGCTGCACAGTGTCACCGACTCTGCGGCGCTGGCTGCGGCGCAGTTCCTGCCCGACACCGCGCAGGCCAGGACCGCGGCGCTTGCCTACCTGAACCGGCATCTGCCATCGGAAACATACGGAAACGTGGTTCTGGAGGACGACATCATCTTCGGCAGATGGAACAAGGACAGTCGGACACTGCATCCTGGTGACGTGGACAGCGATGCCGTCATGGTGCGCGGGCGCTTCAGTTTCGATGAAGCCTATCAGAGCGGAAGGCGGCATCTTCTGCTTGGCATGTTCGGCGCCGACACATGGAATATCGAAGTCGTCTCCGTGGCCACGCGGCACGGGAGCACCGAGGAATGCCACGGCGAACCGCTGCTTGGCAATCTGACGGATTATCTGTTCTTCATCGGTGACGGGCGAAACGATGCGAACTGGCAGTCATCTTCCAAGGGCTATATCGGCAATATCGCCGTCAATGGCCTGTTGGCGTCGGAACGCTCATCGGGCAACCTGTACTACAGCGGCACCATCCATACCAATCGCAATCAACTGGGCGCATATCAAAGGCATGTCGATGGCAACCCTGCGACATCCTCGGTCATGGTGAACCAGACATCCCTGATTGACACGCTGCAAAATGAATTCGACGCGGCCATCGCCGTCATCAGTGCACTTCCCACAACACCGGGATTCACGAGTGTCGATGCGCGGGATCTGGATGGGCTGGACGTACAGGATGGCGAGGGCAACCTCTACGTGATCGACGTGACTGCGGGCTTCAGTTCCAGCAAGCCAGTGAATATTTATGGCGATCACGACGATCTCTTCATCCTGCGGTGGGACACCAAACCCGACGAGGAAGGGTATCACGGCACGGTCAAGCTTTCTGGCGGTGGCGGGATCAATCCGCTGGGCGCGCTGACTCCGTCCAACTTCGTTCATGTGGCAGGGGGGCTCGACTCCTCGGGGGGCGGCTCCACGCCCAGTGGGCTGCAGCCTTATCTTTCGGAGCTTCCCGATACGGTCTCTGGGGGTGGTTTCTTCACCGGCTACTGGCTGACAACCGGCCGGCCTGACAAGAATTTCGAATCGTCGTCGTTCAGCAATGCCATCTTTGTCGGAGGCTGGTATACGACGGCGCGCAAGTTCAGCATGACATCGGGGACAAGCGCCGTTCATGTAGCTCCGGTAGTCAAACCGGCTCTTGACGACTGCACCCCCGGCGGCCCGTTGAAACAGGTCATGGGAACATCCCTCGTATATTGATCGGCGTTGCCCTAGTCAGGTTATCTGCGCGCTGTGACCGGGGTTGCGCATGTCGATGCGCAGCCGATTTCGGACGATGCCTGCGATCACGCTCCCGCAACGACCCTTGCGCATGCCGCTCGCGAATGCAAAATGTTGCACAAGTAAACAGGGAGCGGCGCGATGCTGGACAAGCGGCAATTCTACATCAACGGCACCTGGTGCGACCCGGTGGCAGGGCAGGACATGGAGGTGATCGACCCCTCGCGCGAAGAGCCCTGCGCAGTGATCTCGCTGGGTGGCAAGGCCGATACCGACATGGCCGTGGCCGCCGCCAAGGTGGCGCTGCCCGGCTGGCTGCATTCGGACCCGGCCGAGCGCCTGGCCCTGATCGAGCGCATCCTGGCCGAATACGAGGCGCGCGCCGAGGACATGGCGCAGGCGATCAGCATGGAGATGGGCGCGCCCATCGACATGTCGCGCAATTCGCAGGTCACCGCAGGAAGCTGGCATATCCGCAACTTCATCAAGGCATTCGGGCATATCCGCTTCATCGAGCCGCTGGGCGCCCATGCCCCGGACGACCGGATCATCCGCGAGGGTGTGGGGGTCTGCGCGCTGATCACACCGTGGAACTGGCCGATGAATCAGGTGTCACTGAAGGTGATCCCCGCCCTTCTGGCCGGCTGCACCATGGTACTCAAGCCCTCGGAGATCGCACCGCTGTCATCGGTCATCTGGAGCGAGATCATGGATGCGGCGGGCACGCCGAAGGGCGTCTACAACATGGTCAACGGGGATGGGCCGGGCGTGGGCACGCAGCTTTCGGGCCATCCGGATGTGGACATGGTCAGCTTTACCGGCTCGACCCGTGCGGGGATCGCGATCTCGAAGAATGCCGCCGAGACGCTCAAGCGCGTGCATCTGGAACTGGGGGGCAAGGGGGCGAACCTGATCTTTGCCGATGCCGACGAAAAGGCGATCAAGCGCGGGGTCATTCACTGCTTTGGCAATTCCGGACAGTCCTGCAACGCGCCGACCCGGATGCTGGTGGAGCGTTCGCTCTACGAGCAGGCGGTCGAGACCGCGCGCGAACTGGCCGAGGCGACCGCCGTTGGACCGGCCAGCGAGAGCGGGCGGCATATCGGGCCAGTGGTCAGCGCGGCGCAGTTCGACAAGATCCAGGACCTGATCCAGAAGGGCATGGACGAGGGCGCGCGGCTGGTTGCGGGCGGTCTGGGCCGGCCCGAGGGGCTCAACCGCGGCTATTTCGTGCGGCCCACGGTCTTTGCCGATGTGACCAACGACATGACCATCGCGCGCGAGGAGATCTTTGGTCCGGTGCTGTCGATCCTGCCCTTCGAGAGCGAGGAAGAGGCCGTCGCGATCGCCAATGACACCGTTTATGGCCTGACAAATTACGTCCAGAGCCAGGACGGCGCGCGGCGCAACCGGCTGGCGCGGCAACTGCGCTCGGGCATGGTCGAGATGAATGGCCACTCGCGCGGGGCAGGCTCGCCCTTCGGCGGCATGAAACGCTCGGGCAACGGGCGCGAGGGCGGCGTCTGGGGCATCGAGGATTTCCTCGAGGTCAAGGCGGTCTCTGGCTGGGCAAGCGAGGCGGAGTGACGCGATGGGCTATGCTTACGACGACCAGAACATCTTTGCGAAGATCCTGCGCGGTGAAATCCCCTGCACGAAGGTCCACGAGTCCGAGCACAGCCTTGCCTTTGCCGACATAGCCCCCAAGGCACCGCATCATGTGCTGGTCATCCCCAAGGGGCCCTATGTCTGTTTCGATCACTTCGCGCAAGCGGCGACAGAGGCCGAGATCGTGGATTACACCCGCACCATCGGGGCGGTTTGCGCAGAACTGGGGGTGGCCCCGGGCGATGGCGGCAATGGCTACCGGCTGATCGCCAATGCAGGCAATGACGGGGTACAGGAAGTGCCGCATCTGCATGTGCACATCCTTGGGGGGCGCAATATCGGGCCGATGATCCTGATGCGCACTTGACGCAATGCGTGCGCGCCTCTAATCAGGCGCTCACGCTGGCGAGTTGGCGGAGTGGTTACGCAGCGGATTGCAAATCCGTGTACAGGAGTTCGATTCTCCTACTCGCCTCCAGCTACCTCCCTCAAGTCACCTCTTGGTGTCGGGCTTCTGCCGGGTGGTGGTGTCACCCGGCGACTTGGGTCCCTGCTCTGGTTTCCCGGGCGGGCCGGGTCTGCCACAGGGCAGGATTACCGCTGGTCGCGATTGATGCGACGACATCTGCCCGGAAGCGGACTGCGCCCACCGACAACCATCGTTTCACAGACCGTGCAGAGGCTGCGGCGGATACCTGCCCTGCGCTGTCGCCACGCGTGCCTCGCGCCCTTTTCGGTCGGGTGGCGCGCATGTGATCCGCCTTCGGAGCCGTGATGGCGCCATCCACCGGCGGCTCTGTGCAGGGTGCGGGGGCGCCGGGTCAGTTCCCGGCTACCGGGCGCGGGTCCCGGTCGCGCGCGGCCTCGTCGCGCAGAGCCGTTGCGAGCGCGGCGATGCCGCGCTCCAGCGCCATCCGGCCCTCGGGCTCCATCGCCTGAAGAATCGCTTCGGCGCGGGCCTCGAGTTGCGGCAGGATTTCGGCAAAGGTCGCGCGTCCGGCCGCGTTGCAGGTATAGAGCCGCAAGCGGCGGTCACTGGGCGCGATGGCGCGGGTGATGAGACCCTTTTCCTCCAGCCGCTGCGCGGCGCGGCTGACCTGCACCTTGTCGAGCGTGGTGCGCTGGCTCAGTTCCAGCGAGGTCATCTGCCCCGTCCCCGCCAGCAGGAACAGCAGCCGCCATTCCTCGCGGCTGAGCCCGTAGCGGCGCCCGTACACGGCCATGAGCGCCCTTGAGAACCCTTCGGCGGCTACGGCGAGGCGGTAGGGAAAGAACCCGTCCAGACGGGCGCTATCAACAGGCATGAGGCAGACAGGCTCCGTTACGGAAAGGTTCGGCGCCAGCATAGAAGAGAAGATTGCAGATGCAACAAGTTGCCGCATGCCCGGGGTGAGGGGCGCGAATGTCCCGCCCTTGGCCTGCGCGGCATGAATCGAGCAAGGGCCCGACATGCGCCCGAAAGACGAATATGCCCGGTCGTTCAAGGGGCAGACCGGCAGGCATGTCCCGGCCTCGCGTTGGCTGGTCTGTGCATTCCGGGTGCGAAAGTCACTCAGCCCTGTGCGGCCGAACGATCCGCCCCGAGCCGCAACGGGATCAGTGCGTCCAGACCTGCCGACGATTGGTCGCGAAATTGTCGCCATAGCCGCCAGGACGCAGATTGGGACGGCGCGTCCGGGGTTCGATCACGATGGCGTCGATGCCATGGGCGCGGGCATAGGCTTCGGCGGCCTCGCGGTCCTCGAAGCGCAGGTGCACCTGCGAATTCATGTCGCCCGAACTGGTCCAGCCCATCAGCGGGTCGATCCGCCGCGCCTGCTCGGGTGAGAATTCCAGCACCCAGTGATGCGTCTTTGCCGTGCCGGACTGCATGGCGTTGCGGGAGGGGCGATAGATGCGGGCGCGCATGACGGAACCTCTGGTGACTGCGAAGTCTTATCGGAAAAAAACCGAAGGAATGCAAGGGCCGAGCGGTGCATGAAGCAGGCTGAGGGCGCCTGTGCGCTGCGTCAGGCCGGGGTGCAGACAGGAAAGGGTCCACCGAAAGGAGGGAACGAGGAGTAAGTCTTCCGGGTCATGGCCTTTTCCTGCCTGCCTTGCAAAGGTAGAACCGGCAACCGGGGGCGGCAACATTAAAGTGCAGAAAAAATGCATCTTTTGTGACCGCCCCGGCCCCGATCCGCACGAGGGCGTCTGATCAGATGCTCAGGCAGACATATTTCATCTCGAGATAGTCCTCGATCCCGTGGCGTGAGCCTTCGCGCCCCAATCCCGATTGCTTGACGCCGCCAAAGGGCGCCACCTCGGTCGAGATGATGCCGGTATTGACCCCGACGATTCCGTAATCGAGCGCTTCCTGAACGCGTGTGATGCGCCCCACATCGCGGGCATAGAAATAGCAGGCCAGTCCGAAAATGGTGTCATTGGCATGCTCGATGACCTCTTCTTCGGTGTCGAAACGGAACAGCGGGGCCAGCGGGCCGAATGTCTCTTCCTGCGCGACCTTCATCGATTGCGTGACACCGGTGACGACAGTGGGCTGAAAGAATGTGCCACCCAGCGCATGGCGCTGCCCGCCGGTCAGCACCTCGCCGCCATGGTCGAGCACGTCGCGGATATGCTCTTCGACCTTTGTCACCGCCTCGGCGTTGATCAGCGGCCCGGCCTGCACGCCCTCGTCCAGCCCGTCCCCCACCTTCAGCGCCGCAACTGCCTGTGCCAGCCGCTCGGCAAAGGCATCATAGACCCCGGCCTGCACATAGATCCGGTTCGCGCAGACGCAGGTCTGGCCGTTGTTGCGGAACTTGGACATCATCGCGCCCTCGACAGCCTTGTCGAGATCGGCATCGTCAAAGACGATGAAGGGCGCGTTGCCGCCCAGTTCCATCGAGCATTTCATGACCTGATCGGCGGCCTGGCGCAGCAGGATGCGGCCCACCTCGGTCGAGCCGGTGAAGCTGAGCTTGCGAACGATCGGGTTCTCGCAGAATTCCTTTCCGATATCCGACGCGCGCGACGAGGTCACGACCGACAGCACGCCCGCGGGCACGCCCGCGCGCTGGGCCAGCACGGCCATGGCCAGTGCCGAAAGCGGGGTCTCGGCGGCTGGTCGGGCGACAAAGCCGCAGCCCACGGCCAGCGCCGGGGCCACCTTGCGCGCGATCATGGCATTGGGGAAATTCCACGGCGTGATCGAGGCCGCGACCCCGATGGGCTGGCGCAGCACGGTGATGCGCTTGTCGGGCTGGTGGCCGGGGATGGTCTCGCCATAGACGCGCTTGGCCTCCTCGCCGAACCATTCGACAAAGGACGCGCCATAGGCGATCTCGCCCTTCGCCTCGGCCAGGGGCTTGCCCATCTCGGCAGTCAGGATCAGCGCCAGATCCTCGGCATTCTCCGTCATCAGGTCGAACCATTTGCGCAGCACACCGGCACGTTCCTTGCCGGTCCGGGCGGCCCAAGCGTGGCGCGCGGTTTCGGCGGCTGCAATTGCGCGGGCGGTTTCCGCGCGGCCAAGGTCGGCAACATGGGCGATCACGTCACCGCGGGCGGGGTTGCGCACCTCGAATGTCGCGCCGTCATCGGCATGCACCCATTCGCCTGCGACAAAGGCTCGGGTTTCCAGCAGCGAGGGGTCGTGCAGCATGGCCTTGAGGTCCGTTGTCGTATCGAGCATGGTTTCTCCTTCCGCATCCTTGTCCCTGGCGCCATAGGCCGTCAGAAGCCGCCGGCAGGGAGTGGCGTGACCCTACCGGCTTTGCGCGCCGGTGTCACGCGCACCCACGAGACCACGAGCGTCGCGCGGCTGGCAAGGCTTTGTTAAACTCTGTGGCGCATGCTGGGGCAAGGTCAACAGGGGCACGCGATGAGCGCCAGAAAACCCGCAGCGCAACCGATGGCGGATGCCGAAACCTTCTACGCCGATCTGGTCACGCGCCATTCCTCGGATGCCGTGGTCATCTCGGACCCGGAACGGCGCGCACTCTGGGTCAATCCGGCCTTCAGCACGCAAACCGGCTATGCGCTGAGCGACATCGAGGGCAAGGAGCCCGGCTCGGTGCTGCAAGGCCCCGACACCGAACCCGAAACCGCCCACAGAATCCAGCAGGCCTGCGCCCAGCGGCGCGAGATCCGGGTGGATATCCTGAACTACACCAGGGCGGGCGAATCCTTCTGGGTGGATCTGAAGATCATGCCGGTCTATGATCCGTCCGGGCGGCACACGCATTTCATATCGACCATGCGCGACATTACCGAGCGCAAGTCGCTGGAAGACCAGAACGAGGCGATGCGCCATTCCGAGGCGCTGCGCCAGTCCGAACGCCAGTTGCTGGCGCTGACCAGCGAATGGCTCTATTCCGCCAAGTCGCTGGATGAACTGCTGATGGTGATCCAGCGCGCCATGCACACGCTCATCCCCGAGGCCGATGGCGCGCTCTACATCTATGACGAGTCGCGCTCGGCACTGAATCTGGCCACAAGCTGGGGCACGATGCCCGACTTCCCCCGCCACATCCTGCCTGATGATTGCTGGGCCTTGCGGCGCGGGCGCGCCTATGCCTACGGGCAGAAACCGATCCAGTTCACCTGCGACCATGTCCACAAGCAAGGCACCCCCTATTTCTGCCTTCCGGTCATCGCGCATGGCGAAACCATCGGGTTGATGCATGTCATCTTCGAAGGGTTCGAGGAGGGTGGCATCATGCGCCACATGCGCGAAGAAGTGTTGCGCAACCGCTGGGACATCTCGCTGATCTGCGGCGAGCAGGTCAGCCTTGCGATTGCCAATGTACGGCTGCGACAGGAACTGCAGGATCGCTCGGTGCGCGATCCACTGACGGGATTGTGGAACCGGCGCTGGTTCATGGAACGTGCAGCGCGCGAATTCGGTCTCGCAGCGCATGACAATGGCAGGCTTGCCCTGATCGCGCTGGATGTCGATCACTTCAAGTCCTTCAATGACCGTTTCGGCCATGACGCGGGCGACGAGGTGCTGCGGTCGGTCGGGCGGGTGCTGCGCGAAAGCGCGGACGAAACTGTCCATCCCTGTCGCGTGGGCGGAGAGGAGTTCCTGCTGCTCTGCCTCGACCATGACGAGAACGCGGCGCGCCAGCGCGCCGAATCCCTGCGCGAGGCGATTGCCGCGCTCGGCATCGCCTCCGCGGGCCAGACCCTGCCGCAGGTAACCGTCTCGGCGGGGCTGGGCGTGTTCGGGCGCGACGGTACGCTGCTCGATCAGGTGATGAAGGCCGCCGATCGGGCGCTCTATCGGGCCAAGGCCGACGGGCGCAACCGCGTGGTCAGCGCCCCGCCCCGCCCGACCGCCGCACTCGCCGCAGGCGGATAGCGTCCGGACACAGCCGCAGGCAGGAGCCAGGGCCAGGACCGATGCCCCCCCGGACGCAGGCCGCGAGACAGCGCCCCCGCGGCTTTGACACGCGCGAGAGAGCCACCAAGGACGAAGGCACGGCGGAGCCGAGAGATGCCTCAGAAACCGGAGCGCGACGCGCCAGAGCCAGAGCCAGAGCACTAGCAGAAAGCACACACGAAGGGCGCGGCCCACCGGAGCCGGGGCACGGGGCTATAGGGGCACAGCGACTGCGACCGCAAGGGCAATGGCAGGACACACGGCGCCCGCTCCCGCCGACATGCCCCTGTCCACGACCCTGAGTCCGATCATCCAACCCGTCGCGGAATTTGACATTTCGTCCGACCCCGCCTATCAACTCGGCCATGGCGGGAGACGCCCGCGCAACGCAACAGGACCATTATGGACGGCAGTTCTAGGTGGGCGCAGACCCTGCGCCCGACGACAAGACAAACAATGACACCGCGCGCATCGCGGGCCGTTCGCAGGGGCTGACCCTGCCCGCTGCCCCTGATGCCGCCAGAGCACCAGGGGCCAGAGATGACAGTTCAGACACCGCTCAGCGAGATCCGCTTCGACCGTGACGCAGACGAGGCCGGGATCGACGCGGCCTTCATCGCGGTCGAGGTCCGGCGTCTGCTGCGCGAGGGCCAGGAACAGGCCGTACGCGAATTCATCGAGAGCCAGGAACTGGCCGATGTGGCCGCCATCATCGAGGAACTGCCCGAGGGCGACGACCTGAGCGTGATGCGCCTGCTGCCGCTGCACGACCAGGCCGAGCTTCTGGGCTATCTGCGCCCGAGTTCACAGATCGAGATCGCGACCCGCATCCCCCGGCGCGAACTGGTCACGCTGATGACCGCGATGAGCCATGACGAGCGCGCCGACCTCTACAAGCAGCTTGACGAAGAAGCGCAGGAGGCCATCCTGCCCGCCTTTGCCAAGGCCGAACGCGAGGACCTGCGCCGCCTTGCCGCCTATGAGGAATGGACCGTCGGCTCGGTCATGACCTCGGATTACGCCACGCTCGCCCCCGAGATGACCTCGACCCAGGCCCTGGAGGCGCTGCGCACTCAGGCGATCGAGGCCGAAACGATCTATTATGCCTATATCATCGACGCGGAACGCAAGCTGATCGGCGTGGTCAGTCTGCGCGACCTGCTGATCTCGCGCCCGCGCCAGCGCATTTCCGAGATCATGGATACCGAACCGGTCTGGGTGCGCGCCGACGAGGAACAGGAAGAGGCCGCGAAACTGATCGCGCGCTATGACCTGCTCGCACTTCCGGTGCTCGACAACAATGACCGGCTGGTGGGGATCGTGACGGCCGATGACGCCATGGACGTGACCGAGGAAGAGGTCACCGAAGACTTCTACAAGGGCTCGATCGTGCAGCCGATCGAAATGTCGCTGGCCGAGGCCACCATTGCGACGCTCTATCGCGCGCGCATCTTCTGGCTGGTTCTGCTGGTGTTCGGCAATATCTTCTCGGGCGCGGGCATTGCCTATTTCGAGGACACGATCGCCGCGCATCTGGCGCTCCTGTTCTTCCTGCCGCTGCTGATCGCTTCGGGCGGCAATGCGGGCACGCAATCGGCCACGCTGATGGTGCGCGCGCTGGCGACGGGGGACGTGCGCCCGGCTGATTTCGGCAGACTCCTGTCGCGCGAAGTGGCGATCGCGCTCGCGCTGGGCCTGACCATGGCAATTGCGGTCTCGGCCATCGGGGTCTGGCGCGGCGGGCCCGAAATCGCGCTGGTGGTGGCGCTTGCCATGGTCACGATCGTGCTGATGGGGGCGCTGATCGGGATGTGCCTGCCCTTCATCTTCGCAAAACTGGAACGCGACCCGGCCGCGGCCTCGGGACCGCTCGTCACATCGATTGCCGATGTGCTGGGCGTGCTGATCTATTTCACCATTGCCGCGCAGCTGCTGGGGCTCTGACGCGCGACCAGCTTGCATTCGCAAACCCGATTGGCTACCTCCGCGCCAGACAGCGAAAGGCAGGATCATGGACGCAATTGCAGAACTGCACGGCAGGTTTCTCGACCGGATTGCCCAGGCCCCCGACGCCGAGGCGCTCGAGGCCGTGCGTCTGGCGGCCCTCGGCAAGAAGGGCGAGATCAGCGCGATGATGCGCAGCCTCGGCCAGATGAGCCCCGAGGAGCGCCAGAGCGCGGGTCCCGCGCTGAACGGGCTGAAATCCGAGATCGACGCAGCGCTCAGGGCGCGGCGCGCCGCGCTGGAGGATGCCGCGCTCGATGCGCGGCTGAAAACCGAATGGCTCGACGTGACGCTGCCTGCACGCCACCGCCCTGCCGGCACGATCCACCCCATCAGCCAGGTGATGGACGAGTTGACCGCGATCTTCGCCGATATGGGCTTTTCGGTGGCCGAAGGCCCGCAGATCGAATCGGACTGGTACAATTTCGACGCGCTCAACATCGCGCCGGAGCACCCGTCGCGGCAGGAAATGGACACGTTCTACATGCACCGCGACAGCGGCGACAACCGCCCGCCGCATGTGCTGCGCACCCATACCTCGCCTGTCCAGATCCGCGCCATGCAGGCGCAGGGCGCGCCCATCCGCGTGATCGCGCCGGGACGCGTCTACCGGATGGACATGGACCAGACCCACACGCCGATGTTCCACCAGGTCGAAGGCCTGGCCATCGACCGCGACATCACCATGGCGCAACTGAAATGGACGCTCGAGGAATTCTGCCGCGCATTCTTCGAGGTCGATCAGGTCGAACTGCGGTTCCGCGCCTCGCATTTCCCCTTCACCGAACCCTCGGCCGAGGTCGATATCCGCTGCTCATGGGAGGGCGGCCAGCTGAAGATCGGCGAAGGGAACGACTGGCTGGAAATCCTCGGCTCGGGCATGGTGCACCCGCATGTGCTGCGCGCGGGCGGGATCGACCCCGACCAGTGGCAGGGCTTTGCCTTCGGTCTGGGCATCGACCGCATCGCGATGCTGAAATACGGCATCCCGGACCTGCGCGCATTCTTCGAATCCGACCTGCGCTGGCTGCGCCATTACGGATTCGCCGCGCTCGACCAGCCGTCGCTGGCCGCTGGCCTCAGCCGCTGATCCCTTCATCCTTGCCCAAATATCCACGGGGGTTTTCAGGGGGCATGTATGCCCCCTGAAGCGGGGGGTTCTGGCCGCAGGCCAGCCCCGGGGGGCGGCAGCCCCCCGTCCCCCTCAACGAAAAAGCCCCCGCCTGCGGCAGGGGCTTTCATCATTGCGCTCAGCGCCAGTCTGCAGCTGTAATACTCAGCAACTGTAATACATCGTGTATTCGATCGGGTGGGGAGTATGCTCATAGGCATACACCTCTTCCCATTTCAGATCGATATAGGCCATGATCTGGTCCTTTGTGAACACGTCCCCTGCCAGCAGGAAGTCATGGTCGGCCGCCAGCGACTCGAGAGCCTCACGCAAGCTTGCGCAGACCGTCGGGATGCCTTCCAGCTCTTCGGGCGGCAGATCGTAGAGGTCCTTGTCCGAGGCAGGACCCGGATCGATCTTGTTCTTGATGCCGTCGATCCCGGCCATCAGCAGCGCCGCAAAGGCCAGATAGGGGTTGGCCGACGGGTCGGGGAAGCGGGCTTCGACGCGCTTGGCCTTGGGGCTTTCGGTCCACGGAATCCGGATGCAGCCCGAGCGGTTGCGCGCCGAATAGGCGCGCAGCACGGGGGCCTCGAAGCCCGGGATCAGGCGCTTGTAGCTGTTGGTGGACGGGTTGGTGAAGGCATTGAGCGTCTTGGCGTGCTTGAGCACGCCCCCGATGAACCACAGCGCTTCCTGGCTCAGATCGGCATATTTGTCGCCTGCGAACAGCGGCTTGCCGTCCTTCCAGATCGACATGTTGACATGCATGCCGGTGCCGTTGTCACCCTTGACGGGTTTGGGCATGAAGGTTGCGGTCTTGCCATAGGCATCGGCCACGTTCTTGATGACATACTTGTACTTCATCAGCTCGTCAGCCTGCTTGGTGAGCGAACTGAAGATCAGGCCAAGCTCATGCTGGGCGGAAGCCACCTCGGTGTGGTGCTTGTCCACCTTCATGCCCATGTCCTTCATGGTCGTGAGCATTTCCGAGCGCATGTCCTGATTGGCATCGGTCGGGTTCATGGCAAAGTAATGCCCCTTGACCCCCGGACGGTGGCCCGTATTGCCATGCTCATAATCCGTGTCGCTGTTCCACGCGGCTTCCTCGGCATCGACCTCGAAGCTGACCTTGTTGATCTTGTCGGAGAATTTCACGCTGTCGAAGACAAAGAACTCGGCTTCGGGCCCGAAATAGGACACATCGCCGATGCCGGTGGATTTCAGATAGGCCTCGGCCTTTTCGGCCGTGCCGCGCGGGTCGCGCTCATAGGGTTCGTTGGTGTCGGGCTCCACGATCGAGGCGTGGATGGCCAGCGTCTTCTCGGCATAGAACGGGTCGATATAGACCGAGTCCAGATCGAACACGAGTTTCATGTCCGACGCCTCGATTCCCTTCCAGCCCGGCACAGACGAGCCGTCGAACATGAAGCCTTCTTCCAGAAAGTCCTCATCGACCAGATCCCCGACAATGGTCACATGCAGCATGCGGCCTCGTGGATCGACAAAGCGGATATCCAGATAGGCAATATCCTCGTCTTTCATAAGTTTGAGAACGTCTTCTGAACTCATGTTCTTTTCCCTTTTGGTTGGAGAGAGTCATCAGGGCAGCACCATGCGCGCCCGTGTATGTCCGGCGCGCTACAGCGCGTCATCGCCGCTTTCGCCCGTGCGGATGCGGATGGCCTGTTCCACAGGCGAGACAAAGATCTTGCCATCGCCGATCTTGTCGGTGCGGGCAGCGGCAATGATGGCTTCAACCGCCTCATCGACCTGGTCATCAGGCAGGACGACCTCGATCTTCACCTTGGGCAGGAAATCGACGACATATTCCGCCCCGCGATAGAGTTCCGTGTGCCCCTTCTGGCGGCCGAAGCCCTTTACCTCGACCACAGACAGGCCCTGCACGCCGATTTCCTGCAAGGCTTCCTTGACCTCATCAAGCTTGAACGGTTTGATGATTGCCTCGATCTTCTTCATGCCACGGTCCTCATCCCTGTCCCTCGCGCCAGCCATCGCCACTATCCACGATCTGACCCGTTCAGATCATTTTCGCGCTGGCGCGACAATCTGATAGGGTCGTCAGGAAGCTGGATCGCACAGGCAAAGCACACTTGATGTCAAAATTTGTGCTTTACGCCTTTTTTTTGTGCAGTTTGTGAAAGAGGGGGCCTTGCGGATGATCGAAATTCTGACATCTGCCCAAATGCGCGCCATCGAGGAGACCGCCATCGATTCTGGGCAGGTCACGGGGCTGGACCTGATGGAGCGCGCCGGGGCCGGCGTCGTCAATGCGATATGCGCGCATTGGCCAGATACAGCACCGCGCGCGGTGGTGTTCTGCGGGCCTGGAAACAATGGCGGGGACGGCTATGTCATTGCGCGATTGCTGGCCGGGCGCGGCTGGCAAGTACAGGTCTGGGCGCCACTGCCCGCCGCAACCCCGGATGCGGTGGCGAATGCAGCGCGCTGGTCCGCGATCGGTCCGGCGGGGCCGGATCTTGCAGCCGAGGCGCTGCAAGGCGCGATCGTGATTGACGCGATCTTCGGCACCGGGCTTGCGCGCCCGGTCGGCGCGTCCTTCCTGGGCGCACTGGCCATGGCGCAACAGGCGGGCGCGAAACTCGTGGCCGTGGATATCCTGACAGGGCTGTGCGCCGATACCGGCCAGATCCGCGCCGAGGGCGCCTATCTGGACCGCGACGCCGATCTGACCGTGACCTTCCAGGCCCCGAAGCGCGGCCATGTCCTGCTGCCCGGCGGCAGCATGACCGGCGCGCTGCATGTGGCCGATATCGGTCTGGCAGCGGCGTTGGCCGGGCTGTCGCAGGGCACGCGCGCAGATGCGCTTGCCGTCCTGGTGCCTGTGCCCTCCGCCGCGCGCCTGCACAAGGTCGCGGGCCACAAGTTCAGCCATGGCCATGTGCTGGTCCTGTCGGGCGGTGTCGGGCGCGGCGGGGCGGCGCGGCTGGCGGCGCGGGCGGCATTGCGCGCAGGTGCGGGGCTGGTGACGGTCGCCTGCCCGCCCGCGGCGCTGATCGAGAATGCCGCTCGGCTCGATGCGGTCATGCTGCATCCGTTGGCCAATGCGAGCGCATTTGCGCGGATGATGGAGGACAGCCGCATCACCGCGCTCTGCCTGGGGCCCGGGCTGGGGCTGGGGCCGCGCGAGGCGGAACTGGTCGAGGCCGCGCTGCGCGCGCGGTGCCCGACCCTGCTCGATGCCGATGCGCTGAGTCTGATCGCGCGCGACGATGCCCTGCGCGCGCTCTTGCATGCCGATTGCGTGCTGACCCCGCATGAGGGCGAATTCGCCCGTCTCTGGCCCCGGCTGGCGGATGACGGGGCATTGTCGAAATGCGACCGCGCCGTTCAGGCGGCGCGCGATGCAGGGGCGGTGGTGTTGCTCAAGGGTGCGGATACCGTCATTTCCTGGCCCGATGGCTGGCCCAGCATCCATGCCGCCCTGCGCGAGCGGTCCGCGCCCGAGCTTGCAACAGCCGGATCAGGCGATGTGCTGGCCGGGCTGATTGCCGGGCTGATGGCGCGTGGCCTGCCACCCGCCGAGGCCGCGGCGACGGGAACATGGCTGCATGTCGAGGCCGCGCGACAGGTCGGCCCAGGTCTGATTGCAGAAGACCTGCCCGACGCGCTGCCGGCGGTTCTGCGCGGCCTGCGATGAGGCGCGCACCAGCACTGGCAGGCCGTTGGCCTCGATCACCCGGTCATCGTCGAGGCAGAGCTGGTAGAGCATGCGCGGCATGCGCAGGCGGCGCGCATGCTGGCCGTCCACCAGCCGCGCCGCACTGGCCAGCGCGCCCTGCCCGAAGAGAATCTCGGTGCGCCAGTCGCGTATGGTCAGTTTCTGGCCCGCGCCGACAATGAGCGCCCGCTCCAGCCCCGGCACAGTGTCGCAAGGCGTGATCCGCACCAGATCATCCGCCTCGGCCCTGACCCGGCGGACGGAGCGCAGCACGACCATCCGGCCGCTGGCATCGAGCAGCAGATCACCCTGCCCGAGGCCTTCGACCGGGCGCAAACCGAAGACGCTGCGCAGAAGCGTGCCACTGCCAAGACCCTGCGGGCGCATGCCCGAGGCGGCGGGTTTGCTCAGGGGGGGTGCGAGGGAAATGCTCTGTGCGACCATGACGAGGTACTCCTGCCGTCACCCTGACGGAAAATGGTAAGCGCAGGGTAAACGGACGTGACTCGAATGACTGTTTCTCCGAGAGCAACAATCACAGGTGAAACGGGCAAGAATGTGGCGGGATTGCGGAGAGTTTCCGGCGGATACGCCCGCAGAAGCGCAGGCGAAATTCCCCTCGCATCGCGCGGGGCGATTTGCTAGAGAGCCCGCGTTGCGGGTGTGGCGAAATTGGCAGACGCACCAGATTTAGGTTCTGGCGCCGCAAGGCGTGGGGGTTCAAGTCCCTCCACCCGCACCACATCCGCTATAGTCCCGTCCCCGCGAACATCGGGAAGGTCACGCCAAGCGCCCAGGCCAGCACCAGCCCCAGCCCGAGTCCGCCCGCAGCAGGCAAGGCCGTGCGGCGCCCGACCCAGCCCGACATCGTGCCGAACAACACGAAGAACAGCACGATCACCGGCAGGATGATGAGCAGGAAGAAGAGCGCCTCGAAATTCAGGGAAACCGCCAGCCCGAGCGAAGCGAGAAACGCCAACCGCGCCACCATCACCCGCCAGCGCGCCCCCTGTCCGCCTCCGGTCAGCAGCCCGTCGCCCAGCATGAAGGGTACTGCCCCCAGCGCCAGCCCCGCGATCACCGTTGCGCGACCGGGATGCGGCAGGAAAGAGGCCACATAGCGGTCGAGCACGCCCCCCAGCAGGACAATCCCGAACAGCGCCACCGCAAGCGCGATCCCCCATATCCGCGCCGGAAACTGGCCTGCGAGCGCCCCTTTCCAGCGCAGAAGGGCCAGGGTGAGCGCGCCATAAAACCCCAGATGCAAGGCAAGGTAATCGGCCACCAGAACCGGCAGCACGCGGATTTCGAACGGGGCGAGCAGCAGCGGAACCAGAACCGCCGGAACCAGCGCGATCAGAAGGAAATCCCTGCGGGGCAGCGGCTCGGGGGCAGCCTGCCCTGCGGGCAGGCTGCGGGCCAGCGGCCAGCCCAGCGCCACGGTCGCCACGAGGAGCGCCACGATCCAGCCGCCGCGCAGCGCAACCGGGGTATCGCTCTCGCGACCGAAACTGGCGTCCAGCCAGTCACGGGCCTCGCGCAGAGCAGTGGCGGAATAGAGCACGCCGACATGCTCGACACCGGGGGCCAGCACGGCGCGCCGCGCCGGGCCGGTGGCCGGATCGCCCAGCGTGCGGCCGAGTTCGGCCTGAGGGTCGCCCTGGCGCAGGGCGCGCAGCGCCTCCTCGGCCAGCCGCCCTTCCCATGCTCCGGCAATGACCAGCAGGTTGCGCGGCGCATCGGCCGTCACTGCCTCGCTGAACATCGAGACGGCGACCACCGCATCGCCCGGCGGATCGGCAAGCGCCTGTCGCACGACGATGTCGGAGGCCATGGAATGGCCCAGATAGGCCAGCCGCCCGTCGCCGCGGGGATGGGCCAGCGCGGCACGCGCCACGCGCGCGGTTTCCTCCATCAGCAGCCGCGTCGTGCCGTCGATCGAGGTGACATCGCCGGACATGGGGCGCGGGTTGCGTCCATGGCCCTCGAAATCGAAACTCGCCACGACATAACCCGCCTGTGCCAGCGTCAGTGCGAAGGGCTCCATCAACTGGCGCGAACCTGCGAAACCATGGGCAATGACGACCACAGGCGCCACCCCGTCTCCCTCGCGCAGCCAGAGCGTTGCCGGCGTGCCACCCGCCACCTCCAGCGGGACGACCTGAAGCCCCGCACGCTGGCCTTCAAGCTGCCAGATCGACAGTGCCATGACCATGAGCGCCACAATGGCAACGACTGCGCGCATCTTCCCTCCGCCGCTGATTGCCCCTTATTGAGGGCGATCGCCAGCCAAGGGAAGACCCGTTGCGCCGGTTCGGCCCCCGGGCCCGCACAAAAGGCCACAATCAGGGTTGATCCCGCCAAGGCAGCGCCTTAGGAAGGCGCAAATCTCTCAGGCCGCCATCGCGCGGCCTGTCATTCATGCGAGGATGTCCATGCAAGTCACCGAAACCCTGAACGAAGGCCTCAAGCGCGGCTATACCATCACGGTCACTGCGGCCGAACTGGCCGCCAAGGTCGATGAGAAACTGGTCGAGGCGCAGCCCGGGATCGAGATGAAGGGCTTTCGCAAGGGCAAGGTGCCGATGGCCCTGCTGAAAAAGCAGTTCGGGCCGCGCCTGCTGGGCGAGGCAATGCAGGACGCCGTTGACGGCGCGATGAACCAGCATTTCGAGGATAGCGGCGACCGCCCCGCGCTCCAGCCCGAGGTCAAGCTGACCAACGAGGACTGGAAGGAAGGCGATGACGTGATCGTCGCGCTGAATTACGAGGCGCTGCCGAAGATCGAGGCGCCGGATTTCTCGAGCATCACGCTGGAGAAACTGGTGGTCAAGGCCGATGACGCCGCCGTGCAGGATGCACTCGAGAACCTGGCGAAGAATGCGCAGAATTTCGAGGACAAGGATGGCGCCGCCGAGGATGGTGATCAGGTCACGATGGATTTTCTGGGGAAGATCGACGGCGAGCCTTTCGAGGGCGGTGCCGCCGAGGATTTCCCGCTGGTGCTGGGCTCGGGACAGTTCATCCCCGGTTTCGAGGAACAGCTTGTCGGTGTGAGCTCTGGCGACGAAAAGACGGTCACGGTCAGCTTCCCCGAGGAATACGGCGCCGAGAACCTGGCCGGCAAGCAGGCAACCTTCGACTGCACCATCAAGGCGGTGAAGGCGCCGGCGCCGACGTCCATCGATGATGACCTGGCCAAGCAGTTCGGGGCCGAGAGCCTGGAAGCCCTGAAAACCCAGATCGTCGAGCGGCTGGAGGCCGAATACGCTCAGGCCAGCCGCGCGGTGCTCAAGCGCGGGCTGTTGGATGCCCTGGACACGCAGGTCGATTTCGACCTGCCGCCCACGCTTGTCGAGGCCGAGAGCAAGCAGATCGCGCATCAGCTCTGGCACGACGCGCAAGAGGGCGTGGACCAGCATGACCACAACCATGATGAGATCGCGACCACCGAGGAAAGCGACAAGCTGGCAGTGCGTCGGGTGAAACTGGGGCTTCTGCTGGCCGAGATCGGCTCGAAGGCCGAGGTCACGGTCACCGATCAGGAAATGACTCAGGCCGTGCTCGCCCAGGCGCGTCAGTATCCGGGTCAGGAGCGTCAGTTCTTCGAATTCGTGCAGAAGAACCAGCAGATGCAGCAGCAGCTGCGCGCCCCCATCTTCGAGGACAAGGTGGTAGACCACATCCTCGCGCAGGTCAGCCTGACCGAGAAAGAGATCGGCAAGGATGATCTGCAAAAGGCCATCGAGGCGCTGGAAGACGAGGCATAAGGCCGGGACTCCGGCGGCGACGGGACATCAGAGGGGCGGCCCCGCAGGAGGGGCCGCCCCTCCGGCATTCTCGCCCCTTTCCGCGCCCGAGGCCAGACAGCACCGCAAGCTGGCATCCCGGCGCAGGTAAGGTGGGTGCTGTGCACCCACCATCTCCGCGCGCCACGGACCCGGTGCCGATCGGCATCGATCGGCTGGCCGCCTCCAGGTCCTGTCCTGACGAGCAATTTCCCGATCCGCACCGCGCTCCAGCCGGATGGCACGCTAGGCGCTGCCCCTCGACAGCGCCGCAACCCCGGTGCGCGCCACCTCGACCAGCCCCAGCGGGCGCATCAGTTCGGCAAAGGCATCAACCTTCTCGGGCGTGCCGGTCATTTCGAAGACGAAGCTCTCCAGCGTCGAATCGACGACATTGGCGCGGAAGATCTCGGCCAGGCGCAACGCCTCGATCCGGTGCTCGCCGCGGCCCTGCACCTTGAACAGTGCCAGTTCGCGCTGGACAGAGGGCCCTTCCACGGTCAGGTCATGCACCTCATGCACGATCACCATCCGCTCAAGCTGCGCCTTGATCTGCGTGATCACCTGCGGTGTGCCGCTTGTGACGACCGTGATGCGCGAACGGTGGCCCAGATGATCGACCTCGGCCACGGTCAGGCTGTCGATATTGTAGCCACGCGCCGAAAACAACCCGATGACGCGCGCGAGCACACCGGATTCGTTATCCACGATCACGGCCAGCGTATGGATCTCGATCATCTCGGCATTCGGGTCGCGCAGGTCATAGGCCGAATGTTTCGACGAGCCTTGCTTGATATTGAGGGGGGACATCAGGTTTCCTCGAAACGGTTGAATTCATTCGCAATGATCGACGCCCGGCCCCCCGGACACCGACATGGGCCGTG
>SKYA01000062.1 GCA_007128135.1 Paracoccaceae bacterium | reverse complement strand
CGGATGGGTGCGGGATGCGCGCGGCAAAGGCCGGGGGCGGGTCAGGCCTGTGCGCTGGCCTTGGCCACGGCCTCGGGCAATCAGGGGGAGACAGATGGGACCCGGGGGCTTTGCTGCCTCTCGGGGCCGGGGCGCGCTGCGCGCGCCCCGGCGCGACGGCAGGCAGGATGTCCGGGCGCTTTTCCCGGACATGGTCGGACTCACCGCCCGGAACCGGAATGCCGGGCCTCGACGCGGGGGCTGTCGCGGCGGCGACTCCCGAGTGCGTTCCGGCGTGGCGCGCGTGTCGCGAGGGGCATGTGCCGGAGCTGCCCTGCTGGCGGCCCTGCGGCGTTCGGGCGCAGTTGGGGCCGGCGGGCGCAGTTGGGGCAGGCGGGCACCGTGCCGGGAGGGGCGGGTGGACAGGTGGGAGGCACAGGTGGGGCGCACCCCGCGCGCCTGCGGCAACCATTGCTGGCGCGGCAGGGCGCGGGATGCGTGTGGCCGGGGTCGGGTCAGCCGTGCGCGCTGACCTCGGCCACGGCCTGCGCGATCAGCGCGAGGCAGTCGGGGCTGGAGAAACGGTGGTCGGCGCCCTTCACGAGCGTGAGGCGCATGTCTGGGCAGTCGGCATGCGCGAGCAGGCGCAGCGGCACCTCGGTCGCCACGGCCTCGTCCGCGGTGCCCTGCAGCAGGCGCACGGGGAAACGCAGCGGCAGGGGCGCGCGCAGCACGCGTTGCGCGCGCCCATCCTCGAACAGGCGGCGGGTCAGGGTATAGGGGCGGTCGTCATAGTCATTGGGCAGGGTTGTCCGGCCCTTCTCCAGCACCTCGCGGCGCTGGCGCTCGCTCAGCCCGGGCCACATGCTGTCCTCGGTGAAGTCGGGCGCGGCGGCAATGCCCACCAGCCCCTGCACCCGTTCGGGCGCGCGCAATGCCAGCAAGAGCGCGATCCAGCCGCCCATGGACGAGCCGACCAGCACCTGCGGCCCCTGGGTGAGTGCGTCGAGCGCGGCCATTGCATCCTCGGCCCAGTCGCCGATGCAGCCCTCCTCGAAGGCGCCTGAACTCTGCCCGTGGCCGGAATAGTCGAAACGCAGGAAGGCGCGGCCCTGCGCGCGCGCCCAGTCTTCCAGCCAGATGGCCTTGGTGCCGGTCATGTCGGACATGAAGCCACCGCAGAACACCACGCCCGGCCCGCGCCCCGGTGTGCGGTGAAAGGCGAGTCTGCGCCCCTGTGGCGTGGTCAGTGTGTCAGCCATCTTCTAGTTCCTTCAATCCATGCGCCACGCCTGCCCCGGCAAGCGCCATCAGCGCGAACAGTGCCAGTGTTGCCCCCGCCCCGAACAGCGCCGCAATGGCGCCGAACAACCCGCTTGCCAGCAGGATGACGCCGATCACGGTATTGGCGATGGCGGTATAGACTGCGCGGCGCCCGGGGCCAACCATGTCGACCAGATAGGTTGACCGCCCCAGCCGCACGCCCTGATGCGCAAGCATCAGACCAAAGAGCGCAAGCGGCATCGCCCAGAGGCTCGCGGCAAGCCCGAGGCCGGCAAAGCCGAGGGTCAGAACCATGGCGAAGGCACCCGCGAGCCCCGTCCAGATCAGCACGCGGCGCGCGGAGCGGTCGGCAAGCCGGCCCCAGACATAGCCCGAGACGAGTGCGGCGCAGGCCGAGGCCAGCACCAGCGCGCCCAGCCCGGTGAGCGCCTCGCCCCCCTCGCCCGAGGCGAGCACCACCAGATAGGGCGGGGCAAGCGCGGTCGAGGTCAGCAGCCCGCGCGCAAGGATGAAGCGGGCAAGCTGGCGGTCCTCGCGCATCAGGGCCAGATTGGCGATGGCCGCCTGCCAGCCATTCGCGCCGCCTTCGGTTGCGCCGCTGTCCTCGTCGAGCCCGGCAAAGACCAGTCCCGCCAGCAGCCATGCAGCTGCGGCCAGCGCCAGCGCGGCCAGCACGATGAGCGCGCGCGCGTCGGAAAGGACGATCAGCACCAGTGCAAAGCCGATCACGACCACTGCCGACCAGCTCGCCGCCAGCCCGGTGACAGTGCCGCGCTGGCCCTTCGCGATGGTCTTGCCCAGGGCATCCTTGTAGGCGACCGAGGCCACCGCGCGCGACAGCGCGAGCACGGCCAGCCCGGCGAGGATGATCACGCCTGCGCGCGTGCCGTCGCTGAACAGCGCCGCTGCAAGGATGATCGCGGCCCCGATGCCCTGGCCCGCTGCTGCCCCTGCCCAGGCCCATTTGCGCCGCGCCATCGCGCGGATGCGCGCGGCGATGAACAGTTGCGGCAACAGCGCACCCGCCTCGCGGATCGGCACCAGCAGTCCGGTCAGTGCCGATGGTGCCCCCAGATGCGTCATAAGCCATGCCAGCACCAGCTTGGGGTCGGCCAGCCCGTCGGCGGCCTTGCTCAGGCCCAGGGCCGCCGCGTGGCGCAGGAAGTTCTGCGGCTGCGCGCGGCAGGCCGCGTCCGGGATGTCGCGGCAGGCGCGCCCGTCATCCTCGGCGGAGAGTGCCTCATAGGCCAGCCGGACTGCGGCGCGGGGTTCGGGCATGGGTGCGCTCCTTTCGGGCGGAGTTTAGCCGGGAAATCGGGCGCGGCCAGCTTGACTTTTGCGCGCGCTGCCGCGAAACCGCTGCCACACATGACCCGCAACCGGGCGTTCCGTGGGCGCCAGAACGACGAGGACCGGCCAATGGCCCAGATTTCCCTGACATTTCCCGATGGCAATGCGCGTTCCTATGAGGCGGGTGTGACGCCCGCCGAGGTGGCCGAGAGCATCGCGCCCTCGCTGGCGAAGAAAGCCATTTCGGCCAGCGTGAATGGCGTGCATTGGGACCTGCAATGGCCCATCGCCGAGGATGCGCGCATCGCCATCCACACGATGGCCGATGACGCCCCGGCGCTGGAACTGATCCGCCATGACCTGGCCCATATCATGGCCCGCGCGGTGCAGGAGATCTGGCCCGATGTGAAAGTCACCATCGGCCCGGTGCGCGACAAGGGCTGGTTCTATGATTTCGACCGGGCAGAGCCTTTCGTGCCCGAGGATCTGGCGCGGATCGAGGCGAAGATGCGCGAGATCATCAATGCACGCGATCCGGTGCGCACCGAGGTCTGGGAGCGCGCGCGCGCGATTGCCCATTACGAGGCGGCGGGAGAGCCTTTCAAGGTGGAACTGATCCACCGCATCCCCGAGGGCGAGCCGCTGCGGATGTACTGGCACGGTCCCTGGCAGGACCTGTGTCGTGGCCCGCATCTGGCGCATACCGGGCAGGTGCCGGTTGACGGGTTCAAGCTGATGAGCATCGCGGGCGCCTACTGGCTGGGCGACAACACGCGCCCCATGTTGCAGCGCATCTACGGGGTGGCGTTCCGCAACCGCAATGACCTGAAGGCCCATCTGACCATGCTGGAAGAGGCCGCGAAACGCGACCACCGCAAGCTGGGCCGCGAGATGGACCTGTTTCACATGCAGGAGGAAGCGCCGGGGCAGGTGTTCTGGCACCCCAATGGCTGGTCGATCTATACCAGTCTGCAGGATTACATGCGCCGCCAGCAGCGCCGGGGCGGCTATGTCGAGGTGAACACCCCGCAGGTGGTGGACCGCAAGCTGTGGGAGGCCTCGGGGCATTGGGAAAAGTATCAGGAGCACATGTTCATCGTCGAGGTGGACGAGGAGCATGCCCGCGAGAAGGCCGTCAATGCGCTCAAGCCGATGAACTGCCCCTGCCATGTGCAGATCTTCAATGTCGGGCTGAAGAGCTATCGCGACCTGCCGCTGCGCATGGCCGAGTTCGGCTCGTGCAACCGTTACGAGCCTTCGGGGGCGCTGCACGGGATCATGCGGGTGCGGGGGTTTACGCAGGATGACGCGCATATCTTCTGCACCGAGGACCAGATCGAGGCCGAAACCAAGAAATTCATCGATTTCCTCGCTGGCATCTACCACGATCTGGGATTCGAGAAATTCCGCGTGAAATTCTCCGACCGGCCCGAGACCCGCGCGGGTGCGGATGAGGTCTGGGACAAGTCCGAGGCCGCGCTGCGCGCCGCGACCGAGGCGGCGGGCTATGCCTATGAGGAAAACCCCGGCGAGGGCGCGTTCTACGGGCCGAAGCTGGAATTCGTGCTGACCGACGCCATCGGGCGCGACTGGCAATGCGGCACCTTGCAGGTGGATTTCGTGCTGCCCGAGCGGCTGGATGCGACCTATATCGGGGCCGATGGCGCGAAGCACCGCCCCGTCATGCTGCACCGCGCGGTGCTGGGCTCGTTCGAGCGTTTCATCGGCATCCTGATCGAGAATTTCGCGGGTCGCCTGCCACTCTGGCTTGCGCCCCGCCAGGTTGTGGTGGCCTCGATCGTGTCCGAAGCCGACGAGTATTGCCGCGAGGTGCTGGCGGCGTTGCAGGCCGCGGGGCTGCGGGCGCAACTGGATCTGCGCAACGAGAAGATCAACTACAAGGTGCGCGAGCACTCGGTGGGCAAGGTGCCGGTCATTCTGGCGGTGGGTGCGCGCGAGGTGGCAGAGCGCACGGTCTCGGTGCGCCGTCTGGGCGAAAACCGGACCGAGACGCAGGCGCTGGACGCGCTGGTGTCGGCATTGCGTGCCGAAGCCCTGCCGCCGGACATGCGCGGGGCCGGGGTGGAGATCGCGGCGCAATAATCGGCCGCGCCGGTCGGGTGTGCGCGCTGCCCGTGCGCGGGCGGTGGCGTGGCATACGCTGTGCGCCTGTTCACAGAAACAGCCCCAGCGCCCAGGGCGCCAGCAGGGCTGTCAGCATGGCGTTGAGCGCCATGCCGATCCCCGCGAAGGCCCCGGCCTGCGGGTTGACCTGAAAGGCCCGCGCCGTGCCGATTCCATGCGCCGCGACCCCGACGGCAAAGCCGCGCGCGCGCCAGTCACGGATGCGCAGCGCGTTCATCAGCGGCGTGACCACGATGGCGCCGATCATGCCGGTCAGGATGACCAGCACGGCGGTCAGCGTGGGTGAGCCGCCCAGCGACTCGGAGATGCCCAGCGCCACGGGGGCAGTGGTGCTCTTCGGGGCCAGGGTTGCCAGCAGGTCCGACGGCAGGCCATAGGCCTGCGCGATCCAGAGCACCGAGAACACGGCCACGCCCGAGCCCGCAACAAGCGCCGCGAGAACAGGCAGCAGCGCGCGCCGCACGGTCGCGCGATGGAGCCAGAGCGGCACCGCCAGCGCGACCGTGGCCGGGCCAAGCAGGAAATGGACGAATTGCGCGCCCTCGAAATAGTCGGCATAGCTGGTCCCTGTCAGCCATAGCACGGCGGCCAGCAGCACCACCGCGACCAGCACCGGATTGACCAGCGGCGCGCGGCCTGCGCGGGTGGCGCACCAGTCGCCAATGATATAGGCCGCCAGCGTCGCGCTGAGCCAGATCAGCGGGGTTTCGGCCAGATAGGACCAGATCTCGACCCAGTCACCCATCGTGCGGACCTTCCTGTTGTGCCGTGCTGCCGGTCAGCTGCGCCACCAGCATGAAGGCCCCGGCCCCTGCGGCCAGCGCCAGCACGGTCGAGACCACCAGCGCAAGTGCGAGCCCCGTGCCGTGGCTGGCCAGCAGCCCCAGATGCCCGACCACGCCCACACCCGCCGGCACGAAGAGCAGCGATAGATGCCGCAGGATCGCCTCGCCCGTGGGCAGGGTGGACTGGGCGATGCGCGGCGAGGCCAGCATCAGCACGAACAGCAGCGCCATGCCGATCACCGGCCCCGGCACGGGCAGGGCGACAAGGCGGGCGAGGATTTCTCCGGCAAGCTGGCAGGCGAGGATCAGGGCGAGGGCGTGGATCATGGGGCAGGGCCTCCGGGCTGGGGTTGGCCCATTGGCGCGGATTCGGCGCGAAAAGGGAAGGGGGCAGATGACGCCTGCGCATCGGGTGGCTTGACAGCCGGGGCTTTGCCGCGCAGGGAAAGGGCCATGCAGGATCATCTCAAGGGGCTGATCATCACCGCGCTGGGCGTGCTGTGTCTGGTCCCCGATTCCCTTTTCGTGCGGCTGATCGAGGCCGATGCTCTGGCCATCGCCTTCTGGCGGGGGCTGGTGGCGGGCACGCTGATCGGGCTGTTCGTGATTGCACGCATGGGGGTCGGGGCCTTTGGCGAGGTCTTGCGTGCAGGCTGGCAGAGCCATGTCTATATCCTGCTGTTCGGCCTCTCGGCGCCCGGTTTCGTGCTGGCCATCTCGCTGACATCGGTGGCCAATGTGGTCTTCATCCTTGCCTCGATGCCGGTCTTTGCCGCGATCTTCAGCCGCATCGTGCTGGGCGAGCTGGTCTCGGCGCGGATGGTCTGGACCATGCTGGGCGTGTTCGCGGGGCTAGCGATCCTGATCCTCGGGTCGCAGGAAAACGAGGCCACGAGCCTTGCGGGCGACCTGGTGGCGCTGGGGGTGTCGGCCTGTTTCGCGGCGGCGCTGACGGCAGTGCGCGCGGCGCGCGCGCGCTCGATGCTGCCCGCCGTGCCGATTGCGCTGATCGGCGCGGCATTGGTGATCGCGCTCTTTGTCGATGTGATGGCCCCGTTTTCCGCGTTCTGGCCGCTGCTGATCGGGCATGGCATGTTCATCGCCCTTGCCTCGGGGCTGATGGTGCTGGGGCCGCGCTATCTGGGTTCGGCCGAAGTGTCGTTGCTGATCCTGCTGGAGACCGTGCTTGCGCCGTTGCTGGTCTGGGCCGTGCTGGGCGAGGATCCCGGGGTCTGGGCACTTTTCGGCGGCGGTGTTGTAATAACCGTGCTGGTGCTGTCGAACCTTGTTGTAGTGATGCGGTTGCGGCGGGTGACGGCCTGAGCCGGGGGCTCGACCTTCGGCTGTCGAGCTGCATATTGACGACAAGAGGCAATAGAGAGGACCTGCCCATGACCTTCCGCCAACTCGCCAGCGCGATCTGTCTTGCGATGATGACCCTGCCTGCCCATGCGCAGGCACCGGACCTGTCGGACTGGGATGCCGTGTTGCGCGAGGCCGAGGGTCAGACCGTCTTCTGGCACGCCTGGGGCGGTGATCCGCGCATCAATGCCTTCATCGCCTCGGTGGGTGCGGAGTTGCAGGCGCGTCATGGCGTGGCGCTGGAGCATGTCCGGCTGGCCGATACCTCGGATGCCGTGACCCGGGTCATCGCCGAGCGGCAGGCCGGGCGAGATGCGGGGGGCGCGGTCGATGTGATCTGGATCAACGGGGCGAATTTCGCCTCGATGAAGGATCAGGGGTTGCTGTTCGGCCCCTTTGCCGAGGCGCTGCCGAACTGGCCGCTGGTGGATACCAGGGCCAATCCGGCTGTGCTGATCGACTTCACCCTGCCCGTCGAGGGCTATGGCAGCCCATGGGCCATGTTCCAGATGGTGTTCGAACATGACAGCGCGACCCTGCCCGAGCCGCCGCGCTCGCTGGCGGCACTGCGCGACTGGATCGCCGGCAATCCGGGGCGCTTCACCTATCCGCAGCCGCCGGACTTCCTGGGCACGAGCTTTCTGAAACAGGCGCTGTATGGCGTGCTGGAGGACCCTTCGGTGCTGCTGGGGCCGGCCGGGGATGTCGATTACGATGCCGTCACGGCGCCGCTCTGGGCCTTTCTGGACGAGATCACGCCCAATCTGTGGCGTCAGGGGCGGGCCTATCCGGCCAATGAGCCTGCGCTGGGCCAGTTGCTGGCCGATGGCGAGATCGACATTGCCTTTGCCTTCAACCCCGGTCGTGCCTCGGCCGCGATTGCCGATGGCGAGTTGCAGGACAGCGTGCGCACATTCGTTTTCGAGGAGGGCACGCTGGCCAATTCCTCCTACCTGTCGATCCCCTATAATGCCGCCAACAAGGCCGGTGCGCTGGTGCTGGCCAATCTGATCCTGGACCCTGCGATCCAGGCCCGCGCGCAGGACCCCGATGTGCTGGGCTTCCAGACCGTGCTGGGCCAGCATCTGCTGGAGCCTCAGGACCGTGCGCGGTTCGAGGCGCTGGAACTGGGGGTTGCGACGCTCGCCCCGGATCAGCTGGGCACGGGGCTGCTGGAGCCGCATCCCTCATGGATGACCCGCATCGCCGGGGACTGGACCGCGCGCTACGGCACCGGGAAATAGCTTGGCGCGGCTGGGGCTCTGGGCGGCGCTGCTGCTGCTGTCGCTGCCGGTGCTGGCGGGGCTGGTCGGGGTGATCGGTCCCGGTCTGGGCTATCTGCCCGCGCTGGGCGGTCACACTGTCAGTCTGGAACATTGGCGCGCCTTGCTGGCATGGCCCGGGCTGGGCGGCGCCGTGCGCCTGTCGCTGGTGACGGGTCTGCTGGCCACGGCCCTCTCGCTGGCGATAACCCTGCTGATCGTTGCGGCCTGGCAGGGAACGCGCTCATTCCTGTGGGTGACGCGGGCACTGGCGCCGCTGCTGGCGCTGCCGCATGCGGCGGCCGCCTTCGGGCTGGCGTTCCTGATCGCGCCCTCGGGCTGGATCGCGCGGGGGCTCTCGCCCTGGGCGACGGGGTGGGAGCGCCCGCCGGACCTGCTGATCCTGAATGACCCCTTCGGGCTGGCGCTGGTGGCCGGGCTGGTGGTCAAGGAAGTGCCGTTCCTGCTTCTGATGACACTGGCCGCGCTGCCGCAAAGCGAGAGCCTGCGCAGCCAGATGGTGGCGCGCGCGCTGGGCTATGGACGGGTCACGGGCTGGATGAAGGCCGTGGCGCCGCGCGTCTGTGCCCAGATCCGGCTGCCGGTCTATGCGGTGCTGGCCTATTCCATGTCGGTCGTGGATGTTGCGCTGATCCTTGGCCCCACGCGCCCGCCGACGCTGGCGGTGCAGATCCTGGAGTGGATGACGCATCCGGATCTGCAGATGCGCTTTCAGGCGGCGGCGGGGGCCTGCCTGCAACTGGTGCTGGTGCTGCTGGCGCTGGGGCTGTGGCGGCTGGGCGAGGGGCTGGTGGCGCGAGCGGGCGCAGGCTGGGCGGCGGCAGGTGCG
>SKYA01000048.1 GCA_007128135.1 Paracoccaceae bacterium | reverse complement strand
TTGCAGGCAGCCCTCCAGGTGGGGCGACTGATGGACGAGGCGCAGGCGGCGCCCGAGATGATCAGCCTCATCAAGCGCAACAATTGCGGCAAGGCTCTGGATATCGCGCGCATGGCCCGCGACATGCATGGCGGCAACGGGATTTCCGAGGAATACCAGGTGATCCGCCACATGGTGAATCTGGAGACAGTGAACACCTATGAGGGCACGCATGATGTCCATGCGCTGATCCTGGGGCGCGCGCAGACGGGGTTGCAGGCATTTTTCTGACGCTTGCCGGACGATTCCAGCAGCGCCGGGCTATCGCCCGGCGTTTTTTTTCGAGTATTTTTGGCAAGATGAAGATGAGGGTGTGATGACGGATCGCCTGCCTGCCCATCAGATCGCCTATGCGCGGCTGCGCGACATGCTGCTTTATGGTGATCTGGCGCCCGGGACGGCAGTGACCATCGAGGGGCTGGTGGTGCGGCTGGGTCTTGGCATGACCCCGGTGCGCGAGGCGATCCGGCGGCTGATTGCCGAAGGGGCGCTGCAATGGCAGGGCAACCGGCGCGTGGTGGTCCCGAAGCTGGGGCTGCGGGCGCTGGAGGATCTTGGCTATGCGCGCAAGGCGATCGAGGGGCGGCTGGGGCGGCTGGCGCTGGCGCGGCTGGAGCCGGGGGTAACAGCCGAATTGCGCGGCGTGGATGCGCGGCTTGACGCCGCAATCATGCGCGGCGATGTGCCGGGATATCTGCGCGCCAATCATGCCTTTCACTTCACGCTCTATGCGCTGGCCGGTTCCGAGGTTCTCGAGACGCTGGCCAATTCGCTCTGGCTGCGTTTCGGGCCATCGTTGCGGGTGGTCTGTCAGGGGCCTGAGGGCGCCGGCGCGCGCGGGGCGGACGGGCAGGGTCTGCACCGGCCCGATCACCACAAGGCTGCCCTTGCTGCGATTGACAAAGGCGATGCCGATGCGCTCGAGGCAGCCTTGCAGGGGGATATTGCACAAGGCGTGGCCAATATCCGGGCAGGGCTTGACGGGGGGTTGTTCGGCGGCGCGGAATAATTTGATCAAATTATCTTGACGGGCCGCAAGCCACCGGTATCCTGCGCCCGAAGCAACAGGAGCACGCCCCATGACATTGACCAACATGCCGCCGACAGCCGAGTTGCAGGCGCTTGACGCGGCCCATCACATGCATCCCTTCACGGCCAATGGCCCGCTTGGCAAGAAGGGCGCGCGGATCATCACCCGAGCCCAGGGTGTCCGGCTGACCGACAGTGACGGGGTGGAACTGATCGACGGGATGGCGGGGCTGTGGTGCGTCAATATCGGCTATGGGCGGCGCGAACTGGCCGATGCGGCAGCGCGGCAGATGAGCGAACTGCCCTATTACAACACCTTCTTCCAGACCAGCCATGTCCCGGTCATCCGTCTGGCTGCGAAACTGGCCGAACTGGCGCCCGGCGATCTGAACCATGTGTTCTTTGCGTCCTCGGGGTCGGAGGCCAATGACACCAATATCCGCATGGTGCGCCAGTACTGGGCGCTGAAGGGCCAGCCCGAGCGGCGTGTCATCATCGCGCGCCGCAATGGCTATCATGGCTCGACCATGGGCGGCGGCTCGCTTGGGGGCATGGCGGCGATGCATGCGCAGGGGGGGCTGCCGATCCCGGATATCACACATATCGACCAGCCCTACTGGTGGGGCGAGGGTGGCGAAATGAGCCCCGAGGCCTTCGGGCTGGCACGCGCGCGCCAGCTTGAGGAGACGATCCTCGCGCTTGGCCCCGAGCGGGTCGCGGCCTTCATCGCAGAGCCGGTACAGGGGGCCGGCGGGGTCATCATCCCGCCCGAGAGCTACTGGCCCGAAGTGCAGCGCATCGTGGACAGGTATGGCATCCTGCTCATTGCCGACGAGGTGATCACCGGATTCGGGCGGCTTGGGCAATGGTTCGGCGTGCAGAGCTATGGCATCCGCCCGCATATCCTGACCATCGCAAAGGGGCTGTCCTCGGGCTATCAGCCCATTGGCGGCTCGATTGTCTGCGACGAGGTGGCGCAGACAATCGCACAGGACGAGTTCAACCATGGCTATACCTATTCCGGGCATCCGGTGGCGGCAGCCGTGGCGCTGGAGAACCTGCGCATCCTGGAGGAGGAAGGCATCATCGAGCGGGTGCGCGAGCAGACCGCGCCATGTCTGGCGCAGGCCTGGGGCAGCCTGTCCGATCATCCGCTGGTCGGCGAGGCCGTGTCGCGCGGGATGATGGCGAGCCTGGCGCTGACGCCCGACAAGGCGACACGGGCGAAGTTCCGGTCCGAGCCGGGGACAGTGGGTTTTATCTGCCGCGAGTTTTCCTTTGCCAACAATCTGGTCATGCGCCATGTCGGGGACCGGATGATCATTGCCCCGCCGCTGGTCATCACGCCTGCCGACATTGCAGAACTGATCGTGCGGGCGCGCAAGACGCTGGACCAGACCCTTGACCATCTTCAGGCCGAAGGAATGCTCAGGGTAGCGGCCTGACCGGCTCAGGCGCGCGGGCGCAGCGGCCCCTCGATCAGGCCCGCCAGCGCCATGCCTGCGCGCAGCGCGGGCTTGCGTGGCAGCAGGAAGCGGGGCGGCGCGCGGCGTGTCAGGCGCGGGGGAGCCGTGCCCTCGCCCATCAGCGCGCGGGCCGCGACCCGGCCACCTTCGGATGCGGCGGCAACTCCGTTGCCGTGCCAGCCGAGCGCCAGCCACAGCCCGCCCGCACCGGGCACCGGGCCGATATAGGGCGCGAGGCTTGCCGTGAGGCAGACAAGGCCGTTCCATGCGTAGTCGGTGGTGGCATGACGGAAGGCGGGAAAGATCATCTCGAACTCGGCACGGGCGCGGCGTGCGAAGGCGGCGACCGGGGCAGGGCGGAAGGACAGCCCGCCGCGAGTGCCGAACAGGAAACGGTTGTCGGGGAGAAGGCGGAAGTAATGCAGCAGGATGCGGGTGTCATAGGCCATCAGATGCCGCGTCCAGCCCTGCGCCTGCAACTCGGCCCGGGTCAGCGGGCGCGTGACCATGATGTTCGAGATCGCCGGCAGGATCCGTCGCGCAAGCCAGCGCGGCAGGCGCTCGTCGCTATAGCCGTTGGTAGCGATCAGCACGCGGCGCGCGTACAGTACGCCGCCGGCAACCTGCACGTCCCAGCCGCCCGCTGCGGGCTCTGCCCGAGTTACGCGGCTCTGTCCGTGAATGATGACACCGGCGGCACGGGCGGCGCGCGCAAGGCCGGTGACATAGGCGTAGGGATGCAGGCCGAAGCCTGCGCGCGTCCGCCTGCCGCCGTGATAGACCGCCGTATCGAGCCCCTCGTCGCGCAGGCGGCCGGTGTCGAGGAGTTCGCCGCCCGCGCGCTGCATCCGCGCCCAGTCGCGCGCGCTTGCGGCCAGCATCAATTCGCCGGTCTCGGTGACCTGGGCATCGATTGCGTAGCGGGCGAGGTTATCCTCGACCCGCGTGATGGCTGCGCGCTCGAAAGCCTCCCATTCGGCGGCCCCGTCCGGCCCCGCGCGCCGGGTAATGCGCGCTGCATCCAGTTTTGCGCCGCCAAGGCAACAGAAGCCACCATTGCGCCCCGACGCCCCCCAGCCGGGCTGCGCGGCCTCCAGCACCACCACCCGCGCGCCGTGGCGTTCGACCAGATCCAGCGCCGCGTTCAGCCCGGCATAGCCCGCGCCGATGATCGCGACATCCGCCTCGACCCGCCCAGCAAGGGGCGGGCAGGCTGGCAGGGGCGGGCATGTGGCCCGCCAGTAGCTGTCGGGCCAGTGCCGCGGATCATGGCCGGTTGGTTCATAGAGCATCAGCGCCTCGTCAGATGTCGGGACGCAGGATAGAGTTTTCGCAAGCAGAGGAAAGCCGCATGTCATTTCATCCCCCCGGCGCGCATGTCGATACAGCCCTCACGCGGCCTGATCCGCGCGGGCTCTCGTTCGAAAACACCTTTGGCGGGATGCCCTCGTTCCTGCGCCGCAGCTTTACCAAGGACCTGACGGGCGTCGATCTTGCCGTCATTGGGGTCTGTTTCGACCAGGCCACCTCGCACCGGCCCGGGGCACGGTTCGGCCCGCGTGCGATCCGCGCGGCCAGCGCGCTCCAGCCCTGTTACCCGCCCTATGGTTGGGGGTTCGATCCGCTCAGCACCTGCACCATCATCGATCACGGCGACCTCGCCTATGACCCGGGCCACCTGCCGCGCTTCCCCGAGGCGCTGCGTGCCCATATCGCGACCATCCTTGAGGCTGGGACGGGTGCGCTGACGCTGGGGGGCGATCATTTCATCACGCTTCCCATCCTGCGCGCCTATGCCGCGCGCTTCGGCCCGATGAGCGTGATCCAGTTCGACGCCCATTCCGACCTCTGGCCCGAGGACGACCCCGACCGTATGGACCATGGCACGATGATGTATCGCGCCGTGCAGGAGGGACTGATCGACACCGGCCATTCGGTCCAGATCGGCATCCGCACCGAATGCCCCGACTATCATGGCCTCCATGTCATCGACGCGTTCGAGGTGCACGAGACCGGCCCGCGCGCGGTCGCACGGCGGGTGCGCGATATTGTCGGCGACCGCCCCTGCTATCTGAGTTTCGACATCGACGCGCTTGATCCCGGTTTTGCGCCGGGCACCGGCACCCCGGTCTGGAACGGGTTGACGCCCAATCAGGTCGCGGTCATCCTGCGCGGGCTGGCCGGTATCCGGCTGAAAGGGGGCGATGTGGTCGAGGTCTGCCCGGCGCTCGACCCGACAGAGGCCACGGCCATCATGGGGGCGCATGTCGGCATGGAACTGATCGCTCTCTACGCATGGGCACAGCGCGAGGCCGCAACATGATAAAGTTCCTGACCATTGCCATGGGGCTGATCGGAGTCGTGCTTTTGGCCTATATCCGTCTGGCGCCCTCGGATCCCGCCCGCTGGCACGAGGACCCGCGCCTTGTCTCGCGTCCCGGCACGCCGAATTTCCATCTCATCCGCATGGTGGGGGGGGATGCGATGCCGCGCGTCTATCAGATGGCACCCGGGGAACTGGCCGCGCGCGTGGACGAGATTGCCCGCGCCGACGGGGCGACGCTGCTGGCCGGGTCGGTCAGGGGGTTGCACATGACCTATCTCAGCCGCTCGCGCCTGATGGGCTATCCTGACTTTACCTCGGTGCTGATCGAACCTGCCGGCGATGGTGCGATGCTGCTGGCATTCGCCCGCGCGCGTTTCGGCAATTCCGACATGGGCGTGAACCGCGCCCGGCTGGAGCGCTGGCAGGACGCGCTCGAGCGCCCCGCGCTCAGCGACTGAGGCTGCAACAGCCGCTGAGCATGGGTGCGGAGGGTGCCATCATCACGCTGATGGCCAGCCCATAGGCACGGTCGCTCATCCCGTCGCTGCATTGGTCCGGATAGATGAAGGCTGTCGCAGGCCCGCCCAGCCCGGCAAACTGCACCATGCGCCGCAGATCCCCGGCGATCCCGCTGTCCTGCGCGATCCAGACCTCCAACCCCTCGCGGCTGAAGTCCGGCGTATGATACCGCCATGCGCCGCCGGTATTGGTCAGCGACCAGAACGGCTCGGTGCCGAAACAGGTCAGCCCCGCAGGCAGGTTGTAGTGGTCGATATGCACGCCCCTTGCGGCCATGAACCGCAGCGAGACCCAGCCTGACTGCTCGCCGGTATTGACCTGACCCCATGTGCCCGCGTCATTCTGTGCGACCACCTCGATGCCGCGCGCATCCGGTGCAAGCGCACCAATGATGGTGGCCTGCGCCGACGGGGCGGCGCGGACATTGAGCACGTCATTGGCGGCCACAGCCCGCACGTCGAAAAGCGACGGAAACGGCTGGGCGGCCACAGAGCTGCCCCACAACAGGGCAAGCAATGCCCCGATACCGACGATCTGCCTCATGGCAATACTCCCCTGCACCCTGACCCGCACCCAGCATAAGCCGGCCGTGCACCTCAGGAAAAGGGATTTCCCGTCCCCGCCGCTCACTCCCGCGTGTGCTCGAGCGGCAGTTCGGTGGTGTTCTTGATCTCCTCCATCGAGAGCAGCGCGGTCACGTTGTAGATGCTCACTTCCGAGATCAGCGCCTGATAGAACCGGTCATACGCCCGCGCATTGGCCACGCGCACCTTGAGGATATAGTCGATATCTCCCGCCAACCGGTGCGCCTCCAGCACCTCGGGACGTGCGCGCACTGCCTGCAGGAACCGCGCCTGCCAGTCCGCCTCATGTGCCGAGGTGCGCACCAGAACGAAGAAACAGGCCTCAAGCCCCAGTGCCTCCGGGTCCAGCAGCACCGTGTCGCGCAGGATGACCCCGGCCTTGCGCAGCTTCCGGATACGATTCCAGACCGGCGTCTTGCTCGATCCGACCTCGCGCGCGATGTCGTCGAGTGACTGGCTCGCATCACGTTGCAGCGCGATCAGGATCCGGCGATCCAGTTCGTCCAGTTTTTCGGCCATGCGCCCTCTCCGACCCGTCAAGCATGCTCCAGATGGAACAGAATTCCGAAAAATGCAATCATATTTGCCAGATTAGGAACAGAATACATGATTATCCTGAAAAACTCTCCCTGGCTGCCAAAACCCGTCTTGCACTTGACCTGTGTCAAGGCATAGAGACATGGAAAGGAGCAAGTCAGAAGATACGCGCCTGATCTGCGATCAGGCTGGATGAGAGGCAAGAGCACGCGTTATGACCGAACACATGACCACGGCCCCAAGGCCCACGCCGACTCTGCCCGATGCGCAGACCGTGACCTCGGTCACCCATTACACCGACCGGCTCTTTGCCTTCCGCTGCACGCGGCCCCGCGCCCTGCGCTTCCGTTCGGGCGAATTCGTCATGATCGGACTGATGGGCGAGAGCGGCAAGCCGCTGCTGCGCGCGTATTCCATCGCCTCGCCCTCCTGGGACGAGGAACTCGAGTTCTATTCGATCAAGGTCCCTGACGGGCCGCTGACCTCGCGCCTGCAGCATATCCGGCCCGGAGACGAGATCATCCTTCGCCCCAAACCCGTGGGCACATTGGTCCTGGACGCCCTCCTGCCCGGCAAGAGGCTGTGGATGCTCGCCACCGGCACCGGCATCGCGCCCTTCGCCTCGCTCCTGCGCGACCCCGAGACCTGGGAGAAATACGAGCAGGTCATCGTCATGCATACCTGCCGGGATGCGGCGGAACTGACCTATGGGCGCAACCTGATCGAGGCACTGCCAGACGACCCGCTGATTGGCGAGATGGTCGAGGGCAAGCTGCTGTATTACCCGACCACGACCCGCGAGCAGAGCCCCCGCATGGGCCGGATTACCGACAATCTCGCCTCCGACAAGGTTTTCGCCGACCTCGGCATCCCGCCGCTCGACCCTGCGCGCGACCGCGCCATGGTCTGCGGCTCGCTTGGCTTCAACCTCGATGTGAAAGCCATTCTGGAAGCCGCAGGACTGCGTGAAGGCGCCAATTCCGAGCCTGCCGAATATGTGGTGGAAAAGGCTTTCGTCGGGTAATCTGCGCAAGACGCTTCATCTTGCCCAAAATACTCATCTGACCCGGCAGCGATATGCGCCAGCAGCCGGGCTGTGGCGGGCGTTGCATATGGCGCGTCAGCTTTGCTGGATCGTGGCCTGCGGGGGCGCGGTGTAGCCGCGCCCCCGCAGCGAAACTCTCATTTCACGAAAATCTCGCGCGGAGTCGTGCAGAGCATCTCGGGCCCGTGCTCGGTAATCAGCACCGGCTCGGTGATCTCCAGCCCCCCGTCCTCAAGCCAGAGTGCGGGCATGAAATGGATCACCATGCCCGGTTTCAACTCGGTCATGTCGCCGCGACGCAGCGAAAGTGTCCGCTCACCCCAGTCGGGCGGGTAGCTCAGCCCGATCGAATAGCCGCAGCGGTTGTCCTTTTCGAACCCCTTGCGGTTGAGCGTGGCATTGAACGCATTGGCTACATCCTCGGCCCGCGCACCGGGAAAACACTGCGCAAGCCCGGCCTCGGTGGCCTCCAGCACGGCCTCCTCGGCGTGACGATAGAGGTCGGGCACGCGGCCAAGGAACAGCGTGCGCGATTGCGGGCAATGATAGCGGCGATGCACGCCCGCGATCTCGAAGAAGGTCGACTCGCCCACTTTCATGGGCCGGTCATCCCAGGTCAGATGCGCCGCCGTCGCATCCAGCCCCGAAGGCGCCATCGGCACGATGGCAGGGTAATCCCCCCAATGACCGTCGGCCCCCTCGATCCCGGCGCGCGATATCTCGGCCACCAGGCGGTGCTTGGGCAGGCCGGGCTCGGCAATCTCGAGGATGACTTTGTGCATGCGCTCGACGATCCGCGCGGCCCGGCGGATATAGAGCAGTTCCGAATCGGACTTGATCAGGCGCTGCCAGTTGACGACCCCTGTGGCATCGACAAAGCGGGCTTCGTGCAGATGGTTGACCAGTGTGTCATGCGCCGCAGCCGAGTAATAGTAATTGTCCATCTCAACCCCGATCCAGCCAGTGTTCCAGCCCCGGTCGATGATCAGGGAGGCCAACGCCTCCATCGTGTGCTTCTGCGGGTTCTGCACATAGGTGTCGTCATAGGGCACGATACTGTCCGTGCCCTGCATGAAGACCGTGCGCCGCGCGCCCGGCTCGTCGATCCCGCGTCCCCACCAGACCGGATCGCCCTCCATGGGCAGCAGGATCGCCTGGTGGACATAGAAGGACCAACCGTCATAGCCCGAGATCCAGTTCATGTTGGACGGGTCGGAAATGATCAGCAATTCGATCCCGCGCTTCTCCATCTCGGCGCGGGTGCGTGCGATGCGGGCCTCGTATTCGGCGTCGGTGAAATTGGGGTTGGTTGTGGTCATCTGGCTGGTGGGCGCGGCCCTGGCCCCCAGTACGGCAGCCGGGATAGGTGCCCTGAGCGGCCTGACGCGGCTGGGCAGCGCGCTGTTCTTTGGCGGCTTTAGCTTCCTGTGGTGGCTGCTGGTGGCGCTG
>SKYA01000109.1 GCA_007128135.1 Paracoccaceae bacterium | reverse complement strand
TGTGACCCATGCCGCCATGATCCGCGATTTCGGCCTGCCGCACCCGCGCATCGCCGTGGCCGGCCTGAACCCCCACGCCGGCGAAAGCGGCACGATGGGGCGCGAGGAGATCGAGATCATCGCCCCGCTGCTGGCGGATCTGCGCGCCGAGGGCATGGACCTCTCGGGTCCGCACCCTGCCGACACGCTGTTTCACGCTGCCGCCCGCGCGCGCTATGACGTGGCGGTGGCCATGTATCATGACCAGGCGCTGGTGCCGATCAAGACGATCGATTTCGCAGGCGGGGTGAATGTGACCCTGGGCCTGCCCTTCATCCGCACATCGCCCGACCATGGCACGGCCTATGACATCGCCGGGCAAGACCGCGCCGATCCGGCCTCGTTGCTGGCGGCGCTCGCGATGGCGCGTCAGATGGCCGACAGACGCGGGGTCATGCGGTGACCAGGGGACAAGGGGCAGGTCTTCCGGGGGGCAGCGCGCTGCGCGCGCTGTCTGGGGCGCGCCGGGGCCGAGGGCAGATGTTGCCATTCGCTGCCCTGCGCGAGGCGCTCTCCGGTCTTGAGGCCAGTCATGGGGCGTGCGCGTCGCGACGACGCCACAGCGCTCGGCCTGTGTCGGGCACCGGGCGCAGGGGCAGCGCGTCCTGCGTTGTGCGGGGCGGCGGCGCATCTGTCCGGCGGTTGCCCGCTGATGCCACCGGTTTGCGGCTGTTGATGCTGAACCTCTGTCCGCGCCAGGCCAGGGGGTAGCGCCATGATCGACCTGCTTCCGCCCCTGCGCGAGGTGATCCGTGCCCATGATCTGCGTGCGCGCAAGAGCTTCGGGCAGAATTTCCTGCTGGACCTGAACCTGACCGCGCGGATTGCCCGCGCGGCCGGTGACCTTCGAGGTGCGGATGTGCTCGAGATCGGTCCCGGCCCCGGCGGGCTCACGCGCGGGTTGCTGGCCGAAGGCGCGCGCCGGGTCCTCGCCATCGAGAAGGATGCGCGCTGTCTGGCACCGCTGGCAGAGATTGCCGCCGCCTATCCGGGGCGTCTGCAGGTGATGGAAGGCGATGCGCTGGAAGTGGACCCCCGCCCGCATCTGCGCCCTCCCATCAAGGTCGTGGCCAATCTGCCCTACAATGTCGGCACCGAACTCCTTATCCGGTGGATGACCCCGCCGGACTGGCCGCCCTTCTGGGAGAGCCTGACGCTGATGTTCCAGCGCGAGGTCGCCGAGCGGATCGTGGCGCGCCCGGGCAGCAAGGCCTATGGGCGGCTTGCGTTGATGGTGCAGTGGCGCGCCGAGGCGCGCATCGTGCTGACCCTGCCCCCCGAGGCGTTCACGCCACCGCCCAAGGTCTCGTCGGCCGTGGTGCATGTCCGGCGGCTTGACCAGCCGCGCTATCCGGCCGATGCCGCGACACTGGAGCGCGTGGTGGCGGCCGGGTTCAACCAGCGCCGCAAGATGCTGCGCGCCGCGCTGCGCGGGCTGCATCCGGATATCGAATCCCTGCTGCTGCAGGCCGGTATTGCCCCCACCGCGCGCGCCGAAGAGGTCGGACTGGAATCCTGGTGCGGGCTTGCCCGCGTGCTGGAACACGCGAGGCGGGCAGGATAGCGCCGCTGCGCAAGGCGAATCGTCTCGAATCCGCCCGCGTTCGGGCCCTGCGACCCGTGCAGCACAGGCGGGCACAGGTCATGTCGCGCGAGCACCGGGTGTGGCAGCGAAACCGAACGGGGCGATGCGCCAGCGATATGTCGTCAGACAAGCGCCCCCTCACCAGCGGAACAGGGAGCGTAGGCCATCCTTGCCATGTACACACACGCCCGGGTACTGCCCGGATGGCGAACCCACAAGGCACCTGCGCTACGCGCGTGTTGGGCTGCGGTCAATGTGGCGACCAGCGATGGCAATGCCCGGTCACGGGCTGGCAGCACTTGTGTCGCAATGGCGTCAGTTGGGTGCGACGGGGCTGGCGCGGATGACGGGATGGTAGGCCTTGTAATGCGCCCGCAACCAGTCCGCCGCGCAGGCATCGGTCCGGGCAAGCTTGGAGTAGCTGGCCTCGCGGACACGCGCGGGGTGCATCAGCATGATCCGCCGCGCCACGGCCTGATGGCCGCGCGGGCTGGCGATGAAAGCCTCCTCCGGCACGAGCGCCACCGAGGGGCTGCCCATCATGGCCAGGCTGTGATAGCTGCCAAGCGCCTGATAGAGTACATAGGCGCAGCTCGCCGCCGACTCCGGGCAGACGCTGGAGCAGGCCGCGCGCAGGGGCGCGGCAAGCGGTGCAGTGCCCAGCCACTCCGTCAACTCTGCCGGTTCGGGTGCCTGACCGCCCAGTGCGCGCAGCGGATGGCCAGCGGGCAGCGAATCAATCCCGGCGAGGTCCAGGGTCCGCGTCAAGGTCAGGTGAGGCAGGCTCTCGGGATACCAGGGGGCTGCGAGCGTTTCCGGCGCAAAGCCGCTTTCCTGACGCGAGATCTGCGCGAGAAGCGATTCGCGACAGGCGCGCTCTTCACCCAGGGCAGCAAACCCCTCGGCAATCTCGACTCCGCCCCGCATCAGCCAGAGATCGTTCCAGAGTTCGGCCAGAGGCTCTTTGGCCGCTGCTTCCTGCATCCAGTTCCGCCCCGACAACCCACCGGGCTGGCGCAGAAGTGCGATCCGTTCGGCCCGCGGCAGATGGGTCAGATAGGGACCCTGTAACGCGGCGGTCTTGTCGATCATTGCCAGCAGGAACCGGGCGGCGACATTACCCTCCTGTGCCAGACCGGCAAGGCGCGGCAGCGACTCCGCTTCGTCAGCGTTCAGCCAGAGTGACAAGGCCTGCTCGAACGCAGGCGCCTCGGCACCTGCGATCCTGTGCTGTGGTTCAGCCTGAGCGGACGGTGCCAGCGTAACCAGCAACAGAACGATTGCACAACGCAGACACTTCCTGGCCCAGGTGAGGATATGGTTCCGGGCGCCTTCGGACGGGCGCTTGCACGACTCTCCCATGGCTGCAGTATGCCGCTGTCCACTGTTTGCGGCAAGCCTTCATTGCGCGCGTTCACGGCACTGAAACCGGGCTCCCCGGAATGGCGGTACGAAAGAAAAATCCACCCCTGACAGAGAGGGGTGGAAGTCGGCCCGCGCGTCGGCGGGACAGGGAGGAAAAGTCTTCAATACGCTGGAACAGGTCATTGAAAACATGTCTTTGAGTAGCACCTTTTCTTCTGCGCCACCTTGATCTGGATCAAGATACGAGTCGCGCCCCTGCCTGCCGCAACCGGAGTTCCGGACGGCGCGGCTGGACAATCCGGCACTTTGGTCAGCGTTGTCGAGCGCTTGGAAACAACAGGCGATGTGAGCGCAAACAAAGCTGCAGGGACAAGCGCAATATATTGCAGTTCGGCTTTGTCAGCGCCGCCAAAGACGGTATTCTGGCATTGTTCGGACAAAAGCATGGCAGGGATATGGCAGAGCGCGAGGACATCTTCCGGCAGATCGACCTGACCCGCGCCCGGACCGAGGCAGAATGGCTGGCGCGGCTGGACGAGATCGGCGACGAACTGGGCGCCTTCTCGCCGCTTGGCGTGCATCATGTGGCCTTTTTCGCCGACGGCAATGACACGCTGCTGGTCAGTTTCGAATCGGTGGCGCAGATTCGTGCCACACGCGCCGATCACCGGCCCCTGGGACTGGCAATCGCGCAGCGTCATGGCTGGTCGAGCCTGACCATTCTGGCCCGCGCGCCGCGCTGGTATCGCGACACCGAAGTGCTGGAGTTCTTCGACGCCCAGATCGACGCGGCGTTTTTCGACAGTTTCCGGCGCAGCCTGTTCTACGGGGCCGGGATGCATGGCTATGCTGCCTGCGCCTTCAGTCTTACGGCGCCGGGGGCGACAGTGCTGGCGATTGCGCCGCAGGCGACGCTCGACCCCGAGATAACGCCCTGGGAACGCCGGTTCCGCACCGCGCGCCGCTTCGATTTTCGCGACCGGTTCGGGTATGCGCCCGCAATGCTGGAAGGGGCGCGCAATGCATTCATCGTGCATGACCCGTCGCATCGCAGCGATTCGATGCATGCCACGCTGTTCCGCCAGCCCTTCGTCACGCTGCTGCGCAGCCCGCGACTGGGGCGCGATACCGAAGCCGGGCTGGAGCGCATCGGCGCGCTCGACCCGATGATCGAGGCGGCTGCACGCGGGCGCCTGTCGCCTGCCCGTTTCCATGACCTGATGCGCAAGCGCCGCTCGGACCCTGGCTATCTGGAGGCGCTGGTCAAACGCGCGGCCCGGGCGGGCCATGTCCGACTGACCGTGATGGCAGCACAGGCCATGCTATCGCAATCGGGCCGGGGCGGAGTGCGCGCAGAACCTGAACTGGAAGACCTTGCCGATTGAACCTCAAGGCCGCAGAATGCGTCTGGAACAGGCCCGGTGCTTTCGTGTAGGACAGGCGCATGACCCAGCGCCTTACCCTGCCCCGCCCCGATGACTGGCACCTGCATCTGCGCGATGGCGCGATGATGGAGGGTATCGCGCCCGAAAGCGCGCGTCACTTCGCCCGCGCCATCATCATGCCCAATCTGGTGCCCCCTGTCGTGACCGGCGCCCAGGCCGCGGCCTATCGCGAACGCATCCTTGCCGTCACCGGGCCGGGCTTCACCCCGCTCATGACGCTCTATCTGACCGAGGCGACCGACCCTGCCGATGTGGTTGCCGCGCATGCGGCGGGCATCATTACGGCGGTCAAGCTCTACCCGGCCGGGGCCACGACCAATTCCGCCAGCGGGGTGCGCGATTTCGACAGGGTGCGCGGCGTGCTCGAGGCGATGGAAGCGGCCGGAATCCCGCTCCTGACCCATGGCGAGGTGACGGACCCGGAGGTGGATATCTTCGACCGCGAAGCCGTGTTCATCGACCGCGTGCTCGACCCGATCCGCCGCCGCTCGCCAGGTCTGCGCGTGGTCATGGAACACATCACCACCTCGGATGCCGTGGCCTATGTGCGCAGCCAGCCCGAAGGGCTGGGCGCAACGATCACCACCCATCATCTTGTCATCAACCGCAATCATATCCTCGTGGGCGGGATCAGGCCGCATTACTACTGTCTGCCGGTGGCCAAGCGCGAGACGCACCGCCTTGCGCTGCTCGAGGCTGCGACCTCGGGGGATGCGCGCTTCTTCCTCGGCACCGACAGTGCCCCGCATGCGGACGCCGCCAAGGAATCGGCCTGCGGTTGCGCGGGGTGTTTCACTGCCACGAACACGCTCTCGATCCTCGCGCAGGTGTTCGAGCAGGCGCAGGCGCTTGACCTGCTGGAGGGTTTTGTCGCCCGTCACGGGGCGGGCTTCTACGGTCTGGCAATGAACGCGGGCAGCGTGACGCTGGAGCGCAGCGAGAGCCCAGTGGCCTATCCGGCAAGGATCGAGACCGGCGCCGGACCCGTCACCGTGTTCGACCCGGGCTTTCCCCTTTACTGGCGCGTTCTCTGAAAGGCCCCGACCATGATCCCCAGCACATTCCCCGACCGCGCCACAGTTGCCCGGCTGACGGCGCGGATGCTTCTCGACATCCGAGCGGTGCATTTCAACGCGACCGAGCCCTTCACCTTTGCCTCCGGCCTGCAGGCGCCGACCTATATCGACTGCCGCAGGCTGATCAGCTTCCCGCGCATCCGCGCCAGCCTGATGGATTTCCTGACCTGCCGGGTGATGGAAGATGCCGGCTTCGAGGCCTTCGACAATGTCGCTGGCGGCGAAACGGCGGGGATTCCATTTGCCGCGCTGGTGGCCGAGCGCATGGCGCTGCCGATGAGCTATGTGCGCAAGAAGCCCAAGGGCTACGGGCGCAATGCGCGGATTGAAGGGGCGATGTCCGAAGGCCAGCACGTGCTGCTGGTCGAGGACCTGACCACGGATGGCGGCTCGAAGCTGAGTTTCGTCGATGCAATCCGTGAAACGGGCGCGCAATGCGCCCACACTGCCGTGATCTTCTATTACGGCATCTTTCCCGAGACAGAACAGCGCCTGGCCGCGCATGGGGTGCGGCTCCACTATCTCTGCACCTGGTGGGACGTGCTTGCCGAGGCACGGCGCGGCGAGGATTTCGATGCCGAAACACTCGACGCCGTCGAGAGCTTCCTGCATGCGCCGAGAGAATGGACAATGCGCCCCTGACCGGGGCGGATACCGGCATCCATCCACGCTGCACTGGAGGTTGATGCGATCAGGGGCAGGCATTGCCGTCGCACCGTGTCGCGCCCGGACCGTGGCGCCCTGACCTTTGTGCAACACTGCGCCCGACCCCACGGGCTCGTGACTTGATTCCTCGTGTGCAGAGGGGGAATAAGGCACTGTTAGATACCAATTCCGGAGAATGACCTGATGTCCGAAACCAAACTCTCGCGCCGTGCGATCCTGTCCACCGGGGCGCTCGCTCTCGGGGGGCTTGCAATGCCATCTGTGCTGCGCGCGCAGGCATTGCCGGAATACGAGGCCGAAACCGAAGTGCGGACGACCCGTCGCAACATCATGGGATTCCGCAACCATCACTGGCGCGACCATTTCTCGAATCTGCGCCGTGGTGCCATTCTCTGCGACACCTATTCGCGCGCGCTGCATTACTGGTCAGAGGACGAGAGCATCTATCTTGTCCATCCGTGCTCGGTGCCGATGACCGAGGAATTCACCCGGCGGGGCATGACCGAGGTCACCCTGCTGCGCTATCAGCCCACCTGGATTCCGACGCCCAACATGCGCCAGCGCGATCCCACGCTGCCCGAGCGTGTCGATGGCGGTGATCCGACCAATCCGCTGGGCACGCGGGCAATGAACCTCGGCTGGCAGTATTACCGCATCCACGGCATCGACAACCCCGCAAAGATCGGCAGGCGGGCCTCGAATGGCTGCTTCGGGCTGATGAACCCGCATGTCGAACGGCTCTATGAGCTGGTGCTGGTCGGCACGCAGGTCCGCGTGATCTGACGACATTCTTGTAATGGCCTGCCTCGTCAGGGCCTGTGCGCCGGTCTTTTTCGTGCGCAAGTCCCTGCTGTCAGGCGGATGCGGGTGCGCGTTCAGGCAGGCAGGCCCCTTGCCGGGCAAGGGGCCTGCCTGAACCAGCGGAACCGTAAAGCTGTCGCAATCACGCGAAGGGCGCGGTCCGGGTGGTTTTTGACATGTGAATGTGCAGGCCGGAAACGGGTTCCTGCGCGATGCGATTCAGTTGAAGACGCCCAGCAGCCCGGCCAGCCCGGTGCGGATCAGAAGATCGACGAGAAAGAAGAACACCGCCGTCAGTGCCGCCATGACAAGGACCATTACGGTCGTCACCAGAACCTCGCGCCGCGTGGGCCAGGTGACTTTCGCCGTTTCGGCGCGCACCTGCTGCATGAACTGGAACGGGTTGGTCTTGGCCATGGGTCGGATCCTCTTGCTTGGGCCAGCACATACGCAGCCGCTGCCGCGGATTCAAGTCTGATCTGGGCAGCTGGTGGCAGAAGACCGCCCAGGTGCTGTCAGACAGGTCACACCTGCCATGGCGCGCAGGTTCTGCCAGTCGGCCTGATAGCGCGTCTGGCTGTCAGCGCACGCCTCGGGCGCGACGGGTTGCGCGGGCGGGTATCCCGCCGCACGCGGATATTGCTGCATGGCGCGGCGCAGCGCGTGCTTGTAGTCAAGCTTCGGGTTTTCGGCGCGAATCCGTGCCACGGATGCCAGCGCGCGGGCCGACGGCCCCGTGAGCAGCGGCGCCACCTGCCCGGTCAGTCGGGCCGCCGCCGCCACGCCAGTCAGCCGCCGGGCGATCATCCCGGCCAGTGCCGGGTAATCCTCATAGCGCCAGAGCAGCACATGATGCACGCCCTCGCAACCGAGCAGTCGCATGACAAGCTCCTGCCAGCGCAGGTCCTGCGGCACCACACCTTCGATATAGCTGTGAAAGGCGACTTCATGCCCGGCCATGTGCTGATGCCCCCAGCCCGAGACCAGCAGCGCGAGCGGATCGCGCAGGGCCAGCGCGACCGTGACGCCCTGCAACTCCAGCGCTGCGAGCAGCTTCGCGAGCCGCGCCTCGGCACCGGGATAGAGCTGTGTGCCATGCGCCAGGCTCGGCGGGCGGGTCTCGCCCAGGATATTCTCGTCCGAAAGCAGCAGGCGCGGCTGCGACAGCTGCGCAAGTGCTGCGCGCAACGGGGCCGTCTTGCGACGCACGCCAGGCAATGGTCGCTCCAGCGAGGGGAGCCGCAAGTCACGCCGCAGAAGATCCGGGCCGAGATAGGCGCAGCCCGCAGTCTCCAGATCACCGCGGCCCGCAGCGAGTGCCTTTTGCAGATGGGTGCTGGCGGTCTTGTGCGCGCCGATATGCAGCGTTACCGCGACCGGACTGGCAGGGGCAGAGGGACTCGAACCCCCGACCCTCGGTTTTGGAGACCGATGCTCTACCAACTGAGCTATACCCCTAAGTCCGACAGCACGCTTAGGTCAGGCCGGATACAAGATCAAGTGCAAAATCGGTCCGGCCGGACGCGCATCCCTGCTGGCACAGGCCGCGTCGGCCCCCGCCACTTCTGCCGCGCGCAGCCTCGCCCGTAGGGTGGGTGCCCTGCACCCACCATGCCCGCGACAGGGCCGCGGTCCGACATGTAGCCAGATCTCAGCGGGGCTGCATTCCGGCCTTGAAACGCGCCATGTTGGCGCGGTAGCCCGCCGCCGATTCCAGCAGCCGCGCGCGGGCGGCAGCGTCCAGCTGGCGCACCACCCGGCCCGGCGCGCCCATGACCAGCGAGCCATCGGGGATCTGCTTGCCCTCGGTCACCAGGGCGCCCGCCCCGATCAGGCAACCATTGCCGATGACGGCCCCGTTGAGCACGGTCGCCCCCATCCCGATCAGCGAGCCATCGCCTATGGTGCAGCCATGCAGCATTGCCTTGTGCCCGATCGTGCAGTCGCGTCCGATGCTCAACGGGTATCCCATATCGGTATGCAACACGCAGTTTTCCTGGATATTCGTGCCCTCACCGATCACCAGCGGCTCATTGTCGCCGCGCAGCACGGCACCGAACCAGATCGACACGCCAGCGCCAAGCACCACATGCCCGATGACATGTGCCCCCGGCGCGACCCAGTAATCGCCATCCTGCGGCACCTGTGGCGAAACGGTGTCAAGGTGATACAGCATCACGCGCCCCCCAGCCTGCGCAGCCGCTCGATCAGCGACGAGGTGTCCCAGCGTCCGCCGCCCATCGCCTGCACGTCCTTGTAGAACTGATCCACAAGGGCAGTGACCGGGAGCGAGGCCCCGACCTCATCGGCTGCATCCAGACAGATGCCAAGATCCTTGCGCATCCAGTCCACGGCGAACCCGTGGTTGAATTCACCATCGAGCATCGTGCCGTGACGATTGGCCATCTGCCACGATCCTGCCGCGCCCTGGCTGATCACCTCGACCACCGCGCGCCCATCCATGCCGGCCTTCTCGCCGAAATGTAGCGCCTCGGACAGGCCCTGCACCAACCCGGCAATGCAGATCTGGTTCATCATCTTGGCAATCTGCCCGGCACCGCTTTCGCCCATGCGCCTTGCAATGCGCGCATAGGCGGCCATCACCGGCTCGGCGCGGTCGAAATCGCCCTGTGCCCCCCCGCACATGATCGAGAGCACCCCGTTCTCTGCACCGGCCTGCCCGCCCGACACCGGTGCATCTACAAACCCGATGCCCCGCCCGGCTGCCAGCGCGTGCAACTCGCGCGTGACCTGCGCCGAGACCGTAGTGTGATCGACGAGGATGCTGCCTGCGGCCATCCCGGCAAAGGCCCCTTGCTCGCCCAGGCAGACTGAGCGCAGATCGTCGTCATTGCCGACACAGACCATCACGAACCCGGCCCCCTCGACCGCCCCGCGCGGGGTCTTGGCCATGCTGCCGCCATGGCGCGCGACCCATTCCTCGGCGCGCGCGGTCGTGCGGTTATAGACCTGCACTTCATGGCCTGCACGCAACAGATGCGCGGCCATTGGCCCCCCCATCACGCCAAGCCCCAGAAACGCCACTCTTGCCATCGCCGTCTCCACCTCTCGAATTCTTGTGATTGCGCTTCGGGCGCGCGCACAATACCTATCAGCGCCACAGGTACCGTCAACTCAAAGCCCTTCGCCCATGTTCACGCTCTTTCGCTGGCTGCTCAGGATTTTCGGCATTCTTGCCGTGCTGATCGGGCTTGCGGTGCTGGGGCTCTACTTCTTCCTGTCGCGATCTCTGCCGGATTACAACGAGCGTTTCACCCTGTCAGGCGTGACCGCACCGGTCGAGGTGGTGCGCAATACCCATAACGTTCCGCATATCTTTGGCGAGAGCGACCCGGATGTCTTCTTCGCACTCGGATTTGCCCACGCGCAGGACCGGCTGTGGCAGATGCAGATGCTGCGCCGCACCGCGCAGGGGCGGCTGTCGGAGATGTTCGGACGGCGCACGCTGCGCATCGACGAGATGATGCGCAGGCTGGATCTCTACGGGCTGGCCCGCTCTTCGCTGCCGGTACAGGACCCTGAAACGCAGGCCGCGCTCGCGGCCTATTCCGAAGGGGTGAATGCCTGGCTGCGGGTGACGAACGAGCGGGCGCGCGGGCGCAGCGCGCCCGAATTCTTCGTGTTCTCAGCCGAGATGCCACTGTGGCAACCGGCAGATTCGCTTGCCATCCTGAAACTGCTGAATGTGCAGCTCAACAGCCAGATTTCGCTGGAAGTCCTGCGCGCGCGCGCCTCGCTGCTGGTGCCGCCCGAGCGGCTGCGCGACCTGATGCCCGATGCCCCCGGAACCGGCGTGACCGCCCTGCCCGATTACGCTCAGATCTTTCCCGGCATTGCGCCCGATACGCGCATCACGCATCTGGACGACCCGCTCTGGCCGTTCGCGCCTCCGGCGCTGGCCGGGGCCTCGAACAGCTTTGCCGCAACGCCCGAGCGCGCCGCGGCCGATGGCGCGCTTCTGGCCAATGACCCGCATCTGGAACTGACAGCACCTGCGCTGATGTATCTGGCGCGGCTGGAACTGCAGAGCGGCGCAGTGATCGGGGCCACGATTCCAGGTATTCCGGCCGTGCTTTCGGGACGCTCCGAGGCGCTGGGCTGGGGGATCACCAGTGCCTATGTCGATGACACCGATATCTTCATCGAACAGTTGAATCCCGATAACCCGGCCCAATATCGCAGCCCCGACGGATGGGCCGAATTCGAGACGCGTGGCTCGATCATCCGCATCAGGGACGAGGACCCGGTCACGCTGACGCTGCGCTGGACCGAAAATGGCCCGGTCCTGTCGGGAACGCTGTTCGATCTGGGGACGATCACGCCGCCGGGCCATGTCGCGGCGCTTGGCTGGAGCGCGATGGAGCCTGCCGACACCACAATGAGCGCGGCCATGCGGCTGATGCGGGCGCAGACCATCGAGGAGGCGATTGCGGCGGGCGAGCTGTATGTCGGCCCCGCGCAGAACCTGATGCTGGCCACGCGCGAGCGGATTGCGATGCAGACCATCGGCCGGATGCCGCGCCGCAATGCGAACCACGAAACCCAGGGCCGCATGCCCGCGCCCGGATGGAAGCCCGAGAACCGCTGGATCGGTACGCTGCCCTATTCGGCCAATCCGCGCTTTCTCGACCCCGAGAGCGGGATCCTGGGCAATACCAACAACAAGATGCTCGAACGCCCCTTTCCGCTGCATGTCAGCCACGACTGGGGCGACACGCAGCGTATCAACCGCTTCATGCATCTGATGCGCCAGCGCAATGTCCATACCCGCGACAGTTTCATCGAGGCCCAGCTTGACACCGTAAGCCCCGCCGCGCGCCTGCTGCTGCCCCTGGTCGCGGCCGATCTGTGGTTCTCGGGCGAGGCGGCCCCGGCAGGCACCCGAGCCCATCTGCGTCAGCGTGCGCTGCGCCTGCTGGCCGACTGGAATGGCGAGATGAACGAGCATCTGCCCGAACCTCTGATCTATGCCGCCTGGATGCGCCACCTGCAGGAACGGCTGATCCGCGACGAGATGGGGCCGCTGGCCGAGGCGTTCACCCATGTCGAGCCGATCTTCATCGAGCGCGTCTTTCGCGATACCGAAGGTGCTGGCGAATGGTGCAACATCGTGCAATCCTCGGTGCGCGAGACCTGCACCGAAATCGCGATCAATGCCCTGGACGAGGCGTTGCTGCGGCTGACCGAAAAATATGGCGAGAATGTCGAAAGCTGGCGCTGGGGCGATGCGCATATGGCCACGCACAGGCATGGCGTGCTGGGCGAGGTGCCGCTTCTGCGCTATTTCGTCAATATCCGCCAGTCCACCTCGGGGGGCGATCACACGCTGATGCGCGCGCGCACCGCTGGGCGCGAGCCTGAACCCTTCGCCAATATCCATGCCTCGGTCTATCGCGGGGTGTATGATTTCGCCGATCCCGAAAGCTCGGTCTTCATCCTGTCCACAGGTCAGTCGGGGCACCCGCTGTCGCGCCATTACGATGATCTTGGCGATCTGTGGCGGCGGGGTGAATACATCCCGATGACGCTCGACCCCGACCTTGCACGCGGCGGCGCGGTCGGGATCACGCAGATCGTTCCCGCACCCTGAGCAACGCTCCCGACCCAGGCTGAAAGGGGCGCTGTGGCGTTGCATTTGCGTCACATTGGCGCAACTGGCTCCAGAATTGACCCAAAGTCAGCTATGACAAGCAGCGGTATGCCTGTTTAATAGTCTGCAAGCGAATTCCTGCTGATGCAGGCCCGCGGGGAAAGAGGAGGAGATTTCCGTGCGTACCACCATTCTTGCAACCAGCCTGATCGCCCTTGCTGCCGCACCTGCGTTTGCCGGTGGTGTCGAGCGGTCGAACCAGTCCATGGCCATCCTGTTCGAGCGTGGCAATTACCTGGAGTTCGGCGCGTCCTATTCGATGCCGCGCGTCTCGGGTGTTGCCAACCCGTTGCTGGGTGGCCAGGGCTCGGGCATCATGTCGCAGAATTTCTGGAACCTTGACCTGCGTTTCAAGGGCCAGATCAACGAGCAGCTGTCCTATGCCGTCATTCTGGATCAGCCGATCGGGGCGAATGTCGCCTATCCGATGGGCACTGGATACCCCATCGCCGGGTCTGAGGGCACCATCAGCAGCACCGCCCTGACAGGTGTGGTGCGCTATGCCTTTGACGGCGGGCTGAGTGTCTATGGGGGTGTGCGCGCCGTTCGCACAAGCGGCAGCGTGAACCTGACCGTTCCGACAATGGGTGGCCCTGAATTCTACACCATGTCCACCAACCAGCATATGGCCTATGGCTACCTGGTCGGTGCTGCCTATGAGGTTCCGGCGATCGCCGCGCGCGTCTCGCTGACCTACAATTCGCGCATCACGCATAATTTCAGCTCGGTCGAGACCTTCACGCAGGATGTCGGACCGATTGCGGCCGGCACGCCCTTCAACAGCACCTTCCGCACCACCATCCCGGAATCGCTGCATCTGGAATTCCAGACCGGGATCATGGAGGACACGCTGCTGTTCGGCGGGGTGCGCTGGGTGCGCTGGTCACAATTCGACATCAGCCCGACGATGTTCAACCTGATCTCCGGCGGCGGTTCGCTGGTCGATTACACCAAGCCGACCACAACCTACACGCTTGGTGTCGGGCGTCGCTTCAACGAGAACTGGTCGGGTGCCGTGAATGTGTCGCATGAGCCCAAGGTCGGCGGCATCTCGGGCAATCTGGGACCGACCGACGGGTTCTGGGCGGTCGGACTGGGCGCGACCTACACGATGGACAACGTCAAGATCAGCGGCGGGCTGCAGTATCGCTGGATCGGGTCGGCCACCACGCAGATCGGCGGGTTTAACAACAGCTTCAACGGCAATTCGGCCATCTCGGCCGGGATGCGCGTCGGCGTCAGTTTCTGAGTAAACGGTAATTTGAGTAAGATCGGCCCTGTCAGCCAGGCTGACAGGGCCTTTTTCGTGGCTTCTTGACCATTCCCCGCGCTGTGGCTAGGCAGGGCTGCCCGAACCCGACAGGACGCGCGAACGATGCTTTACCCCACGGCCGCAAGCTGGCGCAACGCGCCGCACAAGAGGATCATGCTCTTCGGCATGTCCGGCCTTGGCAAGACGCATCTGGCAAACCTGCTGCGCGACGCCGGCGACTGGTTCCATTACTCGATCGACTATCGCATCGGCACGCGCTACATGGGCGAGCTCATCGCCGATAATTTCAAGCGCGAGGCGATGAAGGTCCCGCTGCTGCGCGAGCTTCTGCTGACGGATTCGGTCTATATCAGTTCCAACATCACCTTCGACAATCTTGCGCCGCTCTCGACCTATCTGGGCAAACCGGGCGATACCGCGCGCGGCGGGCTGCCCTTTGACGACTACATGCACCGGCAGGAGCAGCATCGCGTGGCCGAGATCGCCGCGCTGTCCGACACGCCCCATTTCATTGCCCGCGCGGGCGCACTCTATGGGTATCCGCATTTCGTCTGCGACACCGGCGGGTCGATCTGCGAGGTCATCGACCCCGAACACCCGGATGACCCGCTGATGACCCTGCTGGCCGCGCATGTGCTGCCGGTCTGGCTGCAGGGGTCAGAGGCCCATACCGCCGAACTGATCCGCCGTTTCGACCGTGCCCCCAAGCCGATGTATTACCAGCCCGAATTCCTGAATGCCGCCTGGGCAGAGTATCAGCGCGAGACCGCGCAGCAGCCCGAGCAGATCGACCCCGACGCCTTCGTGCGCTGGACCTATGCGCGTGCGCTGGCACACCGCGAACCGCGCTATGCCGCCATGGCGCGGAACTGGGGCATCACGCTGTCAGCGGATGACGTCAAGAGCGTACGCGAAGCCTCTGACATCATTGACCTTGTCGCCACCAAACTGCCCTGACCACGGACCGGCCATGCCCATCACCCTGCCCGAGTCGCTGCCTGCATTCGATGTCCTGACCCGCGAAGGCGTCATGGTCATGTCGGATTTGCGCGCGGCGCGACAGGATATCCGGCCCCTGCGCATCGGGCTTCTGAACCTGATGCCGAAGAAAATCCAGACCGAGACGCAATTCGCCCGCCTGATTGGCGCGACACCGCTGCAGATCGAGTTCTCGCTGATCCGCATGTCCGAGCATGAGACGAAGAACACAGCCGCCGAGCATATGGCCGAGTTCTACCGCCCCTTCTCGGATGTCAGGGAGGAGCGTTTCGACGGGCTGATCATCACCGGCGCCCCCATCGAGCATCTGCCCTATGAGGAGGTCACCTACTGGGACGAGTTGACCGAGGTCTTCGACTGGACGCAGACCCATGTGCACAACACCTTCGGCGTGTGCTGGGGCGGCATGGCGATGCTGCGGCATTTCTACGGAATCGACAAGCACATGCTGCCCGCCAAGGCCTTCGGCTGCTTCCGCCATCGCAACCTTGCGCCCGCCTCGCCCTATCTGCGCGGGTTTTCCGATGATGTGCTGATCCCGGTCAGCCGCTGGACCGAGATGCGCCAGCACGAGATAGACTCCGAGGGCGCGCTGAACACACTGATCTCCTCGGACCAGGTCGGCCCCTGTCTGGTCGAGGACCCGGCCCACCGGGCGCTGATGATCTTCAACCATTTCGAATATGACAGCACCACGCTGAAGGACGAATACGACCGCGACATTGCCGCGGGCAAACCTGTCAACGTGCCGCTGAACTATTATCCAGATGACGATCCGGCGAGAGCACCGCTCAACCGCTGGAGAAGTCACGCGCATCTGCTATATGGCAACTGGATCAACGAGATTTACCAGACCACGCCCTATGACCTTGCGCAGATCGGCCAATAGACTTGCAGGGCTTGCCCTGATCGCGCTGCTGGCAGCCTGTGCCGCAGGGCTGGAGAAGACCACCATGGCGCACGCGCAAACCCGGCCCGAAGGGGCATTTGTCAGCCTGCAAGGGGGTCAGGTCCACGCCATCGTGCGCGGGCAGGGTCCGGATCTGGTGATGATCCATGGTGCGAACGGAAATGCCCGCGATTTCAGCTTCGAGCTGATCGACCGCCTTGCCGGAGAGTTCCGCGTCATCGCCTTCGACCGGCCCGGCTTTGGCTTCTCGGAAGCGTTCGACGGGCTGGAGAGCCCGGTGGAACAGGCCGATATCCTGCGCGCGGCTGCCGCCGCGCTGGGGGTCGTGCGACCCATCCTGCTGGGCCATTCCTATGGCGGCGCCGTCGCCATGGCCTGGGCGCTGCGCGCGGGCGATGATCTGGCCGGCATGACGCTGCTCGCACCGGCCACGCATCCATGGCCGGGCGAACTTGGGCTGTGGTATCGCCTGACCGCCTCGTGGCTGGGGCAGACCCTGGTGCTGCCGGCGGTGGCGCGCATCGCGCCGCGTGAGTCGGTTGAGCGCACGCTGGCTGGCGTGTTTGCGCCCGATCCGGTGCCCGAGGGCTATCTCGACCATCTGGGGTATGATTTGACCATGCGCGTCGGACAACTGACACTGAACGCGCGGCAGGTGAACAGCCTGCGCGCCCATGTCGAGGCCATGGCGCCGGGCTATCCTGCGTTGAGCCTGCCGATAGAGGTCGTGCATGGCAGCGAGGATGTGACAGTCGGGTTGCGCTATCATGCCGAGCGGCTGGTGAAGGATGTCGAAAGCGCGCGATTGACCCGGCTGGACGGTGTCGGGCACATGCCGCATCATGCCCGCCCGGAAGACGTGGTCGCGGCCGTGGAGCGCACGGCCGCGCGCGCCGGGCTTCGGTGAAACAGTGGTCTGCGTGTCCCGGGTGGGTGAACCTGCCCCTTGCGGGGCAGAACCACCCACCCTACAGGATCCCCCGTGCGCCGTCCCAGATCAGGCGCAGCCCGACCAGCGCGATCATTGCATACATGAAGGGATAGAACACCGCGGCCCGCATCCGCTTGACGATCAAGGCGCCAAGAAGCGTGGCCAGAACCGCCAGGGGCAGCATCACCATGGCCGTGAGGAGGATCGTGCGGTCGAACTGTCCAAGCGCGGCATAGGGCAGAACCTTCACCACATTGATGACAGCGAAGAAGATCACACTGGTGCCGGTGAAGATACGCGGGTCGAAGCGCAGCGGCAGCACATAGACCTGAAAGGGCGGCCCTCCGGCATGGGCCACGAAACTGGTGAAGCCCGCCGCCGCGCCCCAGAAGCCGCCGCGCCAGTGGCTCTGGCCCCGTGGCTTGCCACCGCCGCGCGCCAGCACCATCCGGGCAACAAACCCGAGGGCGACCAGCCCGACCAGCAGCCTCACCGCAGCTTCCGACGTCACCGCTGCCGTCAGCGCACCGATCACGATGCCCAGCATCGCGCCGGGAAAGAGATGCACCAGGGTAGCGCGGTCGAACCAGCCGCGCCACGTCCAGAGGCTGACCGCATCCATCATCAGCAGGACAGGCAGCATCAGGGCAGCGGCCTGCAGGGGAGGCATGACCAGCGACAGGATCGGAACCCCCATCAGCGCGAAGGCACCGCCAAGCCCGCCCTTGGACAGGCCCACCAGCACCACCGCCACGACCATTGCCGCAAGCGTGGCCGGATCAGCGAGCAGCGTGGCGCTGCTCAGCCTGTCAAACATGCTCTAGCCAATCCGGTAATTGGGGCTTTCGCGCGTGATCTGGACATCATGGACATGGCTTTCCTTCAGGCCGGCATTGGTGATCCGGACGAACCGGCAGTTGGCGCGCATCTCGGCAATGTTGGCATTCCCGGTATAGCCCATGGCCGCGCGCAGCCCTCCGACAAGCTGATGGATGACATTGCCCGCCGACCCCTTGTAGGGCACCTGCCCTTCGATCCCCTCGGGCACCAGCTTGTCGCTGGCCGCGTCCTTCTGGAAATACCGGTCGGCCGATCCGCGCGCCATTGCGCCAAGCGAGCCCATGCCGCGATAGCTCTTGTAGCTACGCCCCTGATACAGGATCACCTCGCCCGGCGCCTCGTCGGTTCCGGCGATCGCGCTGCCAACCATCGCGCAAGAGGCCCCCGCCGCGATCGCCTTGGCAAAATCACCCGAGAGCTTGATGCCGCCATCGGCGATGACCGGAATATCGCCCGCCTCCCGCGCACAATCGAGGATCGCGGTCAGCTGCGGCACACCAACACCTGCGACAACCCGGGTGGTGCAGATCGACCCCGGCCCGATCCCGACCTTGACCGCATCCGCGCCGGCGTCGATCAGCGCGCGCGTCGCCTCGGACGTGGCGACATTGCCCGCAACAACCTGGACCGCGTTGGAAACCGCCTTTATCCGCTCGACTGCGCGTGCCACCCCCTCGGAGTGGCCATGCGCGGTGTCGATCACCACCAGATCGACACCGGCCTCGATCAGCGCCATCGAGCGCTCATAGCCCGCATCCCCCACCGTTGTCGCGGCAGCCACCCGCAACCGGCCCAGATCATCCTTGCAGGCCGTCGGGTTCAGAACTGCGCGATCAATGTCGCGCAGCGTCAGCAGGCCGGTCAACCGCCCCTGGCCGTCCGTTACCAGCAGCTTCTCGATCCGCCGCGCCTGCATCAGCGAGCGCGCCTCGTCGCGGTCGGCAGGCTCGCGCAGGATGGCCAGGTTTTCGGCGCTCATCATGACCTTGACCGGCGTGGAATCCTCGCTGGCAAAGCGCATGTCGCGATTGGTCACGATTCCCAGCACCCTGCCCTTGTCATCGACCACCGGGAACCCCGTCACGTTGTAGCGTGCCTGCAATTCCTTGGCGTCGCGCAGGGTCTGTTCAGGGCTGAGCGTGATCGGGTCGAAGACAATCCCCGATTCGAACCGCTTCACACGCCGGACCTCCTGCGCCTGCGCCTCGGGGTCGAGATTGCGGTGTATGACCCCCATGCCGCCGGCCTGTGCCATGGCAATCGCCATGCGCGCCTCGGTCACCGTGTCCATCGCCGAGGACAGCAGCGGAATGTTCATGCGAATCGACTTCGTGACCTGGGTCGAGGTATCGGCCTGCGTCGGCAGGACCTTTGAAGCTGCAGGGACCAGAAGCACGTCATCAAAGGTGAGGGCCTCGCGAATCTCCATGATCCGACTCCTTTATGGCTGAACCGCTTGGCAGGGGTCTCTTTCATGCCATGCGGGAAATGAAAAGCCCTAAGCCTCGGCCGCGTTGGTCCTTGCCGCGAGGCGGCCTCCCGGCCAGAGCCTGAAGATGCGCCAGGCGATCACGCCGGTGGCCACTGTCGCCAACCCCAGTACGACCGCTGCTGCGGCCCCCATCACGCCCTGCCCGCCGGAGAGGGTGACAAGTACGCCTGCAAAGGCCGCCAGCGGAAAGGTGAAGGCCCCCCAGAGCGGAGTGAACCCGCCAGCCACCAGCCAGCGCCCCGACACCAGAAACATCGCAAACACCACCGCCGCGAGTGCTGCAAGGACCTGGGCTTGCGCCACCATGCCCGCACCATGCGCGACAAGCGCCAGCAGGCACAGCGGCGAAAGATGGATCGCCAGCAGCGGGCGCAGCGGGGCCGGTGGCAATCCTGCCACGAGCTGGCGCGCCGAGAGTCCATAGATCACCCCCGCCGGCACCAGCATCAGCCAGACAAGCCACCGGGCAAGAAAGGAATACCCCAGCGCATTTGCCACGAGTCCCCCGATGATGAACCCCACGAAGACCAGATGAAATACCGGCGAGACCACGCGCCCCTCGGGTGGCCCCTGTCGCAACACGCGCACGAAGAAAACCACCAGCGCCACATGCACGGTCAGGGCAAGAAACGCCAGCACGGATGCCGCCCGCGGCGCCAGTGGCGCCATCGCCGCGGCCGCCAGCATCAGTGACAGGCTTGCCGCTGCAAGCCCGGTCCGCCCCGGCAGCACGCGCAACTCCTCGCCGATCACGGCCACGCGCCGTAGCGGCTTGGCCAGCCAGGCCACCAGCACGCCAGCCAGCAGCAGCGTCGCCGCGCCGAGGATCAGATCCCCCAGCCCCTCCAGCGCACCATAGGCCGACCCGGCGCTGCGCCAGGCCAGCCCAAGGCCGAACAGCCCCATCACGGGTGTGAACAGCGCAGGCGGCGTGCGCCGCCCGAAGCCCGGAGCCGGGAGCCTGAGCGGGGGCGGCAGGCGGCGTCGCGCGGTGCTCATGCAGCCCGCATCCGCGTCATCGCATGGGGCAGGTCCCGGTAGTCACTGAAATGGAAATCCGGTGCAAGCGCCGCCACAGAGCCCTTGCGATAACCCTCGGTGAACAGACCGAAGCGCAGCCCCGCGCGCGCGGCGGTTTCGGCATCCGTCTCGCTGTCGCCGATATAGATCGCTTCTGCCGGCGCACAGCACATTGCGGCCAGCACGGTAAGCAATGGTGCGGGATCGGGCTTGGCGACCGGCAGCGAATCCCCGCCGATGACCGACGCGAACAGCCCCTCCCAGCCCAGATGCGCCAGCACGGCACGCGCCGGGCCCATCGGCTTGTTGGTGCACAGTCCCAGCGCCAGACCCCGGCCCTGCAACTCTGCCAGCATTTCGGGCACATGCGGATAGACCCGCGTGCCGTCATGGGCGCGCTCGTAGAAATGCAGGAAGCGCGCGTGCAGATGGTCGGTCCGCACCGCCGCGTTCGCGCCCGCAACGGCCCGCTCCATCCGCTCGACAAAGATGCGCGCCCCGCGCCCGATGAAACCGCGCGACTGTTCGAAACTCACCTCGGGCAATCCCGCCTCGCGCAGGACGGCATTGGCCGCATGCCAGATATCCGGGGCCGAGTCGATCAGCGTGCCGTCCAGATCGAACACGATTGCACGCAACTCCGTCCCACCAGAGCCCGCACGCCCCGCCTCAGACAGCTCTTCCGGTCCCGCTTTCATCTTGCCCCAAATACTCCCGCCGGAGGCTTCCGCCCTCGCGGCCCTGCGCGTCACCTGCGGATCAGGCCCCCGCCAGCTTCGCCAGCCGCGCCGCGCGCAGCCGCGCGAAATCATCGCCCGCATGATAGCTCGAGCGCGTGAGCGGCGTGGCCGAGACCATCAGGAACCCCTTGCCAAGCGCGGCCTTCTCATAGGCCCTGAACTCCTCGGGCGTTACGAACCGGTCCACCCGGTGGTGGCGAGGGGTCGGCTGCAGGTATTGGCCGATGGTGATGAAATCGACATCTGCCGCGCGCATGTCATCCATCACCTGCAGCACACCCTGCCGATCTTCGCCAAGGCCCACCATGATGCCCGATTTGGTGAACATCGTGGGGTCCAGTTCCTTGACCCGCTGCAGCAGCCGCAGCGAATGGAAATAGCGCGCGCCGGGGCGCACTTCGGGATAAAGCCCCGGCACCGTTTCCAGATTGTGGTTGAACACGTCCGGGCGCGCCGCCACGACGGCTTCCAGTGCCGAAGGCGGGCATTTCAGGAAATCGGGAGTCAGGATCTCGATGGTCGTATCGGGCGCACGGTGGCGCACGGCACGGATGGTCTGCGCGAAATGCTCGGCCCCGCCATCGTCCAGATCATCCCGGTCCACCGAGGTGATGACGACATGCTTCAGGCCCAGCTTCTCGACCGCATGGGCCACGCGGCCCGGCTCGAAGGCGTCCAGCGTCTCGGGGCGGCCGGTCGCGACATTGCAGAACGTGCAGCCGCGGGTGCAGATTTCGCCCATGATCATCATGGTGGCGTGGCCCTGGCTCCAGCATTCGCCGACATTGGGGCAGCCCGCCTCTTCGCAGACGGTGGTCAGCTTGTGCTCGCGCATGATGCGGTGCGTTTCGGCATAGCCCTTGCCGCCAGGGGCCTTGACGCGGATCCAGTCGGGCTTTTTCGGCTGTGCCTGCGTGGGGCGATGCGCCTTTTCGGGGTGTCGCTGTTCGGGCAGTTTCAGGTCACGCATGATACCCCCTCCTCAAGGATGCCGGCTTGCGCTGGACATAGCCCGGTTGCGCGGGAAAAACAACGCCGTAGCGGCAAGGCCGTCATGCGCAGGTGTCATGGCAGGGATGCCTCGGGGGGCACGCGCGCGCGCGCCCGCGCCAGCACATCCTGACCCACGGCCATCAGATGCGCGTGCAGATCCTCCACCCAGGCACCCCCGTCGCTGCTGGCGCGCCGCACCAGCACCAGTTCGCGCGCCGGTTCGGGGGTCGCGAAGCGGCGCAGATGGATGCCGGGCGCGCCGGAGAGTTCCGAGGGCACGGCGATCTCCGGCAGGAAAGTCAGCCCGAACCCCTGCGCCACCAGTCCGCAAAGCGTGCTGAGGGTCGATGCGCCCAGATCCAGCCGGGTCTGGCGACGGTCGAGCGCGCAGACTTCCAGCGCCTGATCGGCCAGGCAATGCCCGTCATCAAGCAGCAGCAGATGCTCGGGGTTGAGGGCGCGCGGGCGCAGCGCATCAGCCCCTTCCCCCATGGCCTGCAGGCGTGCGCTGGAGCCAGCCAGCAGGAACCGGTCCGAGATCAGCGGCAGGCGGATCAGGTCGGGCGCGGGTGGCGGGTCGGCCAGCACGATGGCGTCAAGCCGCCCCTCGCGCAGCCCCAAGAGCAGGTCGGCCGTCAGTGCCTCGCGCAGGCGCAATTCGCGGGTGATGTCGGCGGCGCGCAGCCGCGCGAGCAGCCCGCCCAGCAGATAGGGGGCAACTGTCGGGATCATGCCCAGATGCAGCGCCGATCCCAGCGCCTGCTGGCGCGCACTTGCCTCAAGCTCCGCCGCTTCCGCCAGCACCCGCTCGGCGCGGGTCAGCACGGCCCGCCCCGCAGGCGTCAGGCGGATGTCGCGGGGCAATCGTTCGACAAGCGTTACTCCAAGAATGCCCTCCAATTCCTTGATCTGCATAGACAAGGCGGGCTGTGTGACGTTCACGGCATCGGCCGCGCGACCAAAATTCCGCGCTTCGGCCAGCGCGCGAAAATAGGCCAGTTGCTTGAGCGTGATCTTCAAGAAGCGTTCAGCCACATTTGGAATGGCCACAGGCGCGGCAGGTCATGCAGCCCTCGATCATCACCATCTCATAGGCCGAACAGGCCGGGCAGGCCGCTCCGCGCGGCCCCTCGCCCACGGCCATGCGCAGCGCCCTGGGGTCGGATTTCAGCCCCAGCCCCTCGCCCGCGATAAAGCCGATCCGTACCAGATGCTGCTCGATCACGCCGCCGATGGCAGCGAGAATCGAGGGTATGTAGCGGCCCTCGACCCAGGCTCCGCCGCGCGGGTCGAACACGGCCTTGAGTTCCTCGACGACGAAAGACACATCGCCCCCGCGCCGGAACACCGCCGAGATCATCCGCGTCAGTGCGACCGTCCAGGCGAAATGTTCCATGTTCTTGGAATTTATGAAGATCTCGAAGGGGCGGCGGTGGCCGTTAATGATCGTGTCGTTAATGGTGACATAGATCGCATGTTCCGAGCCGGGCCATTTCAGCTTGTAGGTATGGCCTTCCAGCGCCTCGGGCCGGTCGAACGGGGTCGAGAGATAGACCACATCCGCACCGGTTTCGACCTCGGGCGCGGCCTCGCTCGCCTCGGAGACCGAGAGCACCGACCCCGTCACGGCATTGGGCCGGTAGGTGGTGCAGCCCTTGCAGCCCATGTCCCAGGCCGCGAGATAGACATCCTTGAAATCGTCGAAGCTGATATCCTCGGGGCAGTTGATGGTCTTGGAGATGGAACTGTCCACCCATTTCTGCGCCGCTGCCTGCATGCGCACATGGTCCATCGGCGCAAGCGTCTGGGCAGACACGAAACAATCGGGCAGGGGCGCATTGCCATGGATCTCGCGCCAGAGCCGCACTGCGTAATCCTCGACCGTTTCCTCGGTGCGGCTTCCGTCCTTCTGCAACACCTTGCGTTTGTATTCAAAGGCAAAGACCGGCTCGATCCCGGAACTGACATTGCCCGCGTAGAGGCTGATCGTGCCCGTTGGCGCGATCGAGGTCAGCAGGGCATTGCGGATGCCGTGTTCGCGGATCGCCGCGCGTACATCCTCATCCATCCGCCGCATCGTTCCGGAGGCGAGGAAGGCATCAGCGTCGAACAAGGGAAAAGGGCCCTTTTCCCGCGCAAGCCCGACACTGGCCAGATAGGCCGCGCGCGCAATCGCCCTCATCCACGCTTCTGTCTGCGCGACCGCCGCCTCCGACCCGTAGCGCAGCCCCATCAGGATCAGTGCATCCGCCAGCCCCGTCACGCCCAGCCCGATGCGGCGCTTGGCGCGCGCCTCGTGCGCCTGCGCCTCCAGCGGAAAGCGGCTGGCATCGACCACGTTGTCCATCATCCGCACGGCCACGCCCACAAGGTGGTCCAGTGCCTCCATGTCCAGCGCAGCGTCCTCGCTGAACGGGTCGCGCACCAGCCGCGCAAGGTTGATCGACCCAAGCAGGCAGGCCCCGTAGGGTGGCAGCGGCTGCTCGCCACAGGGATTGGTGGCAGAAATCGTCTCGCAATAGGCGAGGTTGTTCGCGGCATTGATCCGGTCGATGAAGATGACACCGGGTTCCGCATAATCATAGGTCGCGCGCATGATCCGGTTCCAGAGGTCACGCGCCTGCACGGTATGATAGACGCGCTCGCCAAAGACCAGATCCCAGGGTCCGTCGGCATGCACGGCCGCCATGAACGGATCGGTCACCAGCACCGAGAGGTTGAACATGCGCAGCCGCGCGGCATCCTGCTTGGCCGAGATGAACGCCTCGATATCGGGGTGGTCGCAGCGCATGGTCGCCATCATCGCGCCCCGGCGCGAGCCGGCCGACATGATCGTGCGGCACATCGCATCCCACACATCCATGAACGAGATCGGCCCCGACGCATCGGCCGCGACCCCCGCCACAGGCGCGCCCCTTGGCCGGATCGTCGAGAAATCATAACCAATGCCACCGCCTTGCTGCATGGTCAGCGCGGCCTCTTTCAGCATCTCGAAGATGCCCCCCATGCTGTCAGGGATGGTGCCCATGACGAAACAGTTGAACAGCGTCACATTGCGCTCGGTGCCGGCCCCGGCCGTGATCCGCCCTGCGGGCAGGAAACGGAAATCCTCGAGCGCGTCGTAGAACCTGTCTTCCCAGAGTTCCGGCTCGGCCTCGACCGCCGCCAGTGCCCGGGCGATGCGGCGCCAGCTGTCCTCCACGCTGAGGTCCTTCGCCGTGCCATCCGCTGCCTTGAGGCGGTATTTCATGTCCCAGATCTGTTCTGCAATCGGGGCAGCAAAGCGGCTCATGCAACGCATCCTTTGGGGTGAGGCATTCGAAAGCCTACAAGATAAGCCCCCTGCCGCATTCGGTCAACGCTTGCCTTTCCACCCTGACCCGCTACGATCGCGCCGCAGGACAGGGCGGGGCAGCAATGCGCGGCATTTCAGAGGGTTGGATGCGGCACGTCGCCGCGCTGGGGGTCACGCAGATCCTCGGCTATGGCGCCATCTTCTATTCCTTCCCCATCTTCGTGCCGCATGTGGCCGCCGAATTCGGTGTCTCTCAGACATGGCTCTATGCGGTGTTCTCCACCGGGCTGCTTCTGGGAGGCGGCGTGGCCAGTCTCGCGGGCTCCATGCTCGACCGGTTCGGCGCGGCGCAGGTGATGGCGATGGGCAGTTTCCTGACCGCGATGCTCTTTGCCGGGCTGGGTCTTGCGCCCAATGTCCTTGTCTATGGCGCGCTCGTGATCGTGCTTCAGGCCTTCAGCTTTCTCGTTCTCTATGATGCAGCCTTCGCTGCGCTGGCCGCAGGCGTGCCCCAGGGCACGCGCCGGGCCATCACCCGGCTCACGCTGATCGCGGGCTTTGCCTCGACCCTGTTCTGGCCGCTGACCGCCTTTCTGATCGACCTGCTTGGCTGGCGCGGCACCTGCGTCGTCTTTGCATTGCTGCATCTGGTAATCGCGCTGCCATTGCACCGCTGGCTTGCACGCCTCGTCCGGCAGGGCGCGGCCGCAGCGGGAACTGCCCTGCGGGGGCGCCCTGCCCCCGACTGGCCCGTTCTTGGCGGGCGGGATGCGCGGCGCGCCTTCTGGGCGCTGGGCGCGGGCTTTGCGCTGATCGCCATCGTGATCGCGGCCTTCGGCGTGCACCTGGTCCCTGTTCTGCTGGCCCAGGGGCTGGACGAGCGGGCCTATCTTGTCGGCATGGTAATGGGCCCCGCGCAGGTTCTGGTCCGGGTGATCGACGCAACGCTCTGGCAGCAATACCACCCGCTCAGCGTCGCCCTGATCTCGGTCGTGGCGCTGATGCTGGCCATTGTCGCGCTCGCGGTGGCCGAAGGCAGCGTTGTGCTCGCACTTGCATTCGCCATCCTGTTCGGCGCGGGTCAGGGGCTCACAAGCATTGTTCGCGGCGCAGTGCCGCTGGCGCTTTTCGGGGCCGAGGGGATCGGACGCCGCCTTGGCCATCTTGCCGCGCTGCGCAATGTCAGTGCCGCCGCCGCTCCCTTCGCCTTCGCACTGGGGGCTGAAAAGTTGGGCCTTGCGCAGACGCTGGGCGTTACTTTCGTGCTTGCGCTTGGCGGGTTGCTGCTGCTTTTCTGGCTGCGTCATCTGGTGCAACGCGCCTGCGGGCGCTAGATGTACCGCATGCCTCCATCCAGCCCGCTCCATCTCATCAAGCTCTGCGTCGGCGCCGACCAGGTCGAGGACCTGCTCCAGTGGCAACAGGATGCGCGCGCAAGAGGCCCTGACGGCCTGCCCCGCCATGTCACCCGCATGTGGCCCAGACGCGCCGAGGAAATCCTGGCAGGCGGCTCGCTCTACTGGGTGATCAGGGGCGTGGTGCTCGCGCGTCAACACATCCTGAGGCTGGACGAGGTGACAGGCAGCGATGGCATCACACGCTGCGGAATCGTTCTCGACCCCGAGATCCGGCGCACCGCCGCCGCATCAAGGCGACCCTTTCAGGGCTGGCGCTATCTCACGGCCGGGGATGCGCCGCCAGACCTGCCCCGCGCGCGCAAGGGCGATGACGCCCTCCCGCCCGAACTCGATGCGGCGCTTGCGGAGCTGGGCCTGCAATGACCTTGCATTCTCTACGCAAGTACACTCCCTGCCGGAACCGCCCACAAGCCCAACCGTCCCTCTGCTTCATCTTGCAAAAAATACTCGAATTCGACGCTGCGGCCAGGCACCCGACAGGCTGGACTGTCACCCCAGCCGCTGCATTACCGGAAAGGTCTCGAGCAGCCACCAGCTGAACGACGCGAAAGCCCCTGTCACAAGCGCCATCCCCACGACAAGCAACAGCAGCCCCATGACCTTCTCGATCAGGCCCATATGGCGCTTGAGACGCGTCATCACGCCAATCGAGCGCTGCACGAAGATCGCGGCCAGCAGGAAGGGCGCGCCCAGCCCCAGCGCATAGACCCCCAGCATCGCCGTGCCGCGCGTCACGGTCGCTTCGGTCGCGGCCATGGTCAGGATCGCCCCCAGCACAGGGCCAATACAGGGCGTCCAGCCAAACGCGAAGGCCAGACCCAGGATATAGGCGCCGAAAGCCGAACCACCCCTGTCACCCGCATCAAAGCGCAGGTCCCGCGCCAGAATCCCGCCGCCGAGAAAGGCCGGCGGCTGGACCGCGAGCGCGCGCAGCGATTCGGAGGCAAGTTGAGCGAGGAACCGATACACCCCCAGAAAATGCAGCCCGAAGGCAATGACCACCACACCTGCAATCTGCCCGAACATCTCGGCATTGCGCAGGAACAGATGCCCCATGGTCGAGGCCGTGAAGCCCAGCAACAGAAAGACGGTCGAAAGACCCATCACGAAAAACACTGCGGGCAGGATCGCGCGGCGGCTGGCAGAGCCCTCGGAGCGCAGTTCCTGCATCGATATCCCGCCCATATAGGCCAGATAGGGCGGCACGATGGGCAACACGCAAGGCGACAGAAAGGACAGCACGCCCGCACCGAAGGCGATGCTCAGTGCCAGCACGAGCCCCGCGTCAAATACATCCAGTCCGAACATGCGCCTGTTCCGTCACAAAGCCAACACTTCATAGATACGCGCAAAATTGCCGGAGGTCACACCCCTTGTGCCTCACATTCGCGCGGGTGCGACTGCGGCCCGGCGTCGCAGCACCGTCAGGCCGCGCTTGCCCGCGCCTTGCGCATACCTTCAGGTGCATGGTGTCGCTGGCGCTGTGCCGGAGGCCTCGGGCTACCGGGCGTGTCGTGCCGGTCCGGCCTCGCCTTCCGGCGCCGCCCCGCGTCTGCGGCGGCAAAGCCGCGTCGTGCTGCGTCAGACGCAGATTTCACGCAAGGATGAGGGTGCCTGCCTCCCGCCGCGCCGGACGCGGGGCAGGCAGGGCGACCGTCAGGTCGCCCTGCCTGCCTTCGTGCCGGAGTGCTCAGCCGCGCAGCGCCCACCAGCCACGGCGCTTCTTTTCGGTGTGCGCGGGGGCGTCAGCCTCTTCGCGGGGTGCATCTGCCTGTGCCGTCGCGTCTTCGGTCGCGCCAGATGGCGCACTGGTGGTCGTCGGCTCTGGCCCGGCGTCCACATCCCCGGCAGTTGCCTGCGGATCCTGCGCGCGGGGCGCAGAGGATGCTTCGGTCGGGGCCTCGTCAACAGTGTCTGCCTCGGGGACTTCCGCCGTGACCCGCTGCGTTTCGTCCGCCGTGTCGCCTGTCACCGACTCGCCGGAAGCTGTTTCCGGGGGCGCGGGAGCATCCGCAGGCATGGGCGACCCGGGCGCTTCTGCCGTTCCGGCATCTTCAGCAACGGCCTCCGCCTTCTTGGCTTTTGCAGGTTTGCGCCGCGTGCGTTTCGGCTTCTCGGTGACGGGCTCGGACTCGGCCGCGCTGGCAGGCGCTTCTGTAGCGTCCTGCCCTGCCTCGCCTTGCGCAGATGCGCCCGCATCAGGGTCCGGTTCCGGCGCCGTCTCGGCAACGACGGCCTTCTTGCCGCGTCCGCGCCGCGCGCGCCGGGGTTTTTCGGCGGCTGTTTCTTCTGTGGCGGTGTCGCCTGGTGCCTCGTCCATATCGGTCTCGTCGGCCTCGGAGTCGGCGTCGTCCACGGACTCGGCGGCGCCGGTCTCATCGGTACCCGACTCATCGGTGCCCGCGCCATTGTCCTTGCCACCGCGCCGACGCCTGCGGCGACGGCGCTTCTTGCGGGGCTGGTCGTCGCTATCTGCCGGTTCTTCCGCGATCACGTCCTGATCGGTCTGTTCTTCTGCTTCCTCGTCCTCGAGTTCCGGCATCAGCGCGGCATTGATCGACACCACGACCGATTGCGGCGTCGCGACGCGGGTTGCCGTCTTGAATTTCTCGATCGAGAAATCCGGACTGACCATGCGCGGGTCGGCTTCCAGACGCACGGCCATGCCATAGCGCATCTCGATCTGAAGCAGATGCTCGCGCTTCTGGTTGATGATGAAATTCACCACTTCGGCGGGCGCACGCACCAGCACCTCGCGCGAGCGTCCGCGCGTGCCCTCTTCCTCGATCTGGCGCAGGACGGTCAGACCCATCGAGTCATCCGACCGGATCAGCCCCGTGCCATGGCAATGCGGACAGGGCTGGGTGGTGGCCTCGAGCATGCCGGGGCGCAGGCGCTGGCGGCTCATTTCCAGCAGGCCGAAACCCGAGATCCGGCCCACCTGGATCCGCGCACGGTCTGATTTCAGCTTGTCCTTGAGCATTTTCTCGACAGAAGCGTTATTCTTGCGCTCTTCCATGTCGATAAAGTCGATCACGATCAGACCGGCGAGGTCGCGCAGGCGCAGCTGTCGCGCGATTTCGGCTGCCGCTTCAAGGTTGGTCTTGAGCGCGGTTTCCTCGATCGAGCCTTCGCGCGTGGCCCGCCCCGAGTTTATGTCGATCGCCACCAGCGCCTCGGTAATCCCGATCACGATATACCCACCCGAAGGCAGTTGCACGGTGGGGTTGAACATGCTCGCCAGATAGCCTTCGACCTGGTAGCGCGCGAAAAGCGGCAGCGGTTCGGCATAGAGCTTCACGTTCTTGGCATGGGACGGCATGATCATCTTCATGAAGTCCTTGGCCACGCGATACCCGGCCTCGCCCTCGACCAGCACCTCGTCGATCGACTTGCTGTACAGATCGCGGATCGTGCGCTTGATCAGATCGCCTTCCTCGTAGATCGGCGTGGGCGCGATGGATTTCAGTGTCAGGTCGCGGATCTGTTCCCAAAGCCGCAACAGATACTCGTAATCGCGCTTGATCTCGGCCTTGGTGCGGTTCGCGCCCGCAGTGCGGATGATCAGCCCGGCTCCGTCGGGCACCTTGATTTCTTCTGCGATCGCCTTGAGCTTCTGGCGGTCGGCGGCATTGGTGATCTTGCGGCTGATGCCGCCTCCGCGCGCGGTATTGGGCATGAGCACGCAGTAGCGACCCGCGAGACTCAGATATGTTGTCAGCGCAGCCCCCTTGTTGCCGCGTTCTTCCTTGACCACCTGCACCAGCATGATCTGGCGCACCTTGATGACTTCCTGAATCTTGTAGCGGCGCGCGCGCGCCTTGCGGCGCGGGCGCTCTTCCTCGACCAGGTCGCCCCCGTCAGAGACGGCCTCGATCCGGTCATCGATCTCGGTGGCGTGATCGGCGGCGCGATAAGGCGCCTCGAAACTGTCCTCGGACTCGGGCGCGTCCGCGTTCGTGCGCGCAGGCTGTCCCGCATCATCCGTGTCGGTGGGTGCCGCGTCAGTATCGCCGGATCCGAGAAGGTCATCATCGCCCTCGGGCTCGACAATCGCCATGCCCTCGATCTCGCGCGTCTCGACCTGGTCGGGTGAATCCGCACTTGCGGCCTTCGCCGCAGGTTTGCGCCGCGACGAGCTGCGCCGCACGCGCTTGCCGCCCTTTCCGCCGCGCTCGCCGCTCTCGGCGCCGTCGTCATCCTCGGCGGTCAGTGCGCGTTCCTCGGCCAGAAGCTCGGCGCGATCGGCAGCCGGAATCTGGTAGTAATCGGGGTGAATCTCGTTGAAGGCGAGAAAGCCGTGCCGGTTGCCGCCATAATCGACAAACGCTGCCTGCAGCGAGGGTTCGACCCGCGTTACCTTGGCGAGATAGATATTGCCGGCGAGCTGGCGGCGCGAGGCCGTCTCGAAGTCGAATTCCTCGACCTTGGTTCCGTCCACCACCACGACGCGGGTTTCCTCCGCGTGGGTGGCATCGATAAGCATTTTCTGAGCCATGAATGTCCATTGCACACGCTGCCGGCAGACCTGCACCCCGGGGGCGCGGCACTGCGGCAGGCATGACTTGTCCGAGCAGGTGACATCCGCCCGCGCAGCCCCGGAGCGTGCTCTGGCCGCGGGAATATCCCTGGCAGAGTGCGGGGCGAAATGCGTCGTGCAGCCGTCATTGCAGTTCCTGTTACACCGCACCCAAGGCGCGGCATGTGACGTTCGCCCGGCGACCCGTGTGGCGGGCGCGCGAGCATGTGCAGCCTTGCGGCCGATCCATCTGCGCAGAGAGACGCGGGGCAAGAAGCGCGCCAGTCAGCCTGTGCAGCGAAATTCGCTCGGGTGCTCCGGCATGATCCGGAGACGCCTTTACATTGTCACAATGGGGTTTTTGCGCAGAAAACACAATGACGATTTTTCCCCGTACCTTTCAGCACCGGCAAGTCGAGACAGGTCGCATCCTGGCAAGCGCGCGCCCCCGAGGGCCACCTACTCCCTGCGCCGCCCATGGCGCTCCATGGCCTCGGCCATCGTATCCTCGCGCGCGTCCCGCAGGCCGGAAATCGCGCCCGCGATGTCGTGCGCCTCCTTGTTCTGACTGAGCTTGGACTTGGCAGTCACCCGCGTGACGGTGATCCGGAAGGCCACGATCGCCCGCAGCATCTGCACCATGTAATCCTCAGGCGCATCGGACATGCGCCAGGCTTCGGGGCCATTGCGCCTGCGTTCATGCACCCGGGTCAGGAGCGCGACGGCAGCGCGCCCGGAATGCGCATCGCGCTGGAAAGTGATCGTGCCATGAACATGGACCGCCTGGTAGTTCCACGTCGGCACCTGTCGGTGCGTGGCATGCTTGGAGGGGTAGTCATTGGGCGAGATATAGGCATCCGGCCCCCGGAACACGGCCAGAACCTCCTGCCCGTCGGCGACCATCCGGTGCATGTCATTTGCCAACGCAACATGTCCGATCAACTGCCCGGCGCGACCCGGCAGCAGAGGGATGTGATTCGCGATCAGCCCCGCATCGGTCTGCGCGATGATGCAGGCAAGCGGATGCGCCTCGATCAGCGCGCGGATCGCGGTTTCGTCGGTCTCGCGAAAATGCTCGGGCAGATACATGACGGCGGCGCTTCCTTCTCCGAGGGGCAAAGTCCTGTCTTTCGGATGCGCACCGCCTGTCAGACGTAATCCGAGCGCACCAGCCCGTATTTCGCCATCTTCTCGTTCAGCGTCCGGCGCGGCAGGCGCAGTTCTTCCATCACCGCCGTGATCGAGCCCTTGTGGCGGCGCATCGTGTTGTCGATGAGCATCCGCTCGAACGCCTCGACATGCTCTTTCAGCGGCTTGCCCTCGGTTGTCATCGCCTCGTTCGCGGCCTCGTTATCGGCCATGATCAGCGACATCAGCGCCCCTTCCTCGCGCCGGCTGTGCAGCACGGCGCGTTCGGCGATATTGACCAGCTGGCGCACATTGCCAGGCCAGGGCGCCTGCAGCAGCTGCGCGGCATCGGGCATCGAGACCTCGGGCACGGCGCAGCCATATTCCTCGGCGAACTGGTCGAGATAGGTGGTGAAGACAGCCAGGATATCCTCGCCGCGCATCCGCAGGGGCGGCAGGGTGATCTTGTGCGCGGCAAGCCGGAAATAGAGATCGGGGCGCAGCGCATCCTCGATGGTCTGATCGGCAGCATGGGTGTTGCAAACCGCAATCACGCGGGTTTCGGGCGGGCTGCCCAGATCATTCAGCCAGCCCAGCAAACGCCCCTGCATCGGCTCGGACAGGCTTTCGATATCCTCGAGCACCAGCGTGCCGCCGCGCGCCTCTTCCACCAGCGGCTTGCCGACGCCATCCTCGGACGGTCCGAAAAGACGGGTCGCAAGCACGTTGTCGGAAAGCCCCGCGCAGCTGACCGAGACCAGCCTGCGCCCAGCCCGCGGCCCGACCGCATGCAGTGCATGGGCCACAAGGGTCTTGCCGGTTCCGGTCTCGCCATCGATCAGAACATGGCCATCGGCCTGCCCGATATCGAGAATATCCTCGCGCAGGCGCTGCATCACGTCGGACGCGCCAACAAGACGGCGCATGATGGTGCGCCCATCGGCAAGCTCCGAACGCAGCGCGCGCGCCTCGAGCGCGAGGCTGCGCTTCTTGACCGCGCGCTCGGCAAGTTCCATCATCTTCTCGGGGTCAAAGGGCTTTTCAAGGAAATCAAAGGCGCCAATGCGCATGGCCTCGACCGCGATGGGCACGTCGCCATGCCCGGTGATCATGATCACCGGGATCGAGGAATCGAGCGCCACCAGCCGCTTGAGCAGCGCCATGCCGTCCATGTTGGGCATCCGGATATCGGTGATGACCACGCCCGGAAAATCGGCCCCGATCGCGGCCAGCGCCTCCTGTCCGTCGCAATAGGTCTCGGTCGAGAAGCCCGACAGCGCCAGCCACTGGCTGATCGACTGGCGCATATCCTGTTCGTCATCGACAATCGCGACACGCATCTGACGGCTCATCCGGGTACCTTCCCTGCTGCTTTTCCTGTTGTCCGGTCATTCCGGCGGCAAGGCAAGCCCGGCGCGCGCACAAGCCTGTCATTCCGCCGCATCCCGCCGCAGCCCGTGGCGGGGGAACTCGGCCTCGAACACCGCCCCGCCCCCGGATGCGTTCAGCGCGGTCAGCCGCCCGCCATGATCGGTCACGATACCCGAGGATATGGCCAGACCCAGCCCCACGCCCTCGCCCGCCGACTTGGTGGTGTAGAAGGGCTCGAACAGACTGTCAGGCTCGGCGATACCCTCGCCATTGTCGCGCACGGTCAGCTTGGCTGTCTCGCCCTGGCTGATGATGATGTCGATCTGCGGGCTGTTGACCTTGCGGGTGGCATCGACCGCATTGCGCACGAGGTTCAGGATCACCTGCTCCACGCGGACAGTGTCGCCCAGGATCATGACGGGTTCCGGCGGGACCGTGCGCACCACCAGCACGCGACTGTCGCGCAGCATCGGTTCCATCATGGTCAGCGCATCGGCAAGGCAGGTGCGCAGATCGATGGGCGCAAAGGCCTCGCCGCCCTTGCGGGCAAAGGATTTCAGCGTGCGGGCGATCGTTCCCATACGGTCGATCAGGTCGTCGATGCGCTGGAACGAGGCCAGCGCCTCGTCGTGGCGCTTGCGCTTCAGCAGCAGCCTTGCCCCGGCCAGATAGGTTTTCATCGCCGCCAGCGGCTGGTTCAGTTCATGACTGACCGAGGCCGACATCTCGCCAAGTGTGGCGAGCTTGGCCGATTGCGCGATGGTCTGTTCGGCCACGGCGAGATCCTTCTGAACGCGCACCCTTGCGGCAATCTCGCGTTGCAGCCTGGCATTGAGCGCGCGCAGATCCTCGGATTCCTGGCGGAATACGGCCGATTGCGACCAGGCCCGACGGCTGAGGATGTAGAAGACCAGCGCCAGCAGCAGCGCGAAGCCCGTCAGCACAAGCGCGAGAACCGCGTTCACACTCTCGCGCACCGCATCATAGCGGGTGAAACTGACCAGCCGCCAGCCCCGGAACGGCACCCGCACTTCCGAACGCAGCACGGCCTCGCCACGCACGAAGGCATCGGGCGGGGTCTGCGCCCAGTCGGCAGTGGCGCGCAGCGCGCGCGCAATCGCCGAAGGCGCGTCGCGCAGCGCCAGAGCCTCGTCCAGCGTGCGTCCGCGCCAGCGTGGCTCGGTTGCAAGGATGATCCGCCCACTCGAATCCATCAGCGCGACGGCATCGGCGAAGCCCGCCCAGCTGCGCTCGAACTTGGAAAGATCCGCAGCGACGACGACCACCCCCAGCACTTCATTGCCACGCCGCACCGACCGCGAGAAGGAAAAGCCAAACCCCCCGCTTTCTAGCTCCTGCACCAGGAACGAGGTGTCCAGTGCACGGCGCGCCTCGACAAAGGTCGGCTCGTTCGAGCGGTTCTTGCCCAGCTGGTTGCGGTCGGTCGCGGCCACCACGCGGCCCGAATTGTCGAGCAGTTCGATCGAGGCCGCGCCAATCTCGCCCTGCAGGTCGATAAGACGCTGAGAGGTGGTCGCGAAACTGCTGTCCTGCAGCGCCGTCATCAGTTCGGGATCGCGCGCCAGCAGCAACGGCACCACCGAATTGCGCTGCAGTTCGGACTGGATGTTGCCGGAATAGAGCACCAGCCGCAATTCGGCGCGATTGCGCGTGGAATCGGCGAAATTCTGCGACAGGAAACTGTTGAGGAACCACGCCGTCGTGACGGCCACCACCACCAACGCAAGCACGATCATCCGCCCCCAGAAGGGAATCCCAAGGATGCTGTCGCGTCGGTTGTCAAGATCGGGTGGTGTGACCATGGGGCGCAGGATATGGCGATTGCTCTGCCCGCTCAAGCGCGCATGGCTCAGGCGGGCGCAAAAGCGCCCATAAGGCCGCCAAAAAGCAGCTTGCCGTCGGCCGAGCCCTGCAGCGCCGAGAGCGCGCGCTCGGGATGCGGCATCATGCCGAGCACGCGGCGGTTCGCCGACAGGATCCCGGCAATATCATCGACCGAGCCATTGGGGTTGTCGAGATAGCGAAACGCCACCCGCCCCTCGCCCCGGAGCCGCGCAAGGGTTTCGGGGTCAGCCACATAGTTTCCGTCGTGATGGGCGATTGGCACCCGGATCCCGCTGCCCTGGGCATAGGCGCGCATAAAGGCGCTGTCGGTGGCCTCGACCCGCAGGGTCACTGTGCGGCAGATGTATTTCAGCGAGGCATTGCGCAGCAGCGCGCCCGGTAGCAGGCCCATCTCGACAAGCACCTGGAAGCCGTTGCAGATGCCCAGCACATGACCGCCCTTTCCGGCAAACTCGGTCACGGCGCGGGCAATGGGCGCACGCGCCGCGATGGCGCCGCAGCGCAGGTAGTCGCCAAAGCTGAAACCGCCCGGAATGGCCACGACATCGGTATGCGCGGGCAGATCGGTGTCCTTGTGCCAGACATGGCAGACCTCTGCGCCGGCGGCGGCAAAGGCCACGGCAAGGTCGCGGTCGCAATTCGATCCGGGGAAGGTGATGACGGCGGCTTTCATCGCACGGGCTCCGAAGGGTCAGGCATGCCCGGGCTTTAGCGCGTCTGCCCGCCCGACGCAAAGGGAGATGGACCGGTTCAGCCGGAGAAATCCGATATGACGGCCACGCCGGGTGCCATCGGTCCGTCGAACAGCGCCAGTTCGGCTCCGGCCTGCGACAGGCGCACCTCGCGCGCGATCATCGGCGAGAAATCCACCAGCCCTGCCTCGATCATGCCCAGAAGCGACGGGTATCGGTGCGAGGGCATCCCGCGGGTGCCAAACAGCGCAAGGTTCTTGAGATAGACCGCACTCATGTCGATCTGCATCTGCGCATGTTCCACCGAGGGCATGCCCACCTGCACATGCCGCCCCAGCGGGCGCAGGCAGCGCAGGGAGGCATTGGTGGTCTGCGGCACGCCGAGCGCCTCGACCGAGACATGCGCGCCTCCGCCGGTGATCTCGCGGATGGCCTGCGCCACATCGCCATCCCGCGCGTCAATCGTGGCCTCTGCTCCGAGGCCGCGCGCATGGTCAAGCTTCTCGGGCACGATATCGATCGCCACCACGCGCGCGCCAAGCGCACGCCCGAGAATCAGCGCGGCCAGCCCGATCCCGCCAGTGCCATGCACCGCGAGCCATTCGCCGGGCGCAAGCGCCGCGCGATCGGTCAGCGCGTGAAAGGCCGTTGTCACGCGGCAGCCAAGCCCTGCCGCCATTACCGGCGACATACCCTCGGGCAGGCGGACAAGGTTATGGGCATAGGGGACGCCGACATGCTCGGCAAAGGCGCCCGGCTCGAGGAATCCCGGCAGGCGCTGCGATGGGCAGGTATTCGAGGCGCCTGACCGGCAGGCCGGGCAGGCGCCACAGGCCAGAATGAAGGGCGCGATGACCCTGTCGCCCACGGTCCAGCCGCTGCGCGGGCCTGCCTCGACCACTTCGCCGCAATACTCATGCCCCGGAATCTGGCCAGGCTTTACCCGCGGATGATGACCTGTCCAGCCATGCCAGTCAGACCGGCAGATGCCGCAGGCCATGGTGCGCAGCACCACGCCATCCTCCTCGCAGACCGGGTCCGCGACGGTCTCGATGCTCAGATCCCTGCGAAATTCCCTGAGTACGGCTGCGCGCATTCCGCCTCCTGCGCCTGAGTGATGGGCCCGTCTGCCCGCGACATGCGCCGGACCCCGCGCAGACCGAGCCCGCCCCGGGCCTTCAGGCAGGCTCGATCCGGTAGCTCTCGATCACGGTATTGGCGAGCAGCTTCTCGCACATCTCTCGCGCCCGCGCCTCGGCGCGGGCACTGTCGTCTTCGGCCAGGTCAAGCTCGATCATCTTGCCTTGCCGCACCCCGTTGACTCCATCAAACCCCAGCGCACCCAGCGCATGGCGGATCGCCTCGCCCTGCGGATCGAGCACACCGGATTTGAGAGTAACCAGCACACGCAGCTTCATGACGGCGACACCTTTTCAGTTCATCAGTTTGGGCTTGATCGGCGTGGGCGACTTGGGCATCACACCCAGCCGGCGCGCAACCTCCGAATAGGCGTCGGTCAGGCTGCCAAGGTCACGGCGGAACACGTCCTTGTCCAGCCTCGAGCCGGTCTTGAGGTCCCACAGGCGGCAGGAATCGGGGCTGATCTCGTCGGCAACGATCAGTCGCTGCATGTCGCCGTCGAACTGTCGCCCGATCTCGATCTTGAAATCGACGAGCTTGATTCCCACGGCCAGCATCACCCCCGAGAGGAAGTCATTCACCCGCACGGCCAGCGCCACCATGTCATCGAGATCCTGATGGCTGGCCCAGTTGAAGGCGAGGATCTGGTCCTCCGTCACGAGCGGGTCGCCAAGCGCGTCGTCCTTGTAGTAGAACTCGATGATGGGCCGGGGCAGCGGCGTGCCCTCCTCGATGCCCAGCCGCTTGGAGATCGACCCGGCGGCAACATTGCGCACCACGACTTCCAGGGGGATGATCTCGACCGCCCGGATCAGTTGCTCGCGCATGTTCAGGCGCCGGATGAAATGCGTGGGCACGCCGATCTGGTTGAGCCCGTTCATGAACAGTTCCGACAGGAAATTGTTCAGCACGCCCTTGCCCTCGATCACGTCGCGCTTCTCGGCATTGAAGGCAGTCGCGTCGTCCTTGAAATACTGCACCAGGGTTCCCGGTTCGGGGCCTTCGTAGAGGATCTTGGCCTTGCCTTCGTAAACCTTGGTGCGGCGTGCCATCCTGCTCTCCGGTTCTGCTGGGGGTGCGGCGCCTGGCTTGGAGCGCCCGCTTGCCGCCCTATATCGCAGCGCCGCAGGTCACGCAAGGCAAGCCTGTTTGCGCGGCAAGTGGCGGGATTTCACCTTGCAGCGCGCGCGCCCGCAGGCCATATGTTTGTCGAAACCGCAGATCAGCAACGAGGGCCGGAATGTCCACTTTCCACGAGCGCGAGCGCGCATTCGAAAACAAGTACGCGCATGATCAGGAGATGATGTTCAAGGCCGTGTCGCGCCGCAACCGCAAGATCGGCCTGTGGGCCGCCGGTCTGCTGGGCCTCTCGGGCGAAGAGGCAGAGAACTACGCGCTGGATGTGATCCGCGTCGATTTCACAAAGGCCGGGCATGATGTCGTGGTCGAGAAACTGGTCGCCGACCTGGGCGCGCATGCGGATGAGGCGACAATCCGCACCAGGATGGCCGATTTCCTGAGCGAAGCCAAGGCCGAACTGGCCGACGTGTGATGCCGACACGTGCGGGGGACGGCGCGCCGTTCGCTGCCGCCACAGCGTGCGCCGTCAGTTGGCGAGCGCGCGCGATGTTGTGGGCCTGAAAAGCGGGCCATTCACCGCGCGCCGCCGCGCGCCCGATCATTGCAAGGGATCCCGATGCGCAACGCCCTGTCCAACATGCTGGAGAGCCGTGACTGGATTCTGGCCGATGGTGCCACCGGTACCAACCTGTTCAACATGGGCCTGTCGTCCGGCGATGCCCCCGAGTTGTGGAATGCCGACCAGCCCGACAAGATCCGCGCGCTCTATCGCGGTGCAGTCGAAGCCGGGTCGGACCTGTTCCTGACCAACACCTTTGGCGGCAATGCCAGCCGGCTGAAACTGCACCAGGCCGAAGGACGCGTGCGCGAACTCAACCGGCTGGGTGCAGAGCTTGGCCGCGAGGTGGCCGATGGCAGCGGGCGCGTTGTGGTGGTCGCAGGCTCGATGGGCCCCACGGGCGAGATCATGGCCCCGATGGGCACGCTCACTCATGCGCTGGCAGTCGAGATGTTCCATGAACAGGCCGAAGGGCTGAAGGAGGGTGGCGCGGATGTGCTCTGGGTCGAGACCATATCGGCCCCCGAGGAATACAAGGCCGCCGCCGAGGCCGCCGCCCGCGCGGGCATGCCATGGTGCGGCACGATGAGTTTCGACACCGCCGGGCGGACCATGATGGGGCTGACCTCGGCGGCGATGGTGCAGATGCTGGCCAGGCTTGCGCCCGCGCCGCTGGCCTTCGGGGCGAATTGCGGTGTTGGCGCGTCGGATCTGCTGCGCACGGTGCTCGGATTTGTGGACGCTGGCGCGGACATGCCGATCATCGCCAAGGGCAATGCGGGCATTCCGAAATATGTCGACGGTCATATCCATTACGACGGCACCCCTGCGCTGATGGCGGAATACGCGGTGCTGGCCCGCGATTGCGGTGCGCGCATCATCGGTGGCTGCTGCGGCACCATGCCCGAACATCTGCGCGCGATGCGCGAGGCGCTCGAGACCCGCGCCCCCGGCCCGCGCCCGACGCTGGAAATGATAGAGGCCGCGCTGGGCGGCTTTTCCTCGCGCGTGGACGGGACCGAACCGGAGGGCGTCGGACCGGAATCGCGCCGCCCCCGTGCCGGGGGACGGCGTCGCCGTGAAACGTGACATTTCTGCCTCATGTCCTGTACGCCAGACTGCGGCAAGTCGTCCCTATCGCGGCCAGTGTCGCAAATGAGACAGTGCCCTGAGGCAATCTGCCGCAAAGCAGGGCTATTGCCGGTCGCCCTGACCGGCTGTGTCCTGTATCAAGGGTAAGGCCCATGTCCGACGACGACGAGATCATCCTGTCCGAACTCTCTGACGACGAACTCGTCGAGCAGATGATGGACGACCTCTATGACGGGATGAAGGAAGAGATCGAGGAGGCCGTGAACCTCCTGCTCGAGCGCGGCTGGACGCCCTATGACATCCTGACCAGGGCCCTGGTCGCGGGTATGACCATCGTGGGGCATGATTTCCGCGACGGCATCCTCTTCGTCCCCGAGGTGCTGCTGGCGGCCAATGCGATGAAGGCGGGAATGGCAATCCTCAAGCCGCTTCTGGTCGAGACCGGCGCGCCACGCATGGGCAAGATGGTGATTGGCACGGTGAAGGGCGACATCCACGACATCGGCAAGAACCTTGTGGCGATGATGATGGAAGGTGCGGGGTTCGAGGTGGTGGATCTGGGGATCAACAACGCGGTCGAGGCCTATCTCGAGGCGCTGCAAAGGGAACAGCCCGACATTCTGGGTATGTCGGCCCTGCTGACCACGACCATGCCCTACATGAAGGTCGTCATCGATACGATGGTCGCGCAGGGCATCCGGGACGATTACATCGTGCTGGTCGGGGGCGCGCCGCTGAACGAGGAATTCGGCCGCGCCATCGGGGCCGATGCGTATTGTCGCGATGCCGCCGTGGCGGTCGAGACCGCGAAGGAATACGTCGCGCGCAAGCACAACCAGATGGCTGCGGGGTAGGACTTCCGCGCCCGGCCCGCACGGCCGGGCGCCCCTGAGGGGCGCGGGGCATTCGGCGCCGCGCTCTTGAGCAATCCCCTGCCAGGTGCATTGCCCTTGCCGAGCCCCGAGCCCCGAGCATCGCCGCTCGGGGCTTTGACATGTTCCATGTCGCCTGATGTCTGAGTCCTGATGCGCGAGCCGCGCCAGCGAAGGCGTCGCTGCAGGTGCCTGGGTCAATCGCAGGGCAGGCCGGAAACGACCTCGCAAGCGGTCACGTACCAGCGCCGGGGCGGGAGTGCGGCCAGTTCACAAGCGAGCGCCGCTCAGCGGCGCCCGCTTTTTCGAGCATGGCCATATTACCCGGTCACCATGCCTGCCTTCGCGGCCAGGTCCCGCGCGATCGCAAATGCCCCGCGCACGCGCTCCTTCTCGGTGGACCAGTCGCGCCGCACGACGATCCTGTTGTCGCGGATCTTCGCCAGTCCCTGCTGGTCATGCACGAATTCGACCAGCCCTGCCGGATTGGCGAACCTGTCATTGTGGAACTGGATCGTGGCCCCTTTCGGCCCGGCGTCCAGCCTTCCGATACCCGCGCGCTTGCATTCGGCCTTGATGCGCATGATGGCCAGAAGCGTGTTTACCTCGCGCGGCAGCTTGCCGAAACGGTCGATGAGTTCCGCCGCGAAGCCCTCGAGGTCGACCTTGCTGGCCAGCCCCGAAAGCCGCCGGTAGAGACCGAGGCGCACATCGAGATCGGGGACATAATCTTCCGGGATCAGCACCGGCACGCCAAGATTTATCTGGGGCGCCCATTGACCATCAAGAGCGTCCACGGAAGCGATCTCGCCCGAACGGATGCGGCTGATCGTTTCTTCCAGCATCTGCTGGTACAACTCATAGCCCACTTCCCTAATGTGACCCGACTGCTCCTCGCCCAGGATATTCCCCGCACCACGCAGGTCCATGTCGTGGCTCGCGAGGTTGAACCCCGCGCCGAGAGAATCGAGCGAGGCCAGCAGCTTGAGACGGCGCTGCGCCTGCGGTGTGAGCGGCGCGCGCGGTTTCGTGGTCAGGAAACAGTAGGCGCGGGTCCTGGAGCGCCCCACCCTGCCCCGGATCTGGTAGAGTTGCGCCAGCCCGAACATGTCGGCGCGGTGCACGATCATGGTGTTGGCGCGCGGAATGTCGAGCCCTGATTCGACAATGGATGTCGCCAGCAGCACATCATGCTTGCCGTCGTAGAAGGCGTTCATCCGGGCGTCGAGTTCTCCGGCCGCCAGCTGGCCATGGGCAACGACAACACTCACCTCGGGCACATGGTCGCGCAGGAAGGTCTCAATCCCGGCCAGATCCGAGATGCGCGGGACAACGAAGAAGGACTGCCCGCCCCGGTAATGCTCGCGCAGCAGCGCCTCGCGCAGCGTCAGCGTGTCGAACTCGCTGACATAGGTGCGGATGGCAAGCCGGTCCACCGGCGGGGTCTGGATGATCGACAGATCGCGCACGCCGGTCAGCGACAGTTGCAGCGTGCGAGGGATGGGCGTGGCCGTCAGCGTCAGCACATGGATGTCCGAGCGCAATTCCTTCAGGCGTTCCTTGTGGGCCACGCCGAAATGCTGTTCCTCGTCGATCACCAGCAGCCCCAGATTGGCGAACCTGATGCCCTTGGCCAGCAATGCATGGGTGCCGATACAGATATCGACGGTCCCTTTCGCAAGCCCCTCGCGTGTCTCGGCGGCCTGCCTTGCGGGCACGAAACGCGAGAGCGGCCGGACATTGACCGGAAATCCCCGGAAGCGTTCCGCGAAGGTCTTGTAATGCTGGCGCGCCAGCAATGTCGTGGGCGCGATAACGGCCACCTGCACGCCCGACATGGCCGCGATGAAGGCCGCACGCATGGCGATCTCGGTCTTGCCGAAGCCCACATCCCCCACCACAAGGCGGTCCATCGGCCGACCGGAGTCGAAATCCTCCAGCACATCCTCGACGGAACGCAGCTGGTCATCGGTCTCGGCATAGGGAAAGCGGGCGAGGAACTCGTCCCACATCCCTTCCGGCGGGTCGAAGCGGGGGGCAGTGCGCAACTGGCGCTCGGCCGCGATGCGGATCAGCTTGTCGGCTATCTCGCGTATACGCTGCTTGAGCTGCGCCTTTTTCGCCTGCCATGCGCCGCCGCCGAGCTTGTCGAGCAGTCCGTCCTCGTGGCCATAACGCGACAGCAGTTCGATGTTTTCCACCGGCAGGAACAGCCTGTCGCCGCCCGAATATTCCAGCGCGATGCATTCATGCGGCGCCCCCATGGCGGTGATCGTCTCGAGCCCGGTATAGCGGCCCACGCCATGCTCGACATGCACCACCAGATCGCCGGGGCTGAGGTTCTGCGCCTCGGTCAGGAAATTCTCGGCGCGTTTGCGCCGCTTCACCCGCCCGACCAGTCGCTCGCCCAGCACATCCTGTTCCGAGATGACAGTCAGTCCCGGTGCCTCGAACCCCTGATCGAGCGGCCAGACTGTCAGGTAAAGCCCGCCCTGCCCTTCGGCCATCTCGCGCGCCGAGCCGATCATCCGCGCGCCTGTCGCGCCATGATCGGCCAGCAACCCCTCCAGACGCTCGCGCGCACCTTCCGAAAAGCTGGTCAGCACCACATGCCCGGACCTGCGCCTGTCGGCCAGATGGGCCGCGAGCGCGTCGAAGACATTGACTTCGGCCTGGCGTTCGGGCGCAAAGCCGCGCCCCGCGCGGGCGCCCGCGTCCAGAACCCCCGGACCCGGTGCGGTTTTCAGCGGATTGAGCTGGATCACCCGGCGCGCAGCCAGCGCGCCGTCCCAGTCCGGCGCGTCCAGATAGAGCAGCCCTGGCGGGCAGGGCTTGTAGATCGTGTCGATGCGCCCCTTCGCGCCCATGGCCTCGCGCCGCGCATCATACTGGTCCAGGATGCTCTCCCAGCGCGCTTGGCGCGCTGGCTCGAGTTGGTCGTCGAGCATGACCGGCGCATCGGGCAGATAGTCGAAAACCGTCTCCATCCGCGCATGGAAGAAGGGCAGCCAGTGCTCCATCCCCTGATGCTTGCGGCCCGCGCTGACAGCCTCGTAGAGCGGGTCGTCACTGCCCGCAGCCCCGAATTCGATACGGTAATTCTGCCGGAAGCGGGTGATCGCGGCGTCATCGAGGATGATCTCGGAGACGGGCGCGAACTCGACCCGCCGGAGCTTTTCGAGCGAGCGCTGCGTTGCCGGGTCGAAGCGGCGCGCGGCATCAAGCAGATCACCGAAAAGATCAAGGCGCACGGGCCCCGTCTCGCCCGGCGGATAGATGTCGAAAATACCGCCCCGGATGGCGAAATCGCCCGGCTCGGTCACGGTGGGCGACTGGCTGAACCCCATGCGCACAAGCCAGTCGCGCAGGGCCGCCTCGTCGATCCGCCGTCCGACTTCGGCCCGGAACGACGCCCCGGCCACAACATCGCGCGCGGGCACGCGCTGCTGCGCGGCCGAGAGCGTGGTCAGCAGCACGAACGGCCCCGGCACGCCATGGGCAAGTGCTGCCAACGTGGCCATGCGGTCCGACGCGATCTCGGGCGCGGGCGAGACGCGGTCGAAGGGAAGGCAATCCCAGGCGGGAAGGCGCAGCACGCTCAGTTCGGGCGCGAAGAAGGAAAGCGCCTGCACCATTGCCTCGGCCCGCTTGTCATCGCGCGCGACATGGATCACGGGAGCGCCCGCGCGCGCCACTTCATGCGCCAGCAGGCGGGCGTCAAACCCCTCGGGCGCACCACCAAGGATGACACGGCCCGCGTTCATGCACAAACCACCGGCAATATCGGTTTATCCATCCGGCCTGCGCCCCTTACAACCCCAGCGCCGAACGCGACATGACATAGAGCATCCCCCAGACCGAGGTCACGAAGATCGAGCAGATGCCCAGCATCTGTACCCAGAAACGGTAATGCAGCAGCGCCCGGCACAGATCCGGCCCGCGCAGATTGGCACGCTCGATCCGGAACGCCAGCCGCAGCGCCAGCAGGCGCACGAACAGCATCGGCACGAACAGCAGCAGCAGCGCCTGCGCCAGTTCCAGCCGGTACTGAACCGCAAGAATGACGATCAGCGTCATCATCGCCGTGTAGAAGGCCAGCATCCAGTGCCCCGCGCGCCTTGCGAATTCCAGCGAGCGGCGTACATGGATCCCCACCAGCGCATGCAGGTCGTCGAGGCTGGTCGGGTCGCCCTTGCGTGCCCGCAGGATCAGGTCATGCGGCGCCGACAGGACCGCGCGACTGACCGAAGACCAGTAGATCGCGATCACGATCCAGAACCACAGCGACGAGAACGAGCGCATGTTGATCAGGCTGAAGATGTTTTCGATCAAGGCCAATATGCCCGTGCTCCTGCCGGTTCGGGACATTTCCGCCCGTCCGCGCCCTAAATGCAACGCGGTGCGTCCCGGTGCAAGCACCCATCGGCCACAGGATGCGCACAGGGCGCGGCTGTGTGGCGTTGGCGCTATCATTGCAAGGTTGCGCTAACGTCTCTGAATCAGCCGGTTTTCGCCCTTTTTCCGACCCAGCCCGCTGGCTATAGCATCCCCAAGAGCAGCCACGGCGGAGCAAGACCATGACCATCACCATCGGGATCAACGGGTTCGGGCGCATCGGGCGGTGCACTCTGGCGCATATCGCAGAGGCCGCGCGCAATGATGTCGAGGTGGTCAAGATCAATGCAACCGGCCCGATCGAGACCAATGCGCATCTGCTGAAATACGACTCGGTCCATGGCCGCTTCCCCGGCACCATCCGGGTGGATGGCGACAGGCTCGACCTCGGGCGCGGGCCGATCCGGGTGATGTCCACCTATGACCCGGAGGAACTGGACTGGGACGGCGTCGATGTGGTGCTGGAATGCACCGGCAAGTTCAATGACCGCGCCAGGGCCGCCGTGCACCTGACGCGCGGCGCCAGCCGCGTGCTGGTGTCGGCCCCGGCGAAGAACGCCGATGCGACCATCGTCTATGGCGTGAACCATCGCAGCCTGCGGCCCGAGCATCTGGTGGTCTCGAACGGTTCCTGCACCACGAACTGTCTTGCCCCGCTGGCCAAGGTGCTCAATGACAGGATCGGCATCGAGTCGGGCATCATGACCACGGTGCACAGCTATACCGGCGACCAGCCCACGCTGGACCGCCGCCACAAGGACCTTTATCGCGCGCGCGCCGCTGCCATGGCGATGATCCCGACCTCGACCGGGGCTGCCAAGGCTCTGGGCGAGGTGCTGCCGGAACTCGCAGGCAAGCTCGACGGCACCGCGCTGCGCGTGCCCACGCCCAATGTCAGCGCGGTGGATCTGACCTTCCAGGCTGCGCGGGACGTCACCGTCGCCGATGTCAACGAGGTGGTGCGCGAGGCCGCCGCCGGGGCGATGGGGGCCGTGCTCGCCTATGACCCCGAGCCGAAAGTCTCGATCGATTTCAACCACACCCCCTATTCATCCATCTTCGCCCCCGAGCAGACCAAGGTGGTCGGGCGCACGGTGCGGGTGCTGGCCTGGTATGACAACGAATGGGGCTTCTCCTGCCGCATGGCCGATGTGGCCGCGGCGATGGGGCGGCTGATTCACTGAACAGGTTCGGGTCTGGCGCACCACCGGGCCGCACTGCGCGCTGTGGCCCGGCTTCGTGCGAACGCGAGCGCTTTTCCATCTCCTGCCCAAGCCACGCTCAAGGACCGGGCTTGCTGGACTTTGCGAACGCGTGACTCCATCTTGAAAATAGCCAATCCGGATGCGCGCAGACCCAAGATCAGCAAGGCGCCTTCGCTTCGCCTTTCATTGTCACCCCCTCTCGCATTATGGTGTGATGCGATCAGAGAGGCCGATCCATGACCACGCTTCGTCTCGCACTGTCCCTGTTGCTGCTTGCCGTGACCCCGGGTCAGGCACAGCAACTCTACACCGCGCAGCCCTCGGCCGAGGCCCTGCAGGAGGCGTCGGTCCTGCTGGTCGATATCCGCCAGCCGCATGAATGGGTCGAGACAGGCGTGCTGCCCAATGCGCTGCTGATGCCCTTCGACGACCCCGAAAGCTTTCTCGCCTCCCTGCGCCCGCATCTGCAACCCGGCCAGCCCGTGGCGCTGATCTGCCGCACCGGCAACCGCACCGCACGCGCCGCCCGCCTGATCGCGCCGCGACTGGAGGTGCCTGTGGTCGATATCGCGGGGGGGATGTATCGGCTGATGGATGGCGGATACCGCCCCGTGCGCCCGACACGTGACAAGGGCTGCATGGTCTGCTGAAGCCGGTCCATGGCCGACGGTTGCCACAAGCGCGCCTGCGCGCCGAGCCGCAACGCGGTTTGCTGCACAAGCGAAAGCCCCCGCCAGAGCGGGGGCAATCTTTTTGCGGTTCAATGCGTTCCTGCCTCAGAAGCGCATCTCGTAGCCGAGCCGCGAGTTCAGGCTGACCGAACTGGACCAGGGCGATTGCGCGGCGCTCAGATCGGCGCGGATGGCCGCGCCCCGTGCCAGCCCGTGCACATAGCCGATGCTGACATAGCCGCGCGTGCGGTTTGCCACGGCCGGCCCTGCGAAGGCGAACTCGGTAAAGCCCGGGATGGCGCTTGTCCCGCTGATGGCACCGACGGACCGCCGCAGATCGTGGCTGAGGCCGACACCAAGTTCAAGGCTCGAACGATCAGACAGATCAAGACGCATATCCGTCCCGAGCGTCAGCACCAAAGCCGTCTCGCGATAGGCATCGAAGCTCAGCGGGAAGCCGATGGCACTGGTTTCGTCATAGGCAGAGCGGGTGGTTTGCGTGCCTGTCAGGCGGGCGAAGGGCACCGCGACGCCACCGGCCAGGGCGAAACCGTAACCGATCTCGGCACTCACTGCGGATGCGTTCATCCGCGTGCGGCCCATGCCACGCTCCGTGTTTGGCAGCAGGTCGAGCCGGGTGACATCGAACTGGCCGCCGCCCGCACTGGCCGCCACGCGCCAGGTCAGCCCGGTACGATCCGGGTTCTGCCGATACCGCAGCCAGGTCCCACCGGCCAGATACGTCCCCGAGAGAGACACGGCATCACGCGTATCGGTCTGCCGCGACAGATCAAGATACGCCCCGAGCGTGAACCCGCCCCCCAGATCGGTCGCAACCGCCAGATCGGCGCCTGTCGAAGTGGCGACATTGCCAGTGTGGCGGAGCGAGCCGCCAAGGCGCATGGCGATGCGCCGCGTGGGCGCCATTGCGCCTTGCGTGGACAGGGTCGGTCCGCCGGCAGACCCGCCGGGGCCTTCGATGTCGAGTTCATCATTGACCTGGGACTCGATGCGACGGCTGAAATGTGAACCGGCCGCGCCGAGGGCCTGTGCGGTCTGGCGAATGCTGTCGCCGGTATTCAGGATGTCGATGGGTGCCATGGGAGGGGGGTCTTCACCGGGGTCTTCACCGGGGTCCTCGCCGGGGTCCTGACGCAGCAGCGCGTTCCAGGCAAAAGCGCGATCCCCTTCGCTGGACCCGCTCGCGCCTACGACAATCGTGCCATCGGCGCTGACACCCAGCGCATAAGACCAGGTTCCACCTTCCAGAAAGGGAATGGCCTCCATGCCCTGACCATCTTGCCAGCGCATTGCCTGACCGCCGCTCCAGCCGACAACAACAGAGCCGTCGGCATTCACTGCCCTCGCATGTGACGTCGTTGCCCCCTCGAGCACCCCGAGGCTTAACATCCCGTCACCCTCGGTCCAGCGGAAGGCGCGCATACCGTCTGTGGATTGGCTGTCGCCCACGAACACCGCGCCATTGGTGCTGACGGCCCAGCCCTCGGAGTAGTCCCCGCCGTCAAGGACACCAAGGCTTTGCGCCCCGCCATTGCCCCACATCCAGCGGACGGCCCGCGACCCGGCCCCGCCACCGCCGGCGAAACTGGTGCCGACGATGGCATTGCCATCCCCGCTGACCCCCAGCGCCGTGGAACTGGCGTGGCCGTCCAGCGTTCCAATCCCGATCATCCCGCCGACATACCAGCGGAAGGCTTGGTTGTTGCTGACCCCGACCGCAACGGAACCGTCAGTGTTCAGCCCATAGACATAGCTGTAGCCGCTGCCAGGGGCGCCGCCGAGGCTGCCGATGACGATAGGCTCGGTATCGCCCGGCCTCCAGATGGACGCCTCCCAGCCAAATGAACTGTTGGCCCCGCCGCCGATGGTGCTGCCATCCCCGCTGATCGCGCGCACATCGAAATTCGTCCCCCCCGAAAGCAAGGGCAAGGGTTGCATCGTGCCGCCGTTATCCAGATAAAAACCGGTCTGCAGACCACTGGCCACGCTGCTGCCCACGATGCGGCTGCCATCGGCGCTAACGCCATAGGCATGCGACCAGGTTCCGCAAGCCCAGACACCGAGGTCCACGGCAACGCCCTCGGTCGCGAACCAGTTCACCACCGGCTGCGGGTCAGGGCATTCGGCCACCTGCGGCGGCGGGGGCGGGGTCTCGGGATTCGGCAACTGGTCGCTGCGTTCCGCCAGCAGCATGCCGGGCAGTGCCGTTGTTCCTGCAAGGAACACAAGCAATGGAAGGCGCAGTCTCTTGGGTGTCAGTGCCATCAGGTTCCCTCCGAAATGGCTATGTGCTTGGATCATATAGCGCCATTTCTGAAGATGCAGATTGATCCTGCGCAATGGCCGCAAAGATTTGTCTCGACCTACCATTTTGCAACACCTGCGCGCCCCGGTACGGCTGTACCAACCCGCCGCGTGTCGGCGCAGCGCCGGGGCCTGCTGCGGATCAGGGCGTTGTCACGGTTGCAGCCCGTGCAAGGCGGCCTTGCAGCGCCGGCGGTTGCGCTGCACTGCAGCATGGCCCATCTTCACCCCAGCAATACCGCACAAGATGGAGCACCTGATGTCCGCATTTCTGACCCTGATCCAGACCCGCCTGCGCCAGCGCGCGGCCTATGCCCGCACCCGCGCCGCCCTGCGCAGCATGCCGCTCGATGTCGCCATTGACCTCGACATCTACCCGCTCGATGCCGACAGGCTGGCCGCGAAGGCCGTCTATGGTCGCTGAGCGGGGAATTTCCGCAACAGCGCCTCGCGCACCGGGGGCGAGACGAATCGTGACACATCACCCCCAAGCCGCGCGATTTCCTTGACCAGTTTCGACGCGATCGCCTGATGGCGGGCCTCTGCCATCAGGAAGACAGTCTCGATCCGGTCATTCATCGCGCGGTTCATGCCGACCATCTGGAATTCATACTCGAAATCCGTCACGGCCCGCAGCCCGCGAATGATGATCGAGGCGCCCACTTCCTGCGCGCAGTCGATCAGCAGGTTCTCGAACGGATGTGCCACGATCTCGACCCCGGTGCGGGCATGAAGATCAGCCACTTCCGCCTCGATCATCGCCACCCGCTCTTCCAGCGAGAACAGCGGCCCCTTGTCGCGATTGATCGCCACGCCGATCACCAGCCGGTCCACAAGCTGTGTGGCCCGCGTGATGATGTCGCGGTGCCCCAGTGTCAACGGATCAAACGTCCCCGGATAAAGCCCGATGCGCATGGCGTTCCCCTCTTGCTCGGGGCAGGCAACAATATTGCGCGGGCAGATGCAAGCCCGAGCGGCGCGTCAATAGCCCATGATCATTCCCGTCAGCGCGTCTTTCTCCAGTTCCAGTTCCGCCAGCTTGGCCGCCACCACATCGCCGATGGAGATAAGCGCGATCATCCTGTCACCCTCCATGACCGGCAGGTGACGGAAGCGTTTCTGGGTCATGGTCTGAAGCACGAGGTCGGTCTTGTCCTCGGGGTTGCAGCCAAAGACGTTGCGGGTCATCACCGCCTCGACCCTGTCGCTCATGCAGGCCGCGCCGCGCTGGCCCAGTTCGCGCACGATATCGCGCTCCGAGATGATACCGGCGACCTTGACCCCGTCAGGTGAGACGACGACAGCTCCGATCCGCTTTTCCGACAGCAGTCTGGCCGTGTCGGCAATGCTGGTATCGGGCGTCACGGTCACGACCCCCTGCTGCGGCTTGTTGCGGATGATCTGAGTGACCAGCATGCTCTTACCTCCCTGAACCGCCCCCGAATGGCGTGTCTGACCCTGCAAGGGTCGGTTACGCGTGGCCGATCTGTCAAGCCCTATCCTTGCTGGCTGGCGGCAATCGCGATCTCGAACTCACGGCACAGGATTCCGATATCCTCGACCCCGACCGAGACGCGGAAGAACCCCTCGCTGATGCCGAGCGCCGCGCGCCCGGCCTCGCCCAGCCCGCGATGCGAGGAACTGGCCGGGTGCGAGAGCGTGGTGCCGATATCACCCAGCGTGGGCGCAAAGGCGATATCGGGGGCAGCGCGTGTCAGCCGGTTGGCCGCCGCGCGCCCGCCGGCGATCTCGAAGCTCACCATATGCCCCCCGCGCGCACCCAGTAGGTCCACCGCGCGATTGTGATCAGGATGATCGGGCCGCGTCGGATAGAGCACGCGGCGCACGCCCGGCATCCCTGCCAGATGCGCTGCCAGCGCATGGGCATTCGCTTCCGACCGGTCATAGCGCAATTCGAAGGAATAGAGCCCGCGCTCGGCCAGCCAGCAGTCAAAGGGGCTGGGCGTCATGCCGGTGGTGACGGCGAAATCATAGATCGATTTTCGCAGCGCCGGATCGCGCGCCGCAACATAGCCCAGCGTTGCATCCGAATGGCCCGCGAGTATCTTGGTCACCGAGTGGATGATGATATCGGCACCGTGCGCGAAGGGCCGGAACCCGCGCGGCGTGGTGAAGGTATTGTCGATGGCCAGCAGGATGCCCCGCGCCTTCGCGAGTGCCGCAATACCGTCAATATCGGCCACGCGCAGCGTTGGGTTGGACACCACCTCCAGCAGGATCAGGCGCGTTTCCGGCCGGATCGCGGCCTCGAAGGCCGCCGTATCGGTCGGATCGGCCAGCGAGGTTGCAACCCCCAGGCGCGGCAAATCCTCGCGCATCAGTCGCAGCGAACGGCCATAAAGCTGGTCGCCCCCCAGCACATGATCGCCCGCGCGAGTGATGCCCATCAGAACAGCCGCCACCGCCGCCATGCCCGAGCCCAGCACGATCCCGCCCTCGGCGCCCTCCATCGCATCGATCTTGCGCGCCAGCACATCGGCATTGGGGTGCCCCTCGCGCGCATAGGTATAGCCCGACACCCGCCCCTCGTATTGCGCATCAAGCGTATCAGGGTCGGGCGAGGCATAGACCACCGACGGCTGGATCGGTGTGCCCACCGGGCGCGATGCGCTCTCGGGCCAGGGGGTACGGCGCACAAGGCTTGGCGTCTTGCTCATGTCTCTCATCTCCTGCTTTCATCCTTGTTTCAAATATCCCGGGGGAGTCCAGCCTCCGCATCAGGCTGGACGGGGGCAGCGCCTCCTCCCCCGCGCAGGCAACGTCCTTGCGCCAGATCAGTCCCGCGCGTCAGCGCCGCCCCGAGGCCCCCTCGATGGGGGCCGAGGGGCGCCCTCCCCGCCCCGGAGCAGCCGTCCGTGTTCCTGGATTGCGAATCGGTCGGTCATGCCCGAGACATAATCCGCCACGATCCGCGCCAGCGCCGTCTCGTCGCGCGCGGCCTCGACATCGCGGCGCCATTCGGCGGGCAGCAATCCGGGCTGCGCCATGAACAGCGGAAACAGGTCCTGCACGATACCGGTCACCTGCGCGCGCATCGCCACCACCGAGGGCGCGCGATACATCCGGGTAAACAGGAACTGCCGGATCACCTTCAGCTCGCGAAACAGCCGGTCGGAAAACCGGATGATCCTGAGCCGCAGATCGCGAATATCCTGTGCCGAGCCCAGGTCGGCCGGACCGAGCCGCGTACCGGCCACCAGCAGCACATCTTCCACCATCACCCCGAAGACGCGCCGCAGCGCCTCGTGCCGGCGGCGCATCTTCTCCAGCCCCGGATGGAGTCGGTCCACATCGGCAAAGGCCGGGCCAGTGATGGGCAGCTCCATCAGATCGGCTTCCGTGAACAACCCCGAGCGCAGCCCGTCATGCAGGTCATGGTGGTTATAGGCAATGTCATCGGCAATCGCCGCCACCTGCGCCTCGGCGCTGGCAAAACCCGACAGTTCCAGATCGAACGCGGCATTGCATTCCGCCAGTGCATAGGGAAGCGCCTCGCCCTTCAGCGGCCTGCCATCGGCATCGGTGACCGGCCCGTTGTGCTTGGCAATGCCTTCCAGCGTCTCCCATGTCAGGTTCAGACCGTCGAAATCCGCATAATGACGTTCCAGCGAGGTCACGATGCGGAGTGCCTGCGCGTTGTGGTCGAACCCGCCATAGGGGGCCATCAGTTCGCACAACGCATCCTCGCCAGTATGACCGAAAGGCGGGTGGCCCAGGTCATGGGCGAGCGCGATGGCTTCGGCCAGATCGATGTTCAGCCCCAGTGCCCCCGCCAGCGTGCGCGCCACCTGTGCCACCTCTATGGAATGGGTCAGCCTTGTGCGATAGTAATCGCCCTCATGCTCGATGAAGACCTGCGTCTTGTGTTTCAGCCGCCGGAAGGCCGAGGAATGGATGATCCGGTCGCGGTCGCGCTGGAAGGGCGAGCGAAAGGTGCTGACGGCCTCCGGGTGCAGCCGCCCGCGCGAGTCTTCCGGCTGGGTCGCATAGGGTTTGAGCATCGTCTCTCCCACCATCTTGCCGCAGGCCCTGTCCCGGCTTATATCAGAGCAAAGCACTCGGAAATAAGGCGTGCCCGATGACCCTCACCCTGCCCCCGCGCGTCAGCGACCGTGCCTATCGTCGTCTGGCCGAAATCGCCGAAGACAGCGGCGAGGTCAAGCCGTTGCGTGTCGCGGTCGAGGGCGGCGGATGTTCGGGGTTTCAGTATGATATCCGCTTCGATCAGCCCGCCGAGGATGATCTGGTGCTGGAAAAGGATGGAATGCAGGTGCTGATCGACCCGGTCTCGCTGCCCTTTCTGGAAAACGCCGTGATCGACTTCACCGAGGAACTGATCGGCGCGCGCTTCGTCATCGACAACCCCAATGCCAGCTCAAGCTGTGGGTGCGGCATCAGTTTCTCGATGTAACCCCTGCCGCCTGTCTGACAGGCTTCACGAAAATTTTGGTCTCAGCCAACCGGGTTTTTATTGACCGGCGGTCAATAAAAGCCCAGTTCAGTCAAAATCCCGAGCGAGGCCCTGACCGTGAAACCCGAAGCCATCACCTCGAGCTATCGCCGTTGGGCGCCGATCTATGACATGACCTTCGGCCGCATCACCCATGCCGGACGGCGTCACGCCACCAGAGTTGTCAACCAGACCGGCGGGCAGGTGCTGGAAGTCGGTGTCGGCACCGGCCTGGCCCTGCCGTATTACGCGCCCGAGATCGAGGTCACGGGAATAGATTTCTCCGAAGACATGCTCGAACGCGCCCGCGCCAAGGTCGCCGAGGAGAATCTCTGGCATGTGAAGGAATTGCGTCAGATGGACGCGCGCGCGCTCGATTTCGAGGATGCGAGCTTCGACACGGTGGTGGCGATGCACCTGATCTCGGTCGTGCCCGATCCCGAACAGGTCATGGCCGAAATGGCGCGGGTGTGTCGCCCCGGCGGGCAGATCCTGCTGGTCAACCATTTCGCCCGCGAAGAGGGTTGGCTGGGCTGGGTCGAGCGCGGATTCGCGCCACTGGCCGACCTGATCGGCTGGCACTCGAACTTCTCCAAGGAGCGCGTGCTGGGCGTGGGCTGTCTGCAACTGGTCGAGGAGACACCGCTGACCGCGCTGGGACTGTTCACCTATCTGAAGCTGACAAGGGCGGCATGAAGACCGCTGCCGCGCGCCGCACCCGCAAAACCGGCGTGCGAGATCTTGCCGGGCCGGGGACGACGGTGCTATTCTTGCGCGTCGCGAGAGGGACGCGCCGGGATGATCGCAAGACGCTCTTTCCTGTCAGGAGTACTGTGCGCTGCTGCGGCTTGCGCACCGGTGGGACGGTCGGCCCGTTCCGAGCTTGCGCCTGGCAGCAGGCTCATCATCTATCGCCATGCCGACCGCGACGAAGAGGTGCTCAGCGCCCTCGGGCATCACCGCGCCGCGGCCTTTGTCAAGGCTCTGGAGGGTGTGCCCATCGACGCGATCCATACCCTGGCCGTCGCGCGCAACCTGCAGACCGCGGCCCCGCTGGCGCAGGCGCGCGGCCTGAGCGTGCAGACCCTGCCGCCTGCACGGCTCGCCCCGCGCCTTGCGCGCAGCGCGGCCGGACGCAGCATTGTCTGGATCGGCAACAAGAACAATCTTCGCGCCATCTGGGCCGGGCTGGACCTGCCTGACGATCCGCCGCTGAGCTATGGCAATCTGGTGATCGTCACCACCGACAGCGCGGGCGAGGTGCATCTCGTCCGCAGCATGGTTGCGCCGAAACAGTCCTGAGGCGTCCTTCTGCCGGTGCCGGGGGTGGCGCATCCGCCGGTGACGCTGCACGCGACTGCGAGTAACCATGCAGGCGCGACTTGACGCAACAGCCCCGGCGCTTCTTGAGCGCCGGGGCTTGCAGTTCTTCCGGCGAAAGGCGCCGGACAAGGCCCGGCGCCCGATCCGCAAGGCTACTTGAAGGCCACGATCTGTCCCGATTTCATGCGCGACAGGTAGCTGTTCAGCTCGCGCTTGACGATCGGCATCAGGAAATACAGCGCGATGATGTTCACGATAGCCATCGCAAACAGCGCCGCATCCGAGAAGTCGATCACGGCATCAAGGCTGGAGACAGCACCGATGAAGACGAAGACGCAGAAGATCACCTTGAAGGTCATCTCCTTGGTCCGGCCCTCGCCGAACATGTAGGTCCAGGATTTCATGCCGTAATAGGACCAGGTGATCATGGTCGAGAAGGCGAACAGGAACACCGCCAGCGACAGCGCATAGGGGGCCCAGCCAAAGACCGCCCCGAAGGCTGCCGAGGTGATCGGCACACCACCCGTCGCGCCCGATACTGTCGCGATGCGCCCGGCCTCGTTGAGGATGTAGCGCCCGGTTTCGGCATCGATGAGCAGCTGCTGCGTGATGATGATGACCAGCGCGGTCATGGTGCAGATGATGACCGTGTCGATGAAGGGCTCGAGCAGCGAGACAAAGCCCTCGCTGATCGGTTCCTTGGTGCGAACGGCCGAGTGGGCAATCGCTGCCGAACCGATCCCGGCCTCGTTCGAGAAGGCCGCGCGCCGGAAGCCCTGGATGATCGCGCCGATCATGCCGCCGACAATGCCCGTGTCGGTGAAGGCACCGCGCAGGATTTCACCAAAGGCCCACAGGATCATGTCGGCATTCATGATCAGAATCAGCATGCCCACGAGGAAATAGCCGATCCCCATGAAGGGCACGACCTTCTCGGTCACGCGCGCGATGGACTTGATCCCGCCCACGATGACGGCAAAGACGATCCCCGACAGGACCAGCCCGGTCACCCAGGCCGGAATGCCCAGCACGCTCTGGACCTGGCTTGCGGCCTGATTGGCCTGGAACATGTTGCCACCGCCCAGTGCGCCCAGCACGCAGAAGATCGAGAACATCACCGCCATGAAGGCCCCGAGCGGCAGACCACGCTCCTCGAATCCTTTCTTGATGTAATACATCGGGCCACCCGAGACAGTGCCATCGGGGTATTCATTGCGGTATTTCACGCCCAATGTGCATTCGGTGAATTTCGACGCCATGCCGAGAAGACCCGCGAGGATCATCCAGAAGGTGGCGCCCGCCCCGCCGATGGACACGGCGACGGCCACCCCGGCGATATTGCCAAGGCCCACAGTGCCCGACAGCGCGGCGGTCAGGGCTTGAAACGGGCTGACCTCGCCGGCATCCTTCGGGTCGGAATACTTGCCACGCACGATCTGGAGCGCGTGACCGAAGGCGCGGAACTGGATGAAGCCGAAATACAGGGTGAAAACCACGGCGCCGATCACCAGCCAGCCCACGATCCATGGGATCTGGGTGCCGGGCAGATTGGCGAAGATCAGGTTGACGAACCACCCGGTGGACGCGGCGAATACCGTGTCCACGGTTTCGGCGAAATTCGCATGGGCGGGGGCTGCCAGCGGCAGCATGGCGGCCAGGGCCGCGAAAAGACGTTTCATGATTATTTCTCCTGCCGGTGCTTACGGAACGATGGTGCAGGGCACCGGGGCGGCCTGCGCGAGCGTGACCGAGACGGACCCGAAGATCCGTTTCTGAAGCGACGAGTCACCCGTGCGACCGATGATGATCTGCGTCACCTCGAACTCTTCGGCCAGTGCGCAGAGGGTTTCGGCAACATGGCCGTAGCGCACCACGGTTTCCACCTCGACCCCTTCGCGGGTGAGCTTCTCCTCCATCGGCTTCAGGATGATGTCTTGCGCCCTGCCGACCTCCTGGTTGCGCCGCTTGTGACGCTCGGCCAGTTCCTCGGCGGTGAGGAAGGAATAGGGTGACCATTCCAGGACATGCGCCAGAACCAGCCGCGCACCCGAGGCGCGCGCCCGTTCGACCCCGTAAGCCAGTGCGCGATGGCTCGCGTTGCTGCCATCAAAGGCAATCAGATAAATATGTGACATTTCTCTCTCCTGTCGGACCATCCTCTGGGATGGCGCGGAAGAAATAGCATGAGCCGGGTCGCCTATTCTTCGTAATCACTGACAAAATTCGAAGAATCTTGCAAGATATGTGAATGAAATGTCGCAGTTGCAAAATATTCTTCTATTATATTTGCGTTTGAATACGTTTTCTTCACTTCATGCATTTATGGATCGGGTAACGGTGTCCCGGGTGACGACGGGGGCATAGGGTGAATGCGATGCTCGGGGCTTGCTCCATGACACCGGGTGACCTAAACCCAACCCGACAGCCGCATGAGCCAGATTGAATGACCGACACCAGTGCTGCGCAGGATGACCGCGCCAAATCGAAGAATATCGGCGCCCTGCGCGGCCTTTGGCCCTTCATGCGCCCCTATCGTGGCCTGCTGGCGATCGCGCTTTTCGCGCTTGTCGCGACTTCGGCGATCACGCTGACCCTGCCGCTTGCGGTGCGCCGCGTGGTGGACGGGTTCGAGGCGCGCGAGATGGCGCAGATGAACCAGTATTTCGCAGGCGCACTGGGGCTTGCGGTGCTGCTCGCGCTGGGCACGGGGCTGCGATACTATTTCGTGACGCGGCTTGGCGAACGGATCGTGGTCGATATCCGCAAGGCCCTCTTTGCGCGCGTGATCGACCGCTCACCGGCGTTTTACGAGCGGATCATGACCGGCGAGGTGCTCTCGCGGCTGACCACTGACACTACGCTGATCCAGTCGGTGATCGGCTCTTCGGTGTCGATCGCGCTGAGGAACGCGCTGATGCTGATCGGCGGGCTGATCCTGCTGGGACTGACTTCGGCCAAGCTGATGGGCTTCGTGCTGCTGATGGTGCCGGTCATCATCGTTCCCATCGTGGTGATGGGGCGAAAACTGCGCCGCCTGAGCCGCGAGAACCAGGACTGGATCGCGGCCTCCTCGGGCAATGCCTCCGAGGCACTGAGTTCAGTTCAGACCGTGCAGGCCAACACCCACGAGGCCGCCTCGCGCGCGGCATTCGACCGTGTGACCGAGACCAGTTTCGACGTCGCGCGGCGGCGTATCTTTACCCGCGCGCTGCTGACGGTCATCGTGATTCTTCTGGTCTTTGCCGGGATTCTGGGCACGCTTTGGGTCGGCGCGCGCGATGTGGCAGAGGGAGTCATGTCGCCCGGGGAACTGGCACAGTTCGTGATCTATGCCGTGATCGTCGCGGGGTCGGTGGGTGCGCTGTCCGAGATCTGGTCGGAACTCCAGCGCGCGGCGGGCGCGACCGAACGGCTCATGGAACTTCTCACCTCCGAGGATGTCGTGCAGGACCCGGCAAACCCCGTGCCCCTGCCCCGTCCCACCCGCGGCGAGGTGCGGTTCGACCAGGTGCGTTTCTCCTACCCGATGCGCCCCGGACAGCAGGCGCTGGACAGCGTGAGCCTGCGAATCACGCCGGGCGAGACGGTCGCACTGGTCGGCCCCTCGGGCGCGGGCAAGACAACCATCCTGCAACTGCTCTTGCGCCATTACGACCCCGACAGCGGTGCGGTGCGCATCGACGGGGTGGATCTGCGCGACATGCGGCGCGACGATTTCCGCAAGGCGATTGCGCTGGTGCCGCAGGACCCGGCCATCTTTGCCACCTCCGCGATGGAGAATATACGCTTCGGCCGGCCCGGCGCCTCGGATGCCGAGGTGATCGCGGCGGCAAAGGCAGCGGCGGCGGATGAGTTCCTGACCCGGCTGCCCGAAGGCTACGCCACCGAACTGGGCGAGCGTGGGGTTCTGCTTTCGGGCGGGCAGAAGCAGCGGGTGGCGATTGCCCGTGCCATCCTGCGCGATGCCCCGATCCTGCTGCTGGACGAGGCAACCTCGGCCCTTGATGCCGAATCCGAGGCCGCCGTTCAGCGCGCGGTCGATCACCTGTCTAACGGGCGCACGATGATCGTGATCGCGCACCGGCTGGCGACGGTCAAACAGGCTGACCGGATCGTGGTCTTCGACGAGGGCCGCATCACCGCGACCGGCACGCATGACGAACTGGTGGCGCAGGGCGGGCTTTATGCGCGTCTGGCACGACTGCAATTCACCGCCGACCGCGCCGCATAGGCGTCCATCCCGCCCCATGGCATGGCCACGAAAAAAGGCGGCCCGGGAGGCCGCCTCTTTCCTGTTGTGTCGCGCAGGATCAGCGCTGCGTCGCGCTGGTCACGTCCACCGAGACACCCGGCCCCATGGTCGAGGACAGCGACACCTTCCTGAGATAGGCGCCCTTCGCCCCCGAGGGTTTGGCCCTGGCCACGGCATCGACAAAGGCGCGGACATTCTCGGCCAGCTTGGCAGGTTCAAACGAGACCTTGCCGACACCGGCATGAATCACGCCGGCCTTCTCGACCTTGAACTGCACCTGACCGCCCTTGGCGCTTTTCACCGCTTCGGCCACATCCATCGTCACCGTGCCAACCTTGGGGTTGGGCATCAGGTTGCGCGGGCCAAGGATCTTGCCCAGGCGGCCCACGATGGGCATCATGTCGGGCGTCGCGATGCAGCGGTCGAACTCGATCTTGCCCGACTGGATGGTTTCCATCAGATCCTCTGCGCCGACGATATCCGCGCCCGCCTCTTTTGCCTCGTCGGCCTTGGGGCCGCGTGCAAAGACTGCCACGCGCACGGTCTTGCCGGTGCCGTTGGGCAGAGTGACCACACCGCGCACCATCTGGTCGGCATGGCGCGGGTCCACACCCAGATTCATCGCGATCTCGACGGTTTCATCGAATTTCGCATTTGCATTGGTCCGGATCAGTTCCAGTGCTTCCTCGACCGAGACATTTTCCTTGCCGGCAAAGGCTTCGCGGGCGGCCTTCGTGCGTTTTCCGAGTTTTGCCATGACCTTACCCTTTCACCTCGATACCGATCGACCGGGCGGACCCGGCGATGATCTGCATTGCGGCCTCGACGCTGTTGGCGTTGAGGTCCTTCATCTTGGCCTCGGCAATCTCGCGCACCTGCTTGGAGGTGACGGTGCCTGCAACATTGCGGCCCGGCGCTTCGGAGCCACGCGCGCGATTACGCTTGCCCACCTGCTTCAGGCCCGCTGCACGCTTGAGATACCACGACGCCGGCGGCGTCTTGAGTTCCATCGTGAAGGACTTGTCCTGGTAATAGGTGATGACACACGGAATCGGCGCGCCCGGCTCGAGTTCGGCCGTGCGGGCGTTGAATTCCTTGGTGAACATCATGATGTTGATCCCGCGCTGACCCAGGGCGGGGCCGACAGGGGGGGACGGAGTCGCCTTGCCCGCCGGAATTTGCAGCTTGAGCTGCCCGATCACTTTCTTGGCCATCCGGCCTCTCCTTCTTTCACCTCACCCCGGGCACACGCGAGTGCCGGGGCTCGTTACGGTTAAGTGGTCCGGCCTTGTTCGGGCGCGCCCGACAGCCTCCCACGCGAGACACGTCAGATGTCCTTGGACACCTGCGTGAATTCCAGATCGACCGGGGTGGCGCGGCCGAAGATGGACACCATCACCTTCAGGCGATTGGCACCTTCGTCCACTTCCTCGACCACACCCGAGAACCCTTCGAACGGCCCGTCATTGACCTTGACCTGTTCACCGATCTCGAAATGGATCAGCGTGCGCGGGGCTTCTTCGCCTTCCTGCACGCGGTTGAGGATCGCGTTCACCTCGTCGTCACGCATCGGCATCGGCTTGCCCTGCGTGCCCAGAAAGCCGGTGACACGGTTGATCGAGTTGATCAGGTGATACCCCCTTGGTGACATCTCCATGCGCACCAGCACATAGCCGGGCATGAAGCGGCGCTCCGAGGTCACCTTCTTGCCGCGCCGCACCTCGATCACTTCCTCGGTCGGCACCAGCACTTCCTCGATCTGCTCTTCCAGCCCTGCCTCGGCCACAGCCGTGCGGATGGCCTCGGCCACCTTCTTCTCGAAATTCGACAGCACGCTTACCGAATACCAGCGCATGGCCATGA
>SKYA01000089.1 GCA_007128135.1 Paracoccaceae bacterium | reverse complement strand
CATGATCCTCAGTCTTCCGATGCCTCAGTCTCGATCCGGGCGAGATCGGCCGCACCCTTGGCGCTCACATCACGCTCAACGAACTCAATGATCGCCATCGGCGCCATGTCACCATAGCGGAAACCGGCCTTGAGCACGCGGACATAGCCGCCTTGACGATCCTTGTAGCGCGGGCCGAGAATTTCGAACAACTTGGCCACGTGCTTGTCCTGCTTGAGTTGCGCAGCCGCCTGACGGCGCGCGTGCAGGTCACCACGCTTTGCGAGCGTGATAAGCTTCTCGACGATGGGACGCAGTTCCTTGGCCTTGGGCAGCGTGGTCTTGATCTGCTCATGTTCGATGAGCGAGCCTGCCATGTTGGCCCAGAGCGCCTTGCGATGCTCGTGGGTCCGGTTCAGGCGACGGTAGCCTCTTGCGTGACGCATGGTAAATCTCCTTCGACGTCTTTTTGCTTTGTCTGGCCGGGGCTGCGTGACCTCGGCTCTCCTTGGGGCGTCATGCCCGGTCTTCCCTGTCGACGGTGGGTGCAGAGCACCCACCTTTGGTCAGAACTGGTCCTCGAACCTCTTGGCCAGATCGTCGATATTCTCCGGCGGCCATTCCTCGACATCCATGCCCAGATGCAGACCCATGCCCGACAGCACTTCCTTGATCTCGTTCAGTGACTTGCGACCGAAATTCGGCGTGCGCAGCATCTCGGCCTCGGTCTTCTGGATCAGATCGCCGATATAGACAATATTGTCGTTCTTCAGGCAGTTGGCCGACCGCACCGAAAGCTCCAGTTCGTCCACTTTCTTCAGCAGCAGCGGGTTGAACTCCAGCCCGTCATCATCGTCCTTCGCTCCTGCCGATTCCGGCTCGTCGAAATTGACGAAGACCTGAAGCTGATCCTGCAGGATGCGTGCGGCATAGGCGACGGCATCCTCGGCGCTGACTGCGCCATTTGTCTCGATCTTCATGGTTAGCTTGTCGTAGTCCAGCACCTGGCCTTCACGGGTGGGCTGCACCTCATAGCTGGCCCTGCGCACGGGCGAGAAGATCGCATCAATCGGAATCAGGCCGATCGGTGCATCCTCGGGCCGGTTCTTGTCGGCCGAAACATAGCCCTTGCCGGTATTGACGGTGAGTTCCATGTAGACCGATGCACCATCATCCAGGTGGCAGATCACCTGCTCCTTGTTCAGCACTTCAATGCCCGCGCTGGTCTGGATATCGCCTGCCGTGACGACACCGGGTCCCTGAGCCGAGATCGAGACGCGCTTGGGCCCCTCGACATCCATGCGCAATGCCACGGTCTTGAGGTTCAGCACGATGTCGGTCACATCTTCGCGCACACCTGGCACCGAGGAAAACTCATGCAGCACATTATCGATCTGCACCGAGGTTATTGCGGCACCCTGCAGCGACGACATCAGGACGCGGCGCAGCGCGTTGCCCAGTGTCAGGCCGAAACCGCGTTCCAGCGGTTCCGCCGTAATCACCGCCTGCCGCAGAGGATCTGCGCCCGGCTTCACGTCGAGTTGCACAGGTTTGATCAGTTCTTGCCAGTTCTTGTGGATCATGCGTGTCGCCTCCATTCCTGTTACCGCGCCATGTCCGAAACGCCGCAACGCCCGAGGGCAAAAATGACATCGGCGGGCTGCATGAAACATGCAGCCCGTCCGTAGTTCCAAATCCGGTCAGACGCGGCGGCGCTTGGGGGGGCGGCAGCCGTTATGAGCCATCGGCGTCACATCCCGGATAGAGGAGATGTTGAAGCCAACGGCTGCCAGAGCGCGCAACGCAGATTCACGGCCCGAACCGGGCCCCTGTACTTCAACTTCCAGCGTCTTCACACCATGCTCCTGCGCTTTCTTGCCAGCGTCCTCGGCTGCGAGCTGCGCGGCATAAGGCGTCGACTTGCGCGAGCCCTTGAAACCCATCGTGCCGGCCGAGGACCAGGAGATCGCATTGCCCTGCACATCCGAGATCAGGATCTTGGTGTTATTGAAGCTGGAGTTCACATGTGCGACGCCAGCAGCGATATTCTTGCGGACCTTGCGCTTTACGCGTGTCTTGTCACGAGCCATCTCTACGCCCTCCCCTTACTTTTTCTTGCCGGCGATGGGTTTCGCCGGGCCTTTGCGCGTGCGCGCATTGGTATGGGTGCGCTGGCCGCGCACGGGCAGGTTGCGACGGTGGCGCAGACCGCGATATGAGCCGATATCCATCATCCCCTTGATGTTCATCTGAACTTCGCGACGCAGGTCGCCTTCGACAGTGAAATTCGCGTCGATATGTTCGCGGACGGCCAGAATCTCGGCATCCGACAATTCATTGACGCGACGGGACAGGTCGATACCGACAGCCACACAGATACCCTCTGCGGATTTTGGTCCGATACCGTGAATATAGGTCAGTGCGATCGGGACGCGCTTCCCTGTTGGAATATTGACGCCAGCAATACGTGCCACGCGGGTTTCCTTTCGTTGCGGTTCCGTAATGCCAGAACCTTTTTTCACAACACGGGAGGTCTGTCTCCCGCGTGCCTTTCAAAACGAAACACGCCCCGAAGACGAGGCGCGATTCGCGATCTGAGCGTTTCGCCTATGGCGTTTTCCGGGGCGCGTCAAGAGCACGCGTGTCACCACTGCGGGATCAATTCGAACGGAACACTCTCAGCGATCCAGAACCGCGGCAACATCCCCCGCGACAGCATCCATCTCGCCCATGCCATCGACCACGCTCAACTGTCCCTTGGCATGGTAATAACCCAGAAGCGGCGAGGTCTGCTTGTAATAGGCCATCAGCCGTGCACGCAGCGAGTCCTCGTTGTCATCGGCGCGGCGCAGGAATTCGGTGCTGCCGCAGACATCACAGATGCCTTCGGTCCGGGTCGGACGGGTTGTGTCGTGATAGACCTCGCCGCAACTGCCGCAGGAAAATCGCCCCGAGATACGCGCGACCAATGCCTCGTCATCCACCCGCATCTCGATGACATGATCGATCGGCGCGCCCCGCCCCTGCAGCAGTGCCTCAAGGGCATCGGCCTGCGCAAGCGTGCGCGGAAAGCCATCGAAGATGGCGCCTGCCGCACCCAGCGAGTCGAGTTTCTCTGCGATCAACCCGATGACGATCTCATCCGTGACCAGCGCGCCACGGCTCATCACTTCGGCCACACGCTGGCCCATTTCCGTGCCCGAGTCCCTAGCCTCGCGAAGCATGTCTCCGGTCGAAAGCTGAACCATTCCACGCTCGGTGACAAGCCGCTTCGCCTGTGTGCCCTTGCCCGCGCCGGGCGGACCAATCAGAATGATGTTCATCGACGCGACGGAGCCTTCGGTTTGCTGCCAGCAGGGCGCTTGCGGTTCTTGCCGCGCAGTTGCGACTTCTCGAGGAGCCCTTCATACTGGTGCGCCACAAGATGGGACTGCACGCGGTTGATCGTGTCCATTGTGACCGAAACCACGATCAGAACCGACGTGCCCCCGAAATAGAACGGGATCGCAAGCTGCCCGCGCAGGATTTCAGGCAGAAGACAGACCGCCGCCAGATAGATCGCACCGACAGTCACAAGCCGCGTCACGACATAATCCAGGTATTCCTCTGTCCGCTTGCCCGGACGGATGCCGGGTATGAAACCGTTCTGGTTCTTCAGGTTCTCGGCCACATCCTCGGTCTTGAAAGACACATTCTGCGTATAGAAGAAGGTGAAGAAGACGATCATGGCCGTGAAGAAGGCCAGATAGGCCGGCTGGCCGGGGCCGAAATAGGCCAGGACCGTCGCCATCAGTTCGCTCTGGCCCTGCCCCGAGAAGGTCGCAACCGTCGTGGGCAGCAGCAGCAGCGATGACGCGAAGATGGCCGGGATCACGTTGGCGGGGTTCACCTTGATCGGCAGATGCGAGGCCCCGCCGTCAAACACCTTCATCCCCACCTGACGACGCGGATACTGGATCGTGATCTTGCGGATGGCCCGCTCCATGAACACCACGAAGGCAATCACCGCAATCACCATGATGATCACCCCGATCACCACCGCAGGTGCCAGATCGCCCGACCGCCCCTGGCTCAGGAATTGCGCCAGTGCTGCCGGAATTTCGGCAATGATGCCCACGAAGATGATCAGCGAGATCCCGTTGCCGATACCGCGCTCGGTGATCTGCTCCCCCAGCCACATCAGGAACATCGTGCCGCCGACAAGCGTGATGACCACCGCAGCCCGGAAAAACCAGCCCGGATCGGTCGCCAGATCGCCAGCTTCGAGAGAGACCGCCAGACCGTAGGATTGCCCGGTTGCAAGCAGCACAGTCAGATAGCGGGTATACTGGTTCAGCTTGCGCCGCCCCGTCTCGCCTTCTTTCTTCAGTTGCTTCCAGGGCTCGTACATCGCCCCGATCAGCTGCACGATGATTGCGGCAGAGATATACGGCATGATGCCGAGCGCAAAAATCCCCATGCGGCTGATTGCACCGCCGGTGAACATGTTGAGCATGCCGCCAATGCCGGATGCGGCCTCATCCATGAATTCGCGCAGCGCGACACCGTCGATGCCCGGCACCGGGATGTAGGTGCCGATGCGATAGACGATCAGGAGCCCGAGCGCGAAGAAGATGCGTTTGCGAAGGTCGCTGGCCTTGGCCAGCGCCCCCCAGCTTGTATTGGCCGCAAGTGAGTCAGCAGCAGATGCCATGCGTGTCTCTCTTCTGTCATGTCAACGCCGCCGGACCGGGGACCGGTCGGCGGCGCAAGATCCCTGTGGGCAGTGATGTAAGCGGCGCAAGCGCCCCCCACAACCTTTATTCAGCGGCCGCCGCCTCGTTTTTCGGAGCAGGCGTGATGATCTCGACGCTTCCCCCCGCCTTTTCGACGGCCTCGACCGCCGATTTGGACGCGCCGGTCACCTGCAGGGCAACCTTGGTCGCGATCTCGCCCTTGGCCAGAACGCGGATACCATCAAGCTTGCGGCGCACGAGACCAGAGGCCACCAGCGCGTCCTCGGTGATCGCATTGGCCGCATCAAGCTTGCCCTCGATGATGAATTTCTCGATCAGGCCAAGATTGACCACTGCGAAACGCTTGCGGTTGGGCTTGTTGAACCCGCGTTTTGGCAGGCGCATGTAAAGCGGCATCTGGCCGCCTTCATAGGAATTGATCGCCACACCAGAGCGCGATTTCTGCCCCTTGATCCCGCGGCCGGCGGTCTTGCCCTTGCCGGAACCGGGACCACGCGCCTTGCGCTTCTGGGTCTTGGTGGCGCCGGGATTGTCGTGAAGTTCATTCAGTTTCATGTCGCTTCTCCTTCATGCCGGAAAGCCCTGCCAGCGACGGATCAGTGCCACGCGGCGTCATTTGAATATCCGGCCGGATTTCAGGCCGGACAATTACTCGTGGGGTGGGTGCTCTGCACCCACCGCTCTCAGCCGCGCTCTTCGACGATCGCAACCAGATGCGGGACCGAGTTCACCATGCCGCGCACGGCAGGGGTATCCTCAAGCTCGCGGGTGCGGTGCATCTTGTTCAGCCCCAGACCCTTGAGGGTCGCGCGCTGAACGGCGGGTCGGCGGATCGGCGAGCCGATCTGCTTGACGACGATGGTTTTGGCCATGGTTCCGGTCTCCCTTACGCGTCAACTGTCTCGGCTTCAGGCTTGCGGAAGATATCCGCAACCTTCTTGCCGCGACGCTGTGCCACCTGGCGGGGACTGGACGACGCGCGCAGCCCGTCAAAGGTGGCCCGAACCATGTTATAGGGGTTCTGGCTGCCCTGCGACTTTGCCACGACATCCTGAAGACCCAGCATCTCGAAGACAGCGCGCATCGGACCACCGGCAATGATTCCGGTCCCCGGCACGGCCTGACGCATGATCACCTTGCCGGCCCCATGACGCCCTTCAATATCGTGATGCAGCGTACGACCGTCCTTCAGCGGCACGCGGATCATCTGGCGCTTGGCCTGCTCGGTTGCCTTGCGGATCGCCTCGGGCACTTCTTTCGCCTTGCCCTTGCCGAAGCCCACGCGACCGCGCTGGTCCCCGACCACCACAAGTGCCGCAAAGCCGAAACGCTTGCCGCCCTTCACGGTTTTCGAAACACGGTTGATCGCGACCAGACGATCGGCGAATTCCGGGGTCTCGTCGCGATCGCGGCGTTCCCGGCGGTTTTCTCTCTCTGCCATTATCGTCTCCTCAGAACTTCAGGCCGCCTTCACGCGCAGCGTCGGCCAGAGCCTTCACCTTGCCGTGAAAGATGAACCCGCCACGGTCGAAATAGCATTCCTCGATCCCGGCGGCTTTCGCACGTTCGGCAATCGCGGCGCCAATCCGGGCAGCAGCGTCCTTGTTGTTGACACCCACGACACCGAAATCCTTTTCCAGCGTCGAGGCCGATGCCAGCGTCACACCGTTCACATCGTCGATCAACTGCGCGCTGATGTTCTTGTTCGAGCGGTGCACCGACAGACGCGGACGCCCGTTGGCCATTTTCTTTATCTTGTTCCGAACGCGCAGGCGGCGTTTCTGGAACAGCTTGAGCTTCGTGTTCGCCATCTTTCGCGCCCTTACTTCTTCTTGCCTTCCTTACGGAAGATATACTCATCCTTGTAGCGGATGCCCTTGCCCTTGTAGGGCTCCGGCGCACGCCACTTGCGGATATTCGAGGCAACCTGGCCAACTTGCTGCTGGTCCATGCCTTCCACCACGATCTCGGTTTGCTTGGGTGTGGATACCGTCACACCCGCAGGAACCTCGAAGATCACTTCATGGCTATAGCCTAGCGAGAGTTTCAGGTCCTTGCCCTGCATCGCGGCGCGGTACCCCACACCGACAAGTTCAAGTTCCTTCTTGAATCCGTCGGTCACGCCCTGCGCAAGGTTCGCCACCATCGAGCGGGTCATGCCCCATTGCTGGCGCGCGCGCTTGGATGCGCCACGCGGCTTGACCGTCACGGTGTTGCCATCAAGCACGATATCGACATCATCACCAGCGGTGAAGGCGCGCGTGCCCTTGGGGCCCTTGACCTCGATGGTCTGGCCCTTGACCTGAGCCGAAACACCCGAGGGCAGTTCGACCGGCTTCTTGCCAATACGAGACATCTCAGCCCTCCTCAGAACACACGGCAGAGCACTTCGCCACCAACATTGGCGGCGCGGGCTGCTGCATCGGACATGACACCCTTGGGCGTCGAGACCACAGAGATACCAAGACCATTGCGGACCTGAGGAATCTCGCGAACACCGGAATAGACGCGGCGACCGGGCTTCGAGATGCGCTTCAACTCGCGGATCACCGGCTGGCCGTCAGCATATTTCAGGCTGATTTCCAGTTCCGCATGGCCCGAGTCGGACGTCACATGCTCATAACCGCGGATGTAGCCCTCGTCCTTCAGCACGTCCAGAACCCAGGCGCGAAGCTTGGAAGAGGGCGAGCGGACCGTGGATTTGCCACGCATCTGCGCATTGCGGATGCGGGTCAGCATATCGCCGAGAGGATCGTTCATCGACATATCTCGATCTCCTTACCAGCTCGACTTGACCATGCCCGGAATCTGACCCTTCGAGGCCAGATCACGCAGCGCGATCCGCGACAGTTTCAGTTTGCGATAGTAGGCTTTCGGGCGCCCTGTCAGCTGGCAGCGGTTGTGCAGGCGCGTCTCGGACGAGTTGCGCGGCAGTTGTGCCAGTTTCAGGTTTGCCTTGAAGCGCTCTTCCATCGGGCGTTCGGCGTCGGCAGCGATTGCTTTCAGCTCGGCACGCTTGGCAGCATATTTTGCCACCAGCCGCTGACGCTTCTTCTCGCGTTCGACCATTGCTTTCTTGGCCATTCGTTCTCTCCCTCTCGCGTCAGCTGGTGAAGGGCATGTTGAGAGCTTTCAACAGCGCCTTGGCTTCCGCGTCGGTTTTCGCGGTGGTGCAGATGATCACGTCCATGCCCCAGACTTCATCGATCTGATCGAAGTTGATCTCGGGAAAGACGATATGTTCCTTGATACCCATGGCGTAGTTGCCACGGCCGTCGAAAGAAGAGCCCTTGACGCCGCGGAAGTCGCGCACGCGCGGCAGGGCAATCGTGATCAGACGGTCGAGAAACTCATACATGCGGTCCCCGCGGAGGGTAACCTTCACACCGAGCGGCATTTCCTCGCGCACGCGGAAACCCGCGATCGAGTTGCGCGCCTTGGTGATCACGGCCTTCTGGCCGGCAATCGCGGACAGATCAGCCTGTGCAGACTTGATCTTCTTGCTGTCCTTTACGGCTTCACCGATCCCCATGTTCAGCACGATCTTGTCGAGCTTGGGGATCATCATGTCGTTCTTGTAGCCGAATTCTTCCTTCAGGACCGGACGGACATTGTCCTTGTAAACCGCCTTCAGGCGCGGAGTGTAGGTGGCTGCGTCCAGCATCAGATCGCCTCCCCGGTTGTCTTGGCGTAACGCACCTTCTTGTCGCCTTCCACACGGAAGCCCACGCGGGTCGCCTTGCCGTTGCCATCGACCAGCGCAAGGTTCGACAGATCGATCGGCATTGCCTGCGGCAGACGACCGCCCTGGCTCTGCTGCGACTGCTTGGTGTGCCGGATCGCGATGTTGATCCCGTTCACGATGGCCTTGTTGTCCTTAGGCATGACGCGATCGATCTCGCCTGTCTTGCCCTTGTCCTTGCCGGTCAGAACGATGACCTTGTCACCTTTTTTCAGTTTCGCAGCCATCAAAGCACCTCCGGCGCGAGCGAGATGATCTTCATGAAGTTCTTCGCGCGCAACTCACGCACCACCGGCCCGAAGATACGGGTGCCGACAGGTTCGTTGTTGTTGTTGAGAATGACAGCGGCATTGCGGTCGAAACGGATGGCGGTGCCATCTTCGCGGCGCACTTCCTTGGCAGTGCGCACGACGACGGCCTTGCGCACGTCGCCCTTCTTCACACGGCCCTTCGGAATCGCTTCCTTGACCGAAACCACGATGATGTCGCCCACGGACGCATAGCGCCGCTTGGACCCACCGAGGACCTTGATGCACTGAACCCGGCGTGCGCCAGAGTTGTCAGCGACATCCAGATTGGTCTGCATCTGGATCATTTGGTGTCTCCCGACCTTTG
>SKYA01000080.1 GCA_007128135.1 Paracoccaceae bacterium | reverse complement strand
CGCCATCCGGCGCGGCCCCCTTTTCAATGCCCCGGGGTCAAACAGCCTTTTTCAGTGCCTCGACCAGGTCGGTCCGTTCCCAGGAAAAGCCGCCATCGGCCTCGGGCGCGCGCCCGAAATGGCCGTAGGCCGAGGTACGTGCATAGATCGGCCGGTTGAGGCCCAGATGCTCGCGGATGCCCAGCGGTGTCAGGTCCATGACCTGCGCAACCGCGCGCTCGATGGCCTCATCCTCGACCAGACCCGTGCCATGCGTATCGACATAGATCGAGAGCGGCCTGGCTACCCCGATGGCATAGGAAATCTGCAACGTGCAACGCCGCGCGAGACCTGCCGCCACCACGTTCTTGGCCAGATAGCGCGCCGCATAGGCCGCCGAGCGGTCCACCTTGGTCGGATCCTTGCCCGAAAACGCGCCGCCACCATGCGGCGCGGCCCCGCCATAGGTATCCACGATGATCTTTCGGCCAGTCAGGCCCGCATCGCCATCAGGTCCGCCGATGACGAATGTGCCGGTGGGGTTGACCCACCATTCGGTGCGCTCGGTCAGCCAGCCCTCGGGCAGCACCTCGCGGATATAGGGCTCGACGATGGCGCGGATATCGTCCGAGGTCTGGTCCTCATGCGCATGCTGGGTCGAGAGCACAAGCTGCGTCACCTCGACCGGCTTGCCATCCTCGTAGCGCAGCGAGAGCTGCGACTTGGCATCCGGGCGCAGGGTCGGCTCCAGCCCGGCCTTGCGTACTTCGGCCAGCCGGCGCAGGATCGCATGGGCATACTGGATCGGAGCGGGCATCAGTTCGGGGGTCTCGTCCACGGCATAGCCGAACATGATGCCCTGATCGCCCGCGCCATCCTGCGAGACGCCCTGCCAGATATGCGCGGATTGCTCATGCAGGAAGTTCAGCACATGGCAGGTGTTCCAGTGGAACTTCTCCTGCTCGTAGCCGATATCGCGGATGCAGTCTCGCGCGATCTGCGGGATGCGGCCCATGTAGTCCTTCAGCCGTTCCGGGTCGGACAGTCCCACCTCGCCCCCGATCACCACCAGTGACGAAGTGGCAAAGGTCTCGCAGGCGACGCGGGCGGTCGACTCCTCGGCAAGCAGCGCGTCCAGAACGGCATCCGAGATCCGGTCGCAGACCTTGTCCGGGTGTCCTTCGGAGACCGATTCCGAGGTGAAGATGAAATTCTGACGTGCCATGCCTGCCCATTCCTCAAACCGCCGCCAGGCAACGCGAACCCTTTCGCCCTGTCCTGAGCCTGTTACAATTCAGCGCCCCATAGCAAGAAGCCGCAGGCAGGGCAACTGCCTGACACGGGCTTGCACGGCACTCAGGAGCCGCCGTCGGCCAGCATTTCGAGAAAGGCCAGGATTTCCGGTCCGATCCCCTGTACGATCAGGGCCACGCCCTCGGCATTGGGGTGGATATGATCGTCCTGCATCAGATCGACAAAACTCGTCCCTGCATCGGCCTTGTCAGTCAAGGGCTGCATGAAATTCGGATAGAGCGCGACATCGTATTTCGCGGCAAGGTCGATATACATCCGCTCGAAAGCGCGCTGGAACTCGGGCCCGTAATTGCCCGGTGCCGGCAGCCCGGCCAGCATGGCGGGGATGCCTTCCTGCTCCAGCCGCGCCAGAATGCGGTCAAGGTTCTCGTGGCTGGCGGCGGGGTTCATCCCGCGCAACAGGTCATTGCCGCCCAGCGTCACCAGCATGGCATCCACCGGCTCGGCCAGTGTCCAGTCCATCCGGGCCAGCCCCCCGGCCGTTGTGTCGCCCGACACGCCGGCATTGATGACCGCCACATCCATCCCCTGCGCCTGCAACCAGGTCTCCAGTTGTGGCACGAACCCGTCCTCGGCGGGCAGCCCGTAGCCTTGCGTCAGCGAGTCGCCCAGCGCCACGAGGCGTAGCGGTTCCGCCGCCGCGGCCCCGACGGAAATCCCGAGGGCCAGCGTTAGCAACAGGATCGCTGCATTGCAGCGGTTGCCGAATGTCCGCAATGCCCCATATGCAGGGGAACGCGCGACACAAAGGATGGAATTGATGAAGGACATTGTTCTCTCGCTGAAGGATGTGGGTTTGACGCTGCAGGGCAATGCCGGGCCCGTCACCATCCTGCGCGCAATCACGCTTGATGTGAGACGCGGCGAGACGCTGGGTCTGGTCGGGCCGTCCGGGTCGGGCAAGTCCTCGCTCCTCATGCTCATGGGCGGGCTCGAGCGCGCGACCGGCGGGCAGGTGATGGCGCTGGGCCATGACCTGACTGCCCTGGGCGAAAACGCGCTGGCCCGGTTTCGCAGGGAACATATGGGGGTGGTGTTCCAGTCTTTCCACCTGATCCCCACGATGACGGCCCTTGAAAATGTCGCGACCCCGCTGGAACTGGCCGGTCGCCGCGATGCCTTTGAACGCGCCGAAGAGGAGTTGCGCGCTGTCGGGTTGGGCCATCGGCTGGATCATTACCCTGCGCAGATGTCGGGCGGCGAACAGCAGCGCGTGGCACTTGCGCGTGCGGCAGCCCCCCGCCCCTCGATCCTGCTGGCCGACGAACCGACGGGCAATCTCGACGGACCCAACGGGCAGATCATCATGGACCTGCTGTTCGGCCTGCGCGACCGTCATGGCGCGACGCTGATCCTCGTCACGCATGCGCCCGAGCTTGCCGCGCGTTGCGACCGGGTTATCCGGCTGGCCGACGGGGAAATCGCCGGCGAGGATGTGAAACGCGCCGAGGCCGCCGAATGAGCGCGGTCGCCTGGAACATCGCGCGGCGCGAATTGCGCGGGGGATTGCGGGGATTCTGGGTATTTCTTGCCTGCCTTGCGCTTGGCGTGGGTGCGATTGCCGCCGTGGGCTCGGTGCGCGGCGCGATCGATGCCGGTCTTGCGCGCGAGGGCGCGACGCTCCTGGGCGGTGACGCCGAACTGCGCATGACCTACCGTTTCGCCACTCCCGAAGAGCGCGCCTGGATGGATGCGTTCGCGGCGCAGGTGTCGGAAGTGGTCGATTTCCGCTCGATGGCCGTGGCGGGCGAGGGCGAGACCTCGGAACGGTCGGTGACCCAGGTCAAGGGGGTGGATGCGGCCTATCCGCTGGTGGGCCGTGTCGGGCTCGACCCCGACATCCCGCTGACCGAGGCATTGGCAGAACAGGACGGCCTGCCCGGTGGCGTGATGGAGCGCATCCTGGCCGAGCGGCTGGGACTCGGAATAGGCGACACCTTCCGCCTGGGCGTGCAGGAGTTCCGCCTGAGTGCCCACCTGACCCGCGAACCCGACGGGCTGGGGGCCAATTTCGGCTTCGGGCCGCGTACGCTGGTGCGGGCCGAGGCTCTGGAGAATGCCGAATTGCTGGGGCCGGGCACGCTTTACGAGACGAACTACCGGATGCTCCTGCCCGGCCAGAGCCTTGATGCCGCCCGCCGCCTCGCCACGGCAGAGTTCGAGGGCGCTGGCGCGCGCTGGCGCGACAGCCGCAATGCCGCACCCCAGATCCGCAACGTGATCCAGCGGGTCTCGTCCTTTCTGGTGCTGGTGGGTATCGCCGGGCTGGCCGTGGGCGGTGTGGGCGTATCGGCGGCGGTGCGCACCTATCTCGATGGCAAGACCAGGGTAATTGCCACGCTCAAGACCGTCGGCGCCGAGAGCCGCACGATCTTTGCGGTCTATTTCCTCCAGATCGGGGTGCTGACCGGGCTCGGGCTGGCGCTCGGGCTGGTGCTGGGTGCGCTGGTGCCCTTTGCGCTGGTCCCGGTCGTGGCGGACCAGGTGCCGGTCGACCTGGAGATCGGTCTGCAACCGCGTGCGCTGCTCGAGGCCGCGATCTATGGCGCGCTGACCGCGCTGATCTTCACGCTCTGGCCACTTGCGCGCACCGAGGACGTGCGCGCCGCCGCGATCTTTCGCGGCATGACAGAGGAAGGCAGTCGCTGGCCGCGCTGGCCCTATCTGCTGACCACGGCGATGCTGGTGGTGCTGCTGGTAGCCATTACGGCATGGTTCGCGGCGGTTCCGCGGCTGGCCTATGCGACGGCGGGCGGCGTGCTGGGGGCTCTGGCCGTGCTGACGCTGGCCGCGCTGGTCGTGCGGCGGGTGGCGCGCAGGCTGGCGCGGGCGCGCGGCCTGCGCGGGCGCACGGCGCTGCGCATGGCAATGGGAGCCATCAGCAACCCGCGCGAAGGTGCGACGGCGGTGATCCTGTCACTGGGTCTGGGGCTGACCGTGCTGGCTGCGGTCGGCCAGATCGACAGCAACCTGCGCCGCGCCATTGCCCTCGACCTGCCCGACCGCGCGCCGAGCTACTTCTTCCTCGACATCCAGAATGACCAGTTGCAGGGCTTTCTTGCGCGGCTCGATGAAGACGCGAATGTGGACCGGGTCGAGACCGCGCCCATGCTGCGTGGTGTGGTCTCGGCGCTCAACGGCGTTGCCGCCCGCGAGCACCCGCGCGCAGGGCACTGGGTGTTGCGCGGCGACCGGGGCGTGACCTATTCGGCCACGATCCCCGAGGGCACCCGCCTGACGGCGGGTGAATGGTGGCCCGAAGACTATTCCGGTCCGCCTCTGGTCAGTTTCGGGGCCGAACAGGCCAGCGAACTGGGGCTGTCGGTCGGGGACAGCGTGACCGTGAATATCCTTGGCCGCGACATCACCGCCGAAATCGCCAATCTGCGCGAGGTGGATTTCTCGACCGGGGGCATCGGTTTCGTGATGGTGCTTTCGCCCGAGCCGATCCGTGCGGCACCCCATACCCATATCGCCACCGTCTATGCGCTCGAGGCCGCCGAGGGCGCCATCCTGCGCGACCTGTCCAACATGTATCCCAACATTACCGCCATCCGGGTGCGCGAGGCCGCCGAGCGCGTGACCGAGGCGCTCTCGACCATGGCCACGGCGACGCGCTATGCCGCCCTTGCCACGCTGCTGACAGGCTTCGTGGTGCTGATCGGGGCGGCGGCGGCGGGCGAGCGCGCGCGGGTGTTCGAGGCTGCCGTCATGAAGACGCTGGGCGCCTCGCGCGGGCGTATCCTTGCCAGTTTCGCCCTGCGGGCGGCGCTGATGGGGGCAGCGGCGGGGCTGGTTGCGCTGGGCGCTGCGGCGCTGTCCGCCTGGGGAGTGATGCGCTTCGTGATGGAGGCGAGCTATCAGTTCGAACCGGTTTCGGCCATCGTCATCGTGCTGGGGGGAATGACTGCGACCTTGCTGGCCGGACTTTCCTTTGCGCTGCGCCCGCTTTCGGTGCGCCCGGCGCAGGTGCTGCGCGCGCAGGAATGAGGCCCGGCACCGTCAGGGCCCGTCAGTGCCGGGTGGAACGTTTTCAGGCGGCAGGGGGTGGGTGAATCACCCACCCTACTGGTGGCGTCGCGCGCCTAGGCTGCCTCTGGTCCGTGACGGCCCGGCCATGCTCCTCATGCTCCTCATGCGCGGAACTGGCGCATGAAGCGCGCGTCGATGCGGTTCTTGATCTGCCACAGCCAGTGCCCTTCGAGCGGCACGCCCCATTTCTCGCCCAGAGCCGATTTCCCGCCCAGTGACACCAGCTTGAGGTAATCACGCTGCGGACGGTAGGGGCGCAGCCCCCCCGCCGCGAGCGTCGCGCGCAGATTGGCCAGCAGATAGGGTGCCTGCCGCACGGCATAGACCCCGGCCTTCGGGCGCGGGGCATGGACCATATGCGCACAGTCCCCGACGGCAAAGACTGCCGGGTCGTTCCGCGCGCGCAGGAACGGGTCCACGGCGATGAAGCCGTCGATCAGTTCGAGTCCGGTGCCCCGGAGCCAGTCCTGCGGTCGCGAACCGGCCGCGCCCAGCACCAGACTGGCCGCAATCCCCCCTCCGTCCGAGAGCCGCACGCCCTGCGGCGTGACCTCCACCACCTGCACCTGGTCGCGCCAGCGCACGCCCGCCGCTGCCAGATGCGCGAGAAGCCGCTGCCGGGCGCGCGTGCCGATATTGGGCAGAAGGCGCGCCGCCTCGATCACCGTGATCTCGGGCGCGCTGCCGCGTAACCGGTAGGCCATGGCCATGGCCAGTTCCACCCCGGCCACGCCCCCGCCGATGACAGCGATCTGCGGCGCGAGCCGGCCTGTCGCCTGCGCGACGCGCCAGTCTTCCCAGGCCCGCGCATAGGTTCCGAGGGGCTTGGCCGAGACCGCATGGGCGCCATAGCCGGGGATCTGCGGCAGGTCCGAGGTGATCCCGATATCGATCGAGACCAGATCATAGCGGATCGGGGCCTGCCCCCGGAGCTGCACCTCGCGCGCGTCCCGGTCCAGCCCGCCCGCCCGTCCGATGACCAGCCGCGCGCCTGCGCGCGCGGCGAGATGCGCAAGGTCGATCTCGAGCTCGGAGCGGGCGTAATGGCCGGCGATGAAGCCTGGCAACATGCCGGTATAGGGGGCGGTCGGGTCGGGGTTGATGACGGTCACGCGCGCGCCGGGCAGGGGCCGCGCTGCCAGTTCATGCAGCACAAGCGCATGGGTATGACCACCTCCGACGAAGACGATGTCGCGCATGTCGGTCAAGGCGTCCTCCTGTCGCGACCGGTGTCACTGGCCCGCGTTTCTGGCCCGCGTTCCTGGCCCCCGGAACCCCTAGCGCAGCCGCCGCCCAAAGACGAGAGCCCGGCGCCGCGGCACATCGCCTCGCGTCGCGCCCGCGGCCACCGGGCCGCCCCCCTGCCCGCGTCGGGGGGCAGGGCAGGACGCGCCCGGATCATGCGCCATGCGCCCGATACGGCGCGTCCGGGTCGCGCCCGGCCTCAATCGGCCGGATGTTGCAGCGCGCGCACCCCGATCTCGCCTTCCTCGCGGGCCTTGAGTGCAAGGGCCGTGGCGTGGCTGCCCGCAGCGGTGGTGTAATAGGGGATCTTGTCATAGAGCGCGACGGACCGGATCTCGCGACTGTCCTCGATGGCCTGTGCCCCCTCGGTCGTGTTCAGCACCATCGCGATTTCGCCGCTCTTCATCAGATCGACGATATTGGGACGGCCCTCATAGACCTTGTTGACCACCTCGCAGGCCACATCATGCGCGCGCAGCCAGGCGGCCGTTCCGCGCGTTGCCACCAGCGCGAATCCCAGACCCGTCAGGGTCTGGGCGGTTTCCAGCATGAGCGGCCCCTTGTCGAAATCCTTGATCGAGACGAAGACCCGGCCGCTCTCGGGCAGGCTTACGCCCGCGCCAAGCTGCGCCTTGTAGAACGCCCGCGCGAAATTGCGCGCCCAGCCCATCACCTCGCCGGTCGAGCGCATTTCGGGGCCAAGCAGCGTGTCCACGCCGGGGAACCGCGCGAAGGGCAGGACGGCTTCCTTGACCGAGAACCATGGTGTCTGCGGGTCGGCCAGCGTCAGCGGATCGGCAAGGGGCAGCGGTTCCGAAGGCGCGACATTGGCATCATATGGCGGCCGCATGGGGAAAGCCGACAGCTTCTCGCCCGCCATCAGCCGCGCGGCAATCGAGGCAATCGCGCTGTCGGTCGCCTTGGCCACGAAGGGCACGGTGCGCGAGGCGCGGGGGTTCACCTCCAGCACATAGATGTCGCCGTCCTTGATGGCGAACTGCACGTTCATCAGCCCGACCACATTCAGCCCGTGCGCGAGCGCCTTGGTCTGGCGGCGCAATTCGGCAATGGTCGCCTCGTCCAGCGAGTAGGGCGGCAGCGAGCAGGCCGAGTCGCCCGAATGCACCCCCGCTTCCTCGATATGCTGCATGATGCCCGCGACATGCACCGCCTCGCCATCGCAGAGCGCATCGACATCCACCTCGACCGCGCCGACAAGATAGCTGTCCAGAAGGACCGGGTTCTTGCCCGAGACCACGACAGCCTCGCGGATATAGCGCTCCAGATGCGCGTCATCGCGCACGATTTCCATCGCGCGCCCGCCCAGGACGTAGGACGGACGGATGACCAGCGGGTAGCCGACCGCTTGCGCAATCTCGAACGCCTGCTGCGGTGTGGTGGCAATTCCGTTCACGGGCTGGCGCAATTCCAGCCTGTTCAGCAGCGCCTGAAACCGTTCGCGATCCTCGGCCAGGTCGATCGCATCGGGCGAGGTGCCCAGGATCGGAATGCCTTCTTCCTCGAGCGCGTTGGCCAGCTTCAGCGGCGTCTGCCCGCCGAACTGCACGATCACCCCGTGCAGGGTGCCGCGCTCCTGTTCGACACGCAGGATTTCCAGCACATGCTCCAGCGTCAGGGGCTCGAAATAGAGCCGGTCCGAAGTGTCGTAATCGGTGCTGACCGTCTCGGGGTTGCAGTTGATCATGATCGTCTCGTAGCCCGCATCGGTCAGCGCGAAACAGGCATGACAGCAGCAATAGTCGAACTCGATTCCCTGCCCGATCCGGTTGGGCCCACCGCCGAGGATTACGACCTTCCTGCGCTCTGATGGCCGCGCCTCGCATTCGACCTCGCCCATCACCGGCGTTTCGTAGGTTGAATACATGTAGGGTGTCTGCGCCTCGAATTCGGCGGCGCAGGTGTCGATACGCTTGAAGACCGCGTTCACGCCCAGATTGCGCCGCGCGCGGCGCACCTGCCCCTCGTCCCGGCCGGTAAGCGCAGCCAGCCGGGCATCGGTGAAGCCCAGCATCTTGAGCGCGCGCAACCCCTGCGCGGTGACGGGCAGCCCCTCGCGGCGGATGGTTTCCTCGGCTTCGATAATCTCGCGGATGCGCGCCAGAAACCACGGATCGAAGGCTGTGGCGGCCTGGATCTCGTCATCCGACAGCCCCTCGCGCATCGCCTGCGCGATCAGGCGCAGCCGGTCGGGGGTCTGGGCCGAAATGGCCTTGATGATGGCGGCACGGTCGGGGGCACCGGGAATGCTGATCTCGTCAAACCCGCTCAGCCCCGTCTCCATCGAGGCAAGCGCCTTCTGGATCGATTCGTGGAAGGTCCTGCCAATCGCCATCGCCTCGCCCACGGATTTCATGGCGGTTGTCAGTTCGGCCTTCGCGCCGGGGAACTTCTCGAAGGCAAAGCGCGGGATCTTCGTCACGACATAGTCGATGGTCGGCTCGAAACTTGCAGGCGTCACCCTGGTGATGTCATTGTCCAGTTCATCGAGCGTATAGCCCACGGCGAGTTTTGCCGCGATCTTGGCGATGGGGAATCCGGTGGCCTTGGACGCCAGCGCGGACGAGCGCGACACGCGCGGGTTCATCTCGATCACGACCATGCGGCCATTCTCGGGGTTGATCGCCCATTGCACGTTCGAGCCGCCGGTCTCGACCCCGATCTCGCGCAGCACGGCGATCGAACCGTTGCGCATGATCTGGTATTCCTTGTCGGTCAGGGTCAGCGCCGGGGCGACGGTGATCGAATCGCCCGTATGCACGCCCATCGGGTCCACATTCTCGATGGAACAGACTATGATCGCGTTGTCCGCGCGGTCGCGGACGACCTCCATCTCGAATTCCTTCCAGCCCAGCAGCGACTCGTCGATAAGGATCTGGGCCACCGGCGAGGCATCGAGCCCCGAGCGGCAGATCCGCTCGTAATCGTCGCGGTTATAGGCCACGCCGCCGCCGGTGCCGCCCAGCGTGTAGGCGGGCCGGATGATGGCGGGCAGGCCCACATATTCGATGGCAGCCATGGCCTCGGCCACACCGGCATTGATGTCATGCTTGCCATTGGCCAGCTTTGGCGCTGCAATGATCGTGGCCTTGGGGTTTTCCAGTCCGATGCGGTCCATCGCCTCGCGAAACAGCTTGCGGTCCTCGGCCATCTCGATGGCCTGCCGGTTGGCACCGATAAGCTCCACCCCGAACCGGTCGAGCACGCCCATGTCGGCCAGTGCCAGCGAGGTGTTCAGCCCGGTCTGCCCGCCCATCGTGGGCAGCAGCGCGTCGGGGCGTTCCTTCTCGATGATCTTGGCGACGATCTCGGGCGTAATCGGCTCGATATAGGTGGCGTCGGCCAGGCCGGGGTCGGTCATGATCGTGGCCGGGTTGGAGTTCACCAGAACCACCTTGTAGCCTTCCTCGCGCAGGGCCTTGCAGGCCTGCGCGCCGGAATAGTCGAACTCGCAGGCCTGTCCGATCACGATAGGCCCGGCCCCGATGATCATGATCTTTTCGATATCGGTTCTCTTAGGCATGTCGGACCCCCGGTTGACCTGCGTGCGCCTGCCGGCGGCAGGCAAATTGAGGGGGGTTATAGTCAAGGCCACCCCCAGCGCAAGACCCGTTCGGATCGGGGAATTGCAAGCCGGCGGGTCTAAATCATATGTTAACCAGATGCGCGGTAGGTCTGACGCGGACCATGCCGGGCGAGGGGCGGAGCGGTGCAAGGCCGGGCTGCCGCCCTTGTTCCGGTCAGATCGCGTCAGGAGAAGTGCCCCTTGTCCATTGCACCCAAGGACGCAGCGACGACGAACGAAGCCCGCCTGACAGAGATCCAGGCGCTGGTGGTCGAGTTGATCCATCTTCTGCTTTCGGCCGATATGGGCGATGTCGATGCTGCAATCGACGAATGCCTGGCCCGGCTTGGCGGCTACACCCGGCGCGACCGCGCCTATGTCTTTGTCCGCGACGGACCCAATGTCAGCAACTCGCACGAATGGTGCGCGCCCGGCATCCCGGCCATGATCGAGCAGTTGCAGGGACTGTCCATTGACGAATTCGGTGCCCTGCTCGACCCGCTGAGTCACAATCAGGTGATGCTGATCCCCGACATTGCGGATTTCCTGCCCGGCTCGCCGGAGCATGGGCTGCTCGTCGCGCAGCAGATCCGGTCGCTGCTGATGGTGCCGATGCTGGAAGCAGGCGAGTTCTTCGGCCTTGTGGGCTTCGACTCGGTAACCGAACGCGGCGATTTCCTGCCCGGAGAGGTCTATCTGCTGCGCGCCTTTGCCGATGTGGTGCGCGCCGTGCTGCTGCGCCGTTCCACGACCGACGAACTGGCGCGCGAGCGCGCCTTTCTGCAAGGCATTGTCAGCACCACAGCTGCGGGCCTGCTGGTGCTTGACGAGGAGGGCGTGTTCATCTTCGCAAATGACGCCTGCGAGCATGTGCTGGGACTGCCGGTCTCGGAACTTGTCGGGCAGCGATATGACAGCCCGCACTGGCGTGTCACCGATCTGGCGGGGCAGCCGCAGCGGGTCGAGGACATGCCCTATTCCCGTGTCCGGCGCACAGGCGGGAACGTGACCAACAACCGCATCGCAATGTATTCCGAAAGCGGTCGGCGCTATATTTCGGTCAACGCCGCCCCGATCCTGTCGGACAAGGCTGTCTCGAACCGGGTGCTCTATGCGGTCTCGGATGTCACCGCACTGGTCGAGGCCGAAAAGGCGCGCGAGGCAGCGCTGGCCGAAGCGAAACGCGCCAATGAGACAAAGACCAATTTCCTGGCCAACATGAGCCATGAACTGCGCACGCCCCTGAACGGGGTTCTGGGGATCACCGAAATCCTTGCCGAGACCACGCAGGACGCGGCCCAGCGCCAGCTGATCGCGATCCTGCGGGAATCGGGGAATCTGCTGATGAGCATCATCGACGATCTGCTCGACATGACGCGGATCGAGGCGAATGCCCTGCATCTGGAGCAGATTCCCTTCTCGCTGGCCGACCTGGCCCGCCGCACCGAAGAGGTCCATACGCTGCGCGCCTCGGAAAAGCAGCTGTCCTTTTCCGTCATGCTCGAAGACCCTCTGGGCAAGCCGCGCATGGGCGACCCGCACCGGCTGATGCAGATCCTGCACAATCTCATCGGCAACGCGCTGAAGTTCACCGAGGCGGGCCATGTCATGGTCACGATTCGCGGCCCGGACCCGGCAAGCGTGGTGCTGGATGTCGCGGACAGCGGAATCGGCATGACCGCCGCGCAGCAGGTCAAGGTGCTTGAACCCTTCGTGCAGGCGGATACCAGCATTTCGCGCCGCTTCGGTGGCACCGGGCTGGGGATGGCGATCGTCAGGTCACTGACCGATCTGTTTGGCGGCACGCTCCAGATCAACAGCGCACCGGGCAAGGGCAGCCGCATCACGGTCCGCCTGCCGCTGGGGGTCGCGCAGGCAGGTGACCTGCCTGCCCCGCCGGAAGAAAGGCCCGCAGGCCAGGTCTCCCTGCCGGCCTTCTCGGTGCTGGCAGTCGATGACAACCGCACCAATCTGGTGGTGCTGAGCATGATGCTGGGCCGAATCGGGGCGAAGGTCGCGCTCGCCGGCAGCGGTCAGGAGGCACTGGAGAGTTTTCGCTCGGGCCGCTTCGATCTGGTGATCTGCGACATTTCCATGCCCGGGATGGACGGGATCGCGCTGTTGCAGGCTATCCGGCAGATCGAGGCCGCTGCCGCACGCGCCAGAACCCCGGCCCTGGCCTTTACCGCCAATGCCATGACGCACCAGGTTGAGGGGTATCTGGCCGCCGGGTTTGACGGGTGCCTGACCAAACCGCTCAAGCTGGAGCGTCTGGTCGAGATCCTGGGCGATGTGCTCGGGCCCGCGACACCCCCGGCGGCCACGCAGCCGCGCTGCAGCGCGCCATGAGCGTCAGGGTTTCGCGGGCAGTGTGACCTGCCCCGCGCGGCATCCGCGCGACAGCAGGTCGGGGTCGCAGGGGCGCGGGCGCAGATCACGGCTCAGGCACAGCCGGATCTCCTGTGCATTGCCCTGCCGGCAGGTCAGCACCACCATGTCGGGCGCAACGGCGGGATTGGCCGCGCGAAACGCCGCCAGCACCGCGTCGGGAGCCAGCCGCAGGCTGGCATCGCGGGCGCGAATCGTCTCCGGGAATGTGAGCGCTGCGAAGGCGGCCCGCGTCCGGTCGAAATAGGCCGCTGGGCTCAGCCCGCTGCAACTGCCATGCTTGGTCCACTGGTGCCGCGCCAGACCGGCAGACCCCATGATGTCCTCCATCGCCCCGGTCATGCGTCGGTCAGGGGGCGGATGTGCCGTGTCGCAGAATTCGGGCCAGCCTCCGGCCTCATGTTGGGGCCAGAGCCCGTGCACCAGCCAGCCGGTTCCGGCGCCGGGCGCGCAGCGCGCGTCCCCGCGCGCGTCACCCTCGGCGGCGCACCAACTCGGACTCCAGCTCAGCGCCAGAACAAGGTATCCGCCGTCTTCCGAGCGCTCCTGCGCGCCTTGCCCGAGCCAGAAGACCAGTCCCGCGACGGCCATCGCCACCATGCCGATCCAGCGCATTTGTGCTTTTCCTCTTCCTCATCTTTGGCTATAGACGCGGACATCCCCGACATCGAGGACAAGGCAGGGTCCGCCTGCAGCCGTTTGCCGGCACCCGAGAGATATTGCGCGCCCGTTCCGCGCTCCTATGACAGGAGATCACGTCATGTCAAAACCATTGATGCCCAAGGCCACTGCTGTCTGGCTGGTGGACAATACCACGCTCAGCTTCAGGCAGATCGCGGATTTCTGCGGCCTTCACGAGCTGGAGGTGCAGGGCATTGCCGATGGCGATGTGGCCGGTGGCGTCAAGGGGTTCGACCCGGTCGCCAACAACCAGCTTGACCCGATCGAGATCGAGCGCGGCGAGAAAGACCCGGTCTATTCGCTCAAGCTGAAATACAATCCCGCCGCCGAAGGTGAGGAAAAGCGCCGTGGCCCGCGCTATACGCCGCTGTCCAAGCGGCAGGACCGCCCGGCCTCCATTCTCTGGCTGGTCAAGTTCCACCCCGAGCTTGCCGACGCCCAGATCCGGCGACTGGTCGGCACCACCAATTCGACCATCCAGGCCATCCGCGAGCGCACGCACTGGAACATGTCCAACCTGCAACCCATCGACCCTGTGGCGCTGGGCCTGTGCCGCCAGTCCGAACTGGACAAGGAAGTGCAGAAAGCCGCCGCCAAGCGCGAGGCCGAGGGCGTGGTGATGAGCGATGACGAGCGCCGCAAGCTGGTCTCGACCGAACGATCGCTCGAGATGGATGCCGAGCCGAAGATGCCCGCCAATATCGCCGGGCTGGAGAATTTCACCATCAGCGACCTGAACTCGGACGGGCAGGACACTGCCAAGGCCGCCGATTACAGCGATGCCGAGAGCTTCTTCAACCTGCCCGAGGAAGAGGACGAAGACGAGGACGAGGACAGCCGCGATCCGCGCGACCGCTGAGGTCAGCGTCTTTTCTCTGGCGCTGATCTGGGCTAGGGGCTGGGCAATGGTCGATTTCGGGGAAGAGACATGAAATTCACGCTGTCCTGGCTCAAGGATCATCTGGCGACCGAGGCCACGCTGGCCGAGATCGCCGAGGCGCTGACCGATCTGGGACTGGAGGTCGAGGAGGTGATCGACCCGGCCGACAGCCTTGGCGCGTTCCGTATCGCCCGCGTGATCGAGGCCGTCGCCCACCCTGATGCAGACCGGTTGCGCCTGTGCCGGGTCGAGACCTTTCCGCAAGGCCCGGATGGCCCTGCCGAAGAGGTGCAGGTCGTCTGTGGCGCGCCCAATGCCCGCACCGGCATGCTGGGCGTCTTCGCGCCTGTGGGGACGCATGTGCCCGGCACCGGGGTCGATCTGAAGCCGGGTGTGATCCGGGGGCAGGCGAGCAACGGCATGCTCTGCTCCGAGCGCGAACTGATGCTTTCGGACGACCATGTGGGCATCATCGAGCTGCCCGCCGATGCGCCGCTCGGCGCGCGCTATATCGATTATGCCGGGCTCAGCGACCCGGTGATCGACATCGCCATCACCCCCAACCGCCCCGATGCGCTGGGCGTGCGCGGCATTGCCCGCGATCTGGCCGCGCGCGGGCTGGGGGTGCTGAAACCCTTGGTCGTGGCGCCTGTTACGGGCAGCTTTGACAGCCCCGTCGGCGTGACCATCGACCCCGCGCTGAAGGCCAAGGGCTGCCCGCTCTTTGCCGGGCGCGTGATCCGCGGCGTGAAGAACGGCCCGTCGCCGGACTGGCTGCAAAAACGCCTGCGCGCGATCGGGCTGCGCCCGATCTCGGCGCTGGTGGATATCACCAATTTCTTCACCTTCGACCTGAACCGCCCGCTGCACGCCTTTGACGCGGGCAAGGTCCGGGGGGGCTTGCGCATTCACCCGGCGCGCGGTGGCGAGGAATTGCTGGCGCTCGACGGCAAGAGCTACACGCTCGACGCAGGCCAGATGCTGATTTCAGACGACCAGGGGCCGGAATCGCTTGCGGGCATCATGGGCGGCGAGCATTCGGGCTGCACCGAGGCGACAGTCGATGTGTTCCTCGAATCCGCCTACTGGGACCCGATCACCGTAGCTGCCACGGGCCGGGCCCTCAGGATCAGTTCGGATGCGCGTTACCGCTTCGAGCGCGGGGTGGACCCGGCCTTCACTATCGACGGGCTGGAACTGGCCACGCGGATGGTGCTTGACCTGTGCGGGGGGGAGGCCTCGCATGTCGTCCTTGACGGGGCCATCCCCGACACGACCCGCAGCTACCGCTTCGACCCGGCGCGCGTCCGCTCGCTGGTCGGCATGGACATCCCCGAGGCCGAGCAGCGCGACACACTCGAAGCGCTGGGGTTCCGGCTGCAGGGCGACCAGGCGTTTCCGCCGACCTGGCGCCCCGATATCCTGGGCGCGGCCGATCTGGTCGAGGAGATCGCCCGCATCGCGTCGCTTGGCAGGTTGGAGGCACAGCCGCTGCCGCGTGCCGGGACGGGTGTGCCGCGTCCCATCCTGACGCCCCTGCAGGCGCGCGAGCGCGCCGCGCGACGGATGCTGGCTGGGCTGGGCTACAATGAATGCGTGACCTACAGTTTCATCGACCAGCGCGCGGCCGACGCCTTTGGTGGCGGCACAGAGGCCGTGCGCCTGGAAAACCCGATCTCGTCCGAGATGACGCATATGCGCCCTGACCTGCTCCCCGGGCTGATGCAGGCCGCCGCGCGCAACCAGGCACGCGGCACCCTCGATTGCGCCCTGTTCGAGGTCGGCCCGGCCTTTTCCGGCGGCGAGCCGGGCGAGCAGCATGTACAGGCAGCAGGGCTGCTGGTCGGCGCCACGGGCCCGCGCGACCCGCATGGCGCGCGCCGCGTGGTCGATGTGTTCGATGCCAAGGCCGATGCCGAGGCCGTGCTGGGCGCGATCGGGGCACCGGCACGCATGCAGGTGCACCGCAATGTGCCCGGCTGGTTCCATCCGGGGCGCTCGGGCGTGATCTCGCTCGGGCCGAAACTGCCGCTCGCCGCCTTTGGCGAGTTGCACCCGCGCGTGCTTCAGGCGTTCGACCTCAAAGGACCGGTCATCGGCTTCACGGTCTGGCTGGAAAACCCGCCCCAGCCGCGCGCGCGCAAGACGACGCGCCCCTCGCTGACGGTCAGCCCGCTGCAGGCGGTCGAGCGCGATTTCGCCTTTGTCATGGGGCAGGAGGTCGAGGCGCTGACCGCCGTGACTGCAGCGCTCGCGGCGGACAAGGCGCTGATCGAGGCGGTTCAGGTCTTTGACGAGTTCACCGGACCCAAGGCCGAGGCGCAGTTCGGCCCCGGCCGCAAGTCGCTGGCCATAGCCGTACGACTGCAACCCGTCGACCGCACGCTCAACGAGGAAGAGATCGAGGCGGTCAGCCGAAGGATCGTCGAGAAGGTGGAAAAGGCCACGGGCGGGCAACTGCGCGGCTAGCATCGCCTTCCGGGCGGGGCGGCTCAGGCGTCTGGAATTTGCGCAAATCCTGCTAGATAGTGACAGAGTGAAACCTCGAGAGGCGAGAGCGATGACCGACCAAGCCGCTGCCCTGCTGGATGCCGCATTGATTCATGTGCCCTTTGACGGCTGGAGCGACGACGCCCTGCGCGCGGCGGCAACGGATACCGGGATCGACCTTGCGCGTGCGCGGGCCCTCTATCCGCGCGGCGGGGTCGATCTGGCGCTGGCCTATCACCGGCGCGGCGATGCGCAGATGGCTGCGCGGCTGGACCAGGAGGACCTGGGCCATCTGCGGTTTCGCGACCGGATCGCGACGGCCTTGCGCTACCGGATCGAGGCGGCGGAGGATCGTGAACTGGTGCGGCGCGGCACGACGCTGTTTGCGCTGCCGCCCTATGCTGCCGACGGGGCGCGGGCGATCTGGGGCACGGTGGACCTGATCTGGACGCGCCTCGGGGACACGTCGGACGATTACAACTGGTATACCAAGCGCGCCACGCTGGCAGGCGTCTATTCCGCAACCGTGCTCTACTGGCTGGGCGATGACAGCCCCGGCGCAAGCGCGACATGGAGCTTTCTGGACCGCCGGATCGACGAGGTGATGCAGATCGAGCGTGTGAAGGGCGCGTTGCGCAGGAACCCCATAGCGCGCGCGCTGATGGCGGGACCGAATGCGGTGCTGTCCTGCATCAGACCCCCCGCGCGCAGTGCGCGCGACGACCTGCCGGGCCATGTGCCGCCCGCGCCCGAGGCTTGACGCGCCTGCCGCAACGGCGCTAGGTGCGCCCCAGATGCTGGAGGGGGTGCGCATGGCAGTCGGCACGGAAATCCTGACCTGGTACGAGGGACAGTGGCACAGGGGCAATGCCCCGATCATCGGTGCGGCAGATCACGCGGCCTGGCTCGGCTCGCAGGTCTTTGACGGCGCGCGCCAGTTCGAGGGGGTTCGCCCGGATCTGGACCTGCACAGCGCCCGCATCATCCGTTCGGCTCAAGCCATGGGCATGATCCCGCCCGTAGATGCAGCGACCGTGCAGGGGCTGCTGGAAGAGGGCTGCGCGATGATGCCCGAGGATGCGGCGCTCTATCTGCGCCCGATGATGTGGGCACGCGACTCGACGCCCGGCATCATCGATCTTGTACCCGAGAGCACGGGCTTCGCCATCTGCATCGAGGCGCTGCCGATGCCCGAACCGGGCAGCTTCTCGCTGACGGTCTCGCCCTATTGCCGCCCCCGGCCCGACATGGCGATGACCGAGGCCAAGGCCGCCTCGCTCTATGCCAACAACGCGCGCATCATGGCCGAGGCCCGCGCGCGCGGCTTTTCCAACGCGCTCTCGCTCGACGTTCACGGTCATGTGGCGGAAACCGCTTCGACCAATGTGTTCATGGTACGCGACGGGGTGGTGTTCACGCCGGTGCCCAACGGGATGTTCCTTGCGGGCATCACGCGGGCGCGGGTCATCGGGCTGTTGCGCGCCGACGGGGTGGAAGTGGTCGAGACCTCGCTGACGCTGGCGGATTTCGACACGGCCGAGGAGGTTTTCGTGACCGGAAATATCGCCAAGGTGATGCCGGTGGCGCGCTATCAGGACAGGGTGTATGGCGCGACCCCGATGGGGCAACGCGCCCGGGAACTGTATTGGGATTTCGCCCTGTCGCGCCCGCAACGTAAGGCTGCGCTGCAGCGGCGTAATTGAGAATTTACATCAGGAAAACGGGGGATGGGATGGACCTGCCACATGTGATGCGCGTGATCGAGATCTCGCAGCCGGGCGGGCCGGAGGTGCTGCGCCCGGCCGAGCGCGCCGTGCCGGTGCCGGGGCAGGGACAGGTGGTGATCCGCATGGCCTGGGCGGGCGTGAACCGGCCCGACGTGCTGCAGCGCGCAGGCGCCTATGATCCGCCCCCCGGCGCCAGCGATCTGCCGGGGCTGGAAGGCGCGGGCACCATCGTGGCGCTGGGGGCGGGTGTGACGCGCTGGAAGGTCGGGGACCAGGTCTGTGCGCTGTTTCCGGGCGGCGCCTATGCCGAGCACGCGCTGACGGAGTCAGGCCATGTTCTGCCCGTGCCCGAAGGAATGGGGCTGCGCGAGGCGGCCTGTCTGCCCGAGACCTTCTTCACGGTCTGGTCCAATGTCTTCATGCGCGGGGGCCTTCAGGCGGGCGAGCGGTTTCTGGTGCATGGCGGCGCCTCGGGCATCGGGACGACCGCGATCCAGCTTGCGCATGCCTTTGGCGCGCGGGTCTTCGCGACAGCCGGCTCGGCCGAAAAATGCGCGGCCTGTGCGCGGCTGGGGGCCGAGCGGGCGATCAACTACCGCGAAGAGGATTTCGTGAAGGTCATGCAGCAGGAGGGCGGCGCGAACCTGATCCTCGACATGGTGGGGGGCGACTACCTGCCACGCAACCTGCGTGCGCTGGCAGATGACGGTCGGCTGGTGCAGATCGCCTTTCTGCGTGGCCCGAAGGTAGAGGTGAATTTCGCCCCCCTGATGGTCCGGCGGCTGACCATCACCGGCTCGACCCTGCGGCCGCAATCGGACGCGGCCAAGACGGCGATCGCGCGCGATCTGGAGCGCGAGGTCTGGCCGCTGCTGGCGTCGGGGCAGATTGCGCCGGTGATGGACAGCGCGTTTCCCTTGGCCGAGGCCGCAGCGGCCCATGCGCGGATGGAAAGCTCGGCCCATATCGGCAAGATCGTCCTCGAAATCGGCGCCTGAGCCGGGTTTTTGCGCCAAAATGGGGGCATTTGCCCAGGATTTGATCAAATCCTTGCAGGAAGGATACGAAACGGGCTTGCCAACTCGCAGGGTTTTCATGTCGAATACCGGGCATAGTGGCACGGTCGCCGAATGAACGAGCGACGGCCCCAACTGGGAGTATGACATGACGACACGGAGAGTTCTTGCCCTCGGCGCTGCAATGGGTCTCGTGGCAGGCCCGGCATTGACGGACACGGTCAATGTGTTCAACTGGTCGGATTACATCACCGACGAAGTGCTGGAGATGTTCACCGAACGCACCGGCATTGCGATCAATTACGATGTGTATGACAGCAATGACACGCTCGAGGCGCGGCTTCTGGCGGGGTCTTCCGGCTTTGACGTGGTGGTGCCGACCGGCACCTTCCTGCAGCGCCAGATTGCTGCGGGGGTCTATCAGCCGCTGAACCGCGACTTGCTGCCCAATATGGCGGGAATGGATGCCGAACTGATGGCGGCCGCCGCGGCCCATGACCCGGATAACGAGCATGCAGTCATCTACATGTGGGGCACGACCGGGATCGGCTATAACATCGACATGGTGGCCGAACGTCTGGGCGAGGATTTCGAGGTGGATACCTGGGCCATGATCTTTGACCCCGAGATCGCGGGGAAACTCGCGGATTGCGGCATATCGTGGCTTGATTCGCCGACCGACATGTTCCCGGCGGCCTTTGCCTGGATGGGCAAGAACCCGCAATCGACCGAAGCCGCCGATTTCGAGGCTGCCGCCGCGATGATGATGGGTGTGCGCGATACGGTGCGCTATTTCCATTCCTCGCAATACATCACCGATCTCGCCAATGGCGAGACCTGCGTTGCCGTGGGCTGGTCGGGCGATGTGCTGCAGGCGGCTGAGCGTGCCGAGTCGGCGGGCAACGATGTCAATGTCTGGTATGCCATCCCGCGCGAGGGCGCGATGCAGTGGTTCGACATGATGGGCATTCCGGCCGATGCGCCCAACCCTGAGAATGCACATGCCTTCATCAACTTCATCCTCGAGCCCGAGATCACGGCTAAGATCACCAATTATGTCTGGTTTCCCAATGGCAACGCGGCATCATGGCCGATGGTCGAGGAAGAGATCTTCACTGATCCGGCCATTTTTCCCACCGAGGAGGTGAGCGAAACGCTGTTCACCGGGGTAACCTATGACAGCCGCACGGACCGCACGGTGACGCGGCTCTGGACACGGGTGCGCACGGGTCAATGATCCCCTGGCCCCTGCCCGCGGCCGGGCAGGGGCTTTTTCATGGAACAGATGCCCTTTTGCAGCGGGGTGGAGAGCGATGGACGGACCCGCGATTGCCGCTGACACCAGGCCCTGGCGCGACGCCGCTGCCCGGCCCTTCATCTCAGTGCACGGGGTGACAAAGACCTTTGGTGATTTCACGGCCGTGTCGGATGTCGATCTCGACATCTACAAGGGCGAGTTGTTCTGCCTGTTGGGCGAATCGGGCTGCGGAAAATCGACGCTCCTGCGGATGCTGGCCGGTTTCGAGCAACCGACAGCCGGCAGCATCACCATTGACGGCGAGGACATGGCCCGCGTGCCCCCCGACCGCCGCCCCACCAACATGATGTTCCAGTCCTATGCGCTGTTTCCGCATATGAGCGTGGAAAAGAACGTGGCCTACGGGTTGTTGCGCGAGGGGTTGAAAAAATCCGAAGCCTATGCGCGTGCGGGCGACATGCTGCGCATGGTCAAGCTGGAGAAACTTGCGCGCCGCAAGCCCGATCAGCTGTCAGGTGGCCAGCGCCAGCGCGTGGCGCTGGCGCGTTCGCTGGTCAAGCGGCCCAAGCTCTTGCTTCTGGACGAGCCCCTGGGCGCGCTCGACAAGAAGCTTCGCGAGGAAACGCAGTTCGAACTCATCAAGATCCAGGAAACGCTCGGCGTGACCTTCATCGTCGTCACCCATGACCAGGACGAGGCGATGACGCTGGCCACCCGGATCGGGGTGATGAAGGACGGCATGATCGAACAGATCGGCGAGCCGCGCGAGATATACGAGACCCCCCGCTCGCGCTTCGTGGCCGATTTCATCGGCACGGTGAACCTGTTCGAAGGAACGGTCGAGGCCGCGGCCCCCGACATGATGCGCATTGCATCGCCCGAACTGGGCGATGTGCTGATGCCCCCGCAAGAGGGGCTGACCCGCGGCCAGCAGGTCTGGGGGGCCGTGCGCCCAGAGCGGTTCACGCTGAGCCGCAAGCGGCCCGAGGGCGCGCAGAATGCCTGGGAAGGGGTGGTCGAGGAGATGGGCTATATCGGGCACATGTCGCAATACCGCGTCCGGCTGGCAAGCGGCGCGCTGATCCGGGCCAGCCAGTCGAACCGGATGCGCGAGGAAGCCCCGATTTCATGGGACGAGCGGGTCTGGCTTTCGGTCCCGCCGGCGGCCTTTAGGGTGCTGACGCAATGACATGGCGGCGCGCGCTGGTCATTGCCATCCCGATGCTCTGGCTGGGCATCTTCTTTCTGGCTCCCTTTTTCGTGCTGGGGCGGATTTCGCTGGCCGAGGCGATCATCGCCCGCCCGCCCTATACGCCGCTGTTCGGGCGCGCCCCCGACGGGTCGCTTGAAATCTTCGCCAGCCTGGAGAATTTCCGCTTCCTGCTGGAGGATGCGCTCTATCGCAATGCCTATCTGTCCTCGATCCGGGTGGCGCTGATCTCGACCATCTTCGCGCTGCTGATCGGCTACCCGATTGCCTATTACATCGCCCGCGCGCCCGAACCGAAACGTTCGATCCTGCTGCTGATGGTGATCCTGCCCTTCTGGACCTCGTTCCTGCTGCGGGTCTATGCGTGGATGGGCTTTCTGCGTACCAACGGGGTGATCAACAACACGCTGATGTCGCTTGGCATCATCGATGCGCCGCTGCGCCTGATGCACACGGATCTCGCGGTCTATATCGGAATCGTCTATACCTATCTTCCCTTCATGATCCTGCCGCTCTACGCCAATCTGACCAAGCTTGATGCCGCCCTGCTGGAGGCGGCGAGCGATCTGGGCGCCTCGCCCGTCGTCACGTTCCTGACAGTGACCCTGCCGCTGTCGCTGCCGGGCATCGTCGCGGGCTCGATGCTCGTGTTCATCCCGGCCATTGGCGAATATGTCATCCCGGCCCTGCTCGGCGGTCCCGACACACTGATGATCGGCCGCGTGCTCTGGGACGAGTTCTTTTCGTCGCGCGACTGGCCCGTGGCCTCCGCGGTGGCGATTGTCATGCTGTTTCTGGTCGTGGCACCCATCATGTGGCTGCAATCGGTCCAGAACCGGCGGGAGGAGCATTGATGCGCGGCTGGTTCCTGCCCATGGCCGTCGCGCTGGGCTTCATCTTCCTCTATGCACCGATCATCTCGCTGGTGGTCTTTTCCTTCAACGATAGCCGCCTCGTGACGGTCTGGGGCGGGTTCTCGACCCGCTGGTATGGGGAATTGCTGCGTGACCGGCAGATCCTCGGCTCGGCCTGGATCAGCCTTCAGGTGGCTTTCTGGTCGGCCAACCTGGCGGTGATTGTCGGCACGCTCGGGGCGTTCGTGCTGACGCGATTCGGAGGTTTCACGGGGCGTCTGCTGCTGACCGGCATGATCACGGCGCCGCTGGTGATGCCCGAAGTCATCACCGGGCTGTCGCTGCTTCTGCTGTTCGTGTCGATGGAACTGACGCTGGGCTGGCCTGCCGGGCGCGGGCTGACCACGATCATCATCGCGCATACGACCTTCTGCGCGGCCTTTGTTGCTGTGATCGCGCAATCGCGCCTGCGCCAGATGGACGAATCGCTTGAGGAGGCCGCGCGTGACCTGGGTGCGGGTCCGGTGCGGGTGTTCTTCGACATCACGCTGCCCGTGATCGCGCCGGCACTGGTGGCGGGCTGGCTGCTGGCCTTCACCCTGTCGCTTGATGATCTGGTGATCGCGAGTTTCGTCTCTGGCCCCGGTGCCTCGACCCTGCCGATGGTCATCTTCTCCAAGGTGCGACTGGGGGTCAGCCCCGATGTGAACGCGCTGGCCACGATCATCATCGGCTTCGTCCTGGTCGCGGTCATCATCGCCGGGTGGATGATGCGGCGCGCGGCGCGGAAATCCGCCTGAACGGTCAGAAAAACTGATCGTTACAATCAGAATAAACATCTTAAACTGATGACGATTGCCTGTTAGAACGATTCCAGAAATTACTCATGGAGGGAATCATGGACGGTTCTGACAAGGCGGGCAAATGCCCGGTCATGCATGGCGGACAGACGACAACCGGCACGGATGTGATGGACTGGTGGCCCAAGGCGCTGAACCTCGACATCCTGCACCAGCATGACACGAAGGTGAACCCGCTCAAGGGGTTCGACTATCGCGACGCGGTCAAGACGCTGGATTTCGAGGCGCTGAAGAAAGACCTGCACGACCTGATGACCGAGTCGCAGGACTGGTGGCCGGCCGACTGGGGCCATTATGGCGGGTTGATGATCCGCATGTCCTGGCACGCGGCCGGCACCTACCGCGTGCAGGATGGCCGTGGCGGCGCGGGCACCGGCAACCACCGGTTTGCGCCGCTGAACTCATGGCCGGACAACGCCAATCTCGACAAGGCGCGCCGCCTGCTCTGGCCGATCAAGAGGAAATACGGCAACAAGCTCAGCTGGGCCGACCTGATGGTGCTGGCCGGGACTGTTGCCTATGAGAGCATGGGCCTCAGGACCTTCGGTTTCGCCTTTGGCCGCGAGGATATCTGGCACCCCGAGAAGGATGTCTACTGGGGCTCCGAGCGCGAGTGGCTTGCGCCGTCGGATGAGCGCTACGAGAATGTCGGCGACGCCTCGACCATGGAAAACCCGCTCTCTGCCGTGCAGATGGGTCTGATCTATGTCAACCCCGAAGGCGTGAACGGCCATCCGGACCCGCTGAAAACCGCAGCCCATGTGCGCGAGACCTTCGCCCGCATGGCCATGGATGACGAAGAAACCGTGGCCTTGACAGCTGGCGGCCACACGGTGGGCAAGGCGCATGGCAATGGCCGCGCCGAAAACCTTGGCCCCGCGCCCGAAGCCGCACCGCTCGAGGAAGGCGGCCTGGGCTGGATGAACTACAAGACCCGCAGCATCGGGCGCGACACGGTCACTTCGGGTATCGAGGGGGCGTGGACCACGCATCCGACGAAATGGGACATGGGCTATTTCAGGCTGCTGTTCGGCTATGAGTGGGAATTGAAGAAATCTCCCGCCGGTGCCTGGCAGTGGGAACCCATCGGCATCAGGGAAGAAGACAAGCCCGTCGATGTCGAGGACCCATCCATCCGCTACAACCCGATCATGACCGATGCCGACATGGCGATGAAGATGGACCCGGCTTACCGTGCCATCTGCGAGAAGTTCATGGCCGACCCGGCGGCATTCGATGACGCCTTCGCCCGCGCCTGGTTCAAGCTCACGCATCGCGACATGGGCCCGAACACGCGCTATATCGGGCCGGACGCGCCCAAAGAGGTGCTGATCTGGCAAGACCCGGTGCCTGCTGGTAACACCGGTTACGATGTCGCCGCCGTCAAGGCCAGGATCGCCGATGCCGGGCTGTCGGTTGGCGAGATGGTCGCCACTGCCTGGGACAGTGCGCGCACCTTCCGGCAGTCGGATTATCGCGGCGGTGCCAATGGCGCGCGCATCCGCCTTGCGCCGCAGAAGGACTGGGAAGGCAACGAGCCCGAGCGTCTGGCCCGCGTGCTGGCGAAGCTGGAGCCGATTGCCGCCGAGACCGGCGCCTCGGTCGCGGATGTGATCGTGCTGGCCGGAAATCTGGGCGTCGAGCAGGCCGCGAAGGCGGCCGGGGTCGAGATCGAGGTGCCCTTCGCCCCTGGCCGGGGTGATGCCACCGACGAGATGACCGATGCCGACAGCTTCAAGTGGCTCGAACCGCTGGCCGACGGATTCCGCAACTGGATGAAGAAGGACTATGTCGTCTCGGCCGAGGAAATGTTGCTCGACCGGGCACAGCTGATGGGCCTGACCGCGCCGGAAATGACTGTCCTGCTGGGCGGAATGCGCGCCATGGGCACCAATCACGGCGGCACGGCGCATGGGGTCTTTACGGATCGCCCCGGCGCGCTGAGCAATGATTTCTTTGTCAACCTGACGGACATGGCGTGGAAATGGGTGCCCAAGGGGACCAATCTCTACGAATTGCAGGACCGCAAGTCCGGCGCCGTGAAATGGACGGCCACCCGCGCCGATCTGGTCTTCGGGTCAAACTCGATCCTGCGCGCCTATGCGGAAACCTACGCACAGGATGATGCCGCCGAGAAGATGGTCCATGACTTCGTCGCGGCCTGGGTCAAGCTGATGAACGCGGATCGCTACGATCTGGCCTGAGCCAGAGCGGCCAGAGATGACCGACCGCGCGGTAGCACCCCTGCCGCGCGGTCTTTTTCATGCAGGGCATGGACCCGGGCGCAAAGCCGCGTAAGAAAGGGGACATGACAGTGACGGCAATGCAGTTCCTTCTGGTGATGCTGGGCGGTGGCCTTGGCAGCATGGCGCGCGCGGCGCTCTCGGCGGCGCTGATCCGGAAGATGCCTGCCGCTGCGGCAGTGTTCATCATCAATGCCAGTGGCAGCCTGATGATCGGGCTGGCGCTGGGGGTGGTGCTGGTCTCGATCTCGGTCTTCAATGCCGCTGAGGTTCCACCAGGCTTTACCTTCTTCGCGGTCGGCCTGATGGGCGGCTTCACCACGGTGTCGACCTTCGCGCTGCAGGTGCAGGAGCTTTGGCAGGCGGGCAAGCCGCGCGAGGCTATCGCCACGGCGCTCGGCTCGACGTTGATCTGCCCGGCCCTCGCCGCATCGGGTGTGTTCATGGTGGTGTTGGCGCGGGGACTGGCCTGATGTGGCCGGGCTTGCTCTGGGTCGGCCTCGGGGGCGCGCTGGGAACCGGGTTGCGCTTCGCCTTCAGCCTTCTGGCGTTGAGGTTCATGGCCGACCATGCCTTTGTGGCGACCCTGGCGGCGAATGTGCTGGGGGCGACGCTTGTCGGCTATCTGGCCACGCGGGATCTGAGCGCAGGGGCGCGTGCACTCTGGATGACCGGGTTCTGCGGCGGCTTCACCACGTTTTCGCTGTTTTCGTTGGAAGTGGTGATGTTGTTCGAACGCGGAATGGGCATGGCGCTGGGCTATGCGTTGGTGTCTCTGGTCTTTTGGATGGTGGCGGTCTGGGCAGGCTTTGCGCTGG
>SKYA01000123.1 GCA_007128135.1 Paracoccaceae bacterium | reverse complement strand
TGCGCCACCCCCCCCGCCCCCGCCTGCCGCTGAACGGATGTGGCATATTGCCGAGAATGGCCAGACCCGCGGGCCGGTCGCGCAGTCCCGGCTTGCCGGGCAGATCACGCGCGACACGCTGGTCTGGACCGAGGGTCAGTCAGGCTGGCTCAAGGCCGGGGAGGTGCCCGCACTGGCCGCACTCTTCGCCGCGCAACCGCCGCCCCCGCCGCCACCAGCGGGGTAAGGCGCGCCTGCGGGCGTTGCGCCGGGCAGCAGCGGCCAAGCTGAGTATTTCTGGCAAAGTGAAGGCAGGGCGGCTTTCCTCGCTGAGCCGCCAGGACGAAGGTTCGGGCAGAACATGGCACTGGCACAGACGGAATACCGTTTTCCCTGCGCGCAATGCGGGGCATCCCTGCGCTTTGCGCCCGGGCAGGCGCGGCTGAGTTGCGAATATTGCGGCCATGAACAGCCCATCCCGCAGATGGATGACGAAACCCGCGTCACCGAGTTGCAATCGCTCGATTATCACGAAGCAGTCGCCAATTTACTGCCCGAGGCCCAGATCGAGGAGGTCCGGCTCTCGCATTGTGACACCTGTGGCGCACAGCTCGAGTTCGAGCCGAATGTCCATTCCTCGGAATGTCCCTTCTGTGCAAGCCCCGTCGTGACCGATACGGGGGCAAACCGTCATATCAAGCCGCAGGCGATCCTGCCCTTCCGGCTGAGCGAGGCGGATGCACAGGCGCGGATGGCAGCCTGGCTCAAGGGGTTGTGGTTCGCGCCTTCGACACTGGCGAAATATGCGCGCAGCACGGGGCGGCTGAGCGGGCTTTATGTGCCATACTGGGCCTTCGACGTGGCCACGCGAACGCGCTATAGCGGCCAGCGCGGGACGTATTACTATGTGACCACGGGGTCGGGCAAGAATGCGCGGCGTGAGCGGCGCACGCGCTGGTCATCGGCATCAGGGCGGGTGGAGCGGCAGTTTCTGGATCTTCTGGTCATGGCCGCGACATCACTGCCGCGCGCCAGTATCCGACGGCTGGAGCCCTGGACCATGGCCGATCTGCAACCCTACAGCCCCGATTACCTGTCAGGCTTTCGCGCCGAGGCCTATACGGTCGATCTGCCCGATGGATTCGAGATCGCGAAACAGCGGATGGACGAGCAGATCCGAGCCGATATCCGGCGTGATATCGGCGGCGACGAGCAGCGGATTTCCTCGGTGAACACCAATTACAGCGACGAGCGATTCAAGCATCTGCTGCTGCCGATCTGGATGGCGGCCTATCGATACCGGGGCAAGTCCTACCGCTTCATCGTCAATGGCCAGACCGGCCGCGTGCAGGGCGAGCGGCCCTGGTCCTGGGGCAAGATCGCGCTTGCCGTGCTGGCGGGGCTCGTCTTTCTGGCGATGGCCTTCTACATTGCCGAAATTGGCGGGTACTGAAGGAGGCTTGCGATGATCCTCTGCGCAGGCGAGGCGCTGATCGACATGCTGCCGCGCGAGAGCGTGGCGGGCGAATCCTGTTTCGCGCCCTATCCGGGGGGGGCGGTGTTCAACACGGCGGTCGCGTTGGGGCGGCTCGGGGCACAGGCGGGGTTCTTCTGCCCGCTCTCGGAGGATCTGTTCGGCGCGCGCCTGCGCGCGGCGCTGGCAGCATCGCGCGTCGATCATAGCCTCTGTCCGGCAGTCACACGCCCCTGCACGCTGGCCTTCGTCACGCTGACGGACGGGCAGGCGCGCTATGCCTTCTATGACAGCGGCACCGCGCTGCGCGACATGACCGAGGCCGAACTGCCCGACCTGCCCGATGGGGTAAGGGCGCTGTTTCTGGGTGGCATCTCGCTGGTGGGCGAGCCATGCGGGGCGGCCTTCGCCGCGCTGTGCGCGCGCGCGGGCGACCGGATGGTGATGATCGACCCCAATATCCGGCCCGATTTCATCCTCGACGAGGCCGCCTATCGCGCGCGGCTGGCGGCGATGATGGCGCAGGCTGATATCGTCAAGCTCTCGGATGAGGACCTGCACTGGCTCATGGGCGCGGGCGCGATCGAAGACCGCGCCCGCGCCCTGCAGGCGAAAGGGCCGAAAGTCGTCGTCATTACCGAGGGGGCCAGGGGCGCGCGGGCCTTCTGGCAGGGCGGCATCGCGCATCAGGCGGCCCCGGCCGTCGAGGTGGTGGATACGGTCGGCGCGGGAGATACATTCAACGCCGGGTTTCTGGCCGGACTCTCGGGCGCAGGCGCGCTCAGCAAAGCGGGTATTGCCGCGCTGACGCAAGACGGGCTGGAACAGGCGCTGTCGCTTGGCGTGCGGGCTGCTGCGGTGACAGTCTCGCGCGCTGGTGCCAACCCGCCCTGGACAGAGGAACTCTGATGCGCGCGCTGCTGCAACGCGTGCGCTCGGCCCGGGTCGAGGTCGAGGGCCGCGCGGTGGGCCAGTGCGGGGCGGGCCTGCTGGTGCTCGTCTGCGCCATGCAGGGCGATACCGAGGCCCAGGCCGAGGCGCTGGCGGCAAAGATCCACAAGCTGCGCATCTTTCGCGATGCGGCCGGAAAGATGAACCTCGCGCTCAAGGACACCGGCGGCGCGGCGCTGGTTGTCAGCCAGTTCACGCTTGCCGCCGATACCCGCAACGGCAATCGCCCCGGATTCTCGACAGCAGCCCCCCCGGCCGAGGGCGAGCGCCTCTATCTCCATTTCGCGCAATGCCTGCGCGCGCTTGGGGTGATGGTCGAGACCGGCCGGTTCGGGGCCGAGATGGAGGTGCATCTTGTCAATGACGGGCCAGTCACGATCTGGCTCGATACCGAAGGCTGAGCAGGCCGCCTGCCCCGGCAGGGTGGGTCATCGACCCACCCCGGTCATTGGCAGGCCCAGCAATTCGGGCAGATGCCCGATATCGGGCAGGACGGCATCGGCATGGGGCGCGAGCACCTCGCGCGGGGCGAGCCCGGTCAGCACGCCCACGGTGATCATCCCTGCAGCCCGACCGGCGATCAGATCATGCGTGCTGTCACCGACCATGACCACATCACCGGGCGCAAGCCCGATGCGTGCGGCAAAGCCAAGGAGCATGTCAGGGGCGGGTTTGGGAGTATAGCCGCTGTCATAGCCCAGCACATGCGCAAAAGCCCCGAGCACGCCAGCACGGGTGAGGTGCGCCCGCGCCGGAGCCTCGCCATCATTGGTGGCCACGCCCAGTGTCAGGCCAGCCGTCTGCAGCGTGCCGAGCAGAGGTGCAAGCGGCACCGGCGCCACCATCTGCGCCCCTGTCGCACTTTGGTGCAGAAGCGCGCGTATCTCGGCGAAGGAGCGTTCCGGAAGCACAGGCGCGAGCAGATGCACCTGTTCCTCAAGCGTACCCGCGATCACGGGCGAGGACGGCTCGAACACCCCGGAGTCAAGATCGAAGCGGAGCGCCCTGGCCATGGCTCGGGCGCGCGCCTCATTCCCTTCGGCAAGATCAAGGATAAGCTTACCCGCCCAGCCAGACCAGCTTGCCGCGAAATCGAACAAGGTGCCATCCTTGTCGAAGAGCACCGCGCGGATATCGTCAATGCCCATCACTGGCGCTCCCTGTTGCCTGCATGCCCGGTCGGTCAGAACACCATCGGCATGGCGCGGTTGAGCCGGTCAATCGCCGATTTCGCCTCGTCCGGCACGACCACATCCGCGCCCGCCAGCAGATGCGCAAGCTGGTCCAAGCTTGTCGCACCGATGATCGGCAGTGTCCGGGCAGGCCGTGTCAGCACCCACTGGATGGCCATGTGCACCGGGTCGAGCCCATGCTCGTGCGCAATCGCCAGATAGCCCGAGACCGCCTCGAACACCCGGCCGGTGATCCGCCCCCCCAGATCGGGCACATGGGCGCGGCGCGAATTCTCGGGCGTGACATTGCCCGCGTATTTGCCGGTCAGAAGCCCGGCCGCCAGTGGCGAATAGGCCAGAAGCGGGATCTCTTCCAGCGCGCAGGCCTCGGCCATGTCCAGGTCGAACAGCCTGCACAGAAGCGAGTATTCATTCTGCATCGTCAGCACGCGCGGCAGGCCCTCGGCCTGCGCCAGGTGCAGCCAGGTCGCGAGGCCCCAGGCCGTTTCGTTCGATAATGCCAGATGGCGGATCTTGCCTTCGACAATCAGGTCCTGCGCACATTTCAGGATTTCGGTCATGTGCGCGACCACCTCGCTGCGGTCCATGCGCGAGGGGTCGAACGCCCAGGCCTTGCGAAAGTGATACGAGCCGCGATTGGGCCAGTGCAACTGGTAGATGTCGATACACTCGACCTGCAGGCGCCGCAACGAAGCCTCGACCGCCGCGCGGATCCGCGCAGGCGTGATCGGCGCGCCATCCTTCACTGCCGCCGAACCCGACCCGGTGATCTTGGTGGCCACAATCAGATCCTCCGGGCGTGCCTTCGCGATCCAGCGTCCGACGATGGCCTCGGTCTCGCCCGCAGTCTCCAGCCGGACCGGGGCGACCGGGTACATTTCCGCCGTGTCGAGGAAATTCACGCCCGCGTCACGCGCCATGTCCAGTTGCCGATGCGCATCCGCCTCGTCGGTATGGGTGCCATAGGTCATCGTTCCAAGGCAATATTCCGATACGACCAGATCCGAATGTCCAAGTGTCAGTTTGCGCATGGTCCTGCCTCTGTCTGCCTGTGATGTCCGCGGTCAATCTAATGCCTTTGGCGCGGGGGGAAACCCGCGACATCAGCCGCAGGCGATGCTTTCGATGATGCGTTTCGCGTCATGGGTCACGTTCAGTCGCTCGGGGCGGTAATCGAGCGTCACGGCCATGTCGGGGCCGATGATGCGATAGGGTTGCGGCAGGGTGCGGATGTCGAGCCGGTCCAGCGACTGGCCGACAAGATGCCGGAACTCCTGCGCCGCGCAGATTTCGGGCGTTTCGGGTGCTGGCGGCTCGGCCGTTTCCGGCCGGCAGGCCGCCAGCGCAACAAGGGCAAGCAACGGCAGAACGTGACGCGGCATGGCAGGCTTCCTCCGGACAATCGAACCGATGCGCCCAACACATACGAGGCAGCGGCGAATGTCCAGAGTGTCGCGCCCCTTGTCACCACCTCTCTGGCTGCTAGATTGAAACAAAGCAGGAACATCATGCAGTCGGGAACATTTGCGCATGTCCCTTTCAACCCCCGCCTGCCTGCCTTGCGGGCCAGTATCGCTCGACAGGCTGCTCCAGCTTCGCCCGGGCCGCGCGCATGAATTCTGCGGGCCCGCACGGCACCTGCTCGCCGCCTGGATGGTCGCGCGCCTGCCTGCGGGCGCGCCGGTGATCTGGATTCGCCCGCGCTGGGGCGTGGACCGGCTCTGCCCGCTGGGGCTGCGCGACTGGGCCAGCCCCGAGGGGCTGATCTTCGTCGAACCTGCGCGCGCCAGCGACTGCCTGGGCAGCGCCGAAGAGGCGCTGCGCTCGGGCGCGGTCGGGCTGGTGGTGGTCGAGCAGCCCGACCCGCCTGCGCTCACGCCCCTGCGCCGGTTGCATCTGGCCGCCGAGACCGGGCTTGCGCGACGGCGCGGCGACAGCCGTGCCGTCAGAAGCGCGGAGGGGCTTCACGCGTTGGTCCTGACCGCTGGCACAGGCGGCACCGCCGGGGTGGAGAGCCGCTGGCACCTTGCCCCCTGCCCGGCCACGGATGCCCCCGGCCATGCCCCGGTGCAGCCTGCCTGGCGGCTGCACCGGCTGCGCGCGCGCATGGCGCCCCCGGCCGCATGGCGCATCACCGCGCAATTGCAGGCCATTCCCTGCAAAACGGATGAGACCTGACAATCGCAACTGGTCCCGGCCCGAGAAATCGGCTATCCGCAGCGAAGACCCCTCACCCCCTCTGCCGGAGCCCGCCCTGATGCCGGACACCCATGCAGCATGATCTGATCGTCATCGGCTCGGGCCCTGCAGGAAGTGCCGCGGCCTGTGTCGCGGCAGGGGCAGGGTTGCGCGTGGCGCTGATCGACAAATCCGCCTTTCCGCGCGACAAACTCTGCGGTGGAGGAGTCACCGGGCGCTCCATGCGCTATCTGGACGAGGTCTTCGGTCTCGCACCCGAGCCGGATCTGTTCCTGGCTTCGACCCGGTTCCGCCTGCATTTCGAGGGCCGCAGGATCGGCGGGCAGGACCCCGCGCCGCCGCTCTACATGACCATGCGAAACGCCTTCGATTCGGCGCTGCACGCCCGCGCCACTGCCGCCGGGGCCGAAGTGATCGCGCCAGCGAAGATCACGGCAATCGACACGGAAACACCCTCGGTCACACTCGCGGACGGGCGCACATTGCGCGCGCCGGTGGTGATCGGGGCCGATGGGGCGAACAGCCTTGTCGCCCGCGCGCTTTATGGCCGCCCCTTCGACCCGGCGCAGATCGGCTTCGGACTGGAGGTCGAACTAATCCGCGACGCGGTGCCGGATATGTTATCCGACGACACGACCGAAATCGACCTTGGCGCGGCCAACTGGGGCTATGGCTGGGCCTTTCCCAAGCCGGACACGATCACGCTGGGCGTCGGCGGCGTGCATATGCGCAACCCCGACTTGAAGGCGCATTTCGGCCGCTACCTGCACCGCCACGCCCCCCGCCTGGCCGAAAGCGGTGCCATCCGCTGCAAGGGAGCCTTCCTGCCCTTCGGGGCCTATCGCCGGCAGCCGGGGCAAGGGCAGGTACTGCTGGCAGGTGACGCGGCAGGACTGGTGGACCCGATCACCGGCGAGGGCATCGCCTGGGCCATCAGGTCGGGGGCCTTTGCCGGGCAGGCCGCGTTCGAGGCGCTGGACGCGGGCACACCCGCGCGCGCCATGCCTGCCTACCGCGCCCGGCTGCACTATATCCACCGCGAGATGGACGCCGCCCGACGCATCCGCGCATTGCTTTATGCACGTCCCGTGCGTCCGCTGTTCCCGCGCACCATCGAACGCCACCCCGGGATGAGCCGGGGGTATCTGCGCCTGCTGGCGGGCGAGCTCGATTATGCCGATCTGGGGCCGAAAGTGCTGCTGAAACTGGCGCGACGGCTGGGCGGCGCAATGTTTGCCCGCACGACATGAAGGGCTTTTCGCGGCCCCTGCGCCGCAGTATATGCCGCGCATGAGCCAGAACCCTCCCGACCTCCGCCCCGATCTCGCCCCGCGCGCGCGGCTGACACCACAGAGCGATGCCCCGCGCCCCGGCCAGCCCGCGATCGGCATGGTATCGCTCGGCTGCCCCAAGGCACTGGTTGACAGCGAGCGGATCCTCACCCGGCTGCGCGCCGAAGGCTATGCCATCAGCCCCGATTACGCAGGGGCCGATGCAGTGATCGTGAATACCTGCGGTTTTCTCGACAGCGCCAAGGCCGAAAGCCTCGAGGCCATCGGCGAGGCGCTGGCCGAGAATGGCCGGGTGATCGTCACTGGCTGTCTGGGGGCCGAGCCCGACTACATCACCGGCGCGCACCCGAAGGTGCTGGCCGTAACCGGCCCGCACCAGTATGAGCAGGTGCTTGATGCGGTTCATGCGGCCGTGCCGCCCGCGCCTGATCCGTTCATCGACCTGCTGCCTGCGACCGGCGTTCACCTGACCCCGCGCCATTACAGCTATCTCAAGATTTCAGAGGGTTGCAATCACAAGTGCAGGTTCTGCATCATCCCCGACATGCGCGGGAAACTGGTCTCGCGCCCGGCCCATGCCGTCATTCGCGAGGCCGAAAGGCTGGTTGCCGCCGGGGTGCGGGAATTGCTGGTCATCTCTCAGGACACATCGGCCTACGGGGTGGATGTGAAACATGCCCAAGCGAACGGCCACCGCGCCCATATCACCGATCTGGCGCGCGATCTGGGCAGCCTCGGGGCCTGGGTGCGGCTGCATTACGTCTATCCATATCCGCATGTGCGCGAACTGATCCCGCTGATGGCGGATGGGCTGGTGCTGCCGTATCTCGACATCCCCTTCCAGCACGCCCACCCCGACGTGCTGCGCCGCATGGCGCGGCCCGCGGCAGCCGAGAAGACGCTGGAACGGATTGCCGAATGGCGCAGCATCTGCCCGGACATCACCCTGCGCTCGACCTTCATCGTCGGCTATCCGGGCGAGACCGAGGCAGAATTCCAGCATCTGCTGGACTGGCTGGACGAGGCGCAGCTCGACCGGGTCGGCTGCTTCCAGTATGAAAACGTCAGGGGCGCACGGTCGAACGCCCTGCCTGACCATGTCCCGGATGAGGTCAAGGCCGAACGCTGGGCGCGGTTCATGGAACGCGCGCAGGCAATATCAGAAGCCAAACTGGCCGCGAAGGTCGGACAGGCACTTGATGTGATCGTGGACGAGATCGACACGGACGGAATCGCCACCTGCCGCACCATGGCCGATGCGCCCGAGATCGACGGCAACCTCTTCATCGACGAAGGCACCGGGGGCCTGCGGGTGGGGGATATCGTCACAGTCGAGGTGGATGAAGCGGGCGAGTATGATCTGTGGGGGCAGATCAGGGCGTGATGTCTTCCCTCTGGTCACGGGCCATGGTAAGGCCCGCGCAGCATGGGCAAGCCCTGCCCGCCCCCTGTTAGTCCGGAGAACAAGACATGGCCATCGAGCGCACCCTTTCCATCATCAAACCCGACGCCACCAGCCGCAACCTGACCGGCAAGATCAATGCCAAGTTCGAGGAAGCCGGACTGCGCATCGTCGCACAGAAGCGCATCCATCTGACCAAGGCACAGGCCGGCAAGTTCTACGAGGTGCATGCCGAGCGCCCCTTCTATGACGAGCTGTGCGAGTTCATGGCCTCTGGACCGGTGGTGGTGCAGGTTCTAGAGGGCGAAAGCGCCATCGCGACGAACCGCGAAGTCATGGGGGCCACCAACCCCGCCGATGCGGCCCCCGGAACGATCCGCGCCGAATTCGCGCAATCGGTGGGCGAGAACTCGGTCCATGGCTCGGACGCGCCCGAGACAGCGGCGGCCGAGATTGCCTATTTCTTTTCGGGTCTTGAACTGGTCGGCTGATCCCTGACCGCGCGTGGCTGGTTTTCAAGGGGGGCCGCGCGACGTGCGGCCCCCTTTGCCTGTGTGACCCGTCCTATCCGGAATTCGGCACGCAACCTGCCCCGGCCTGCGGATTGCAACGTCAGGCAGCGCCTTTCTGCAACGGGCGCGACCGCATTCGGCAGGCGCCATTTTGCAAGCACCGCCCGCCCGGCGAAAACGGCCAGGCCCCACCGTCCTGTTTTCCGAGGCCGGACAATCTCCAGCCTTGCGCCACAGTCGAAAGCGGGGCCGCAGGCCCCGCCTTCGTGACCATTTTCTGCAAGAAAAAGGTGGATGAGATGCTGTGCTCAGCCCGGGCTGCGTTCGGCCCAGCCAGCAAAGATCTTCTCCAGCGCAACAACGACGTAGTAGAGAACGATCCCGAGGAAGGCGAGGGCGATCAGCACCGCGAACATCAGCGGAAAATCCGAATTGGTGCGGCCTGAATCGAACAGCGCCCCCAGACCGCGACCATGCGGGCTGACGATCTCCATAAGGTTCGTGCCGATGAAGGCCAGCGTCACTGCCACTTTCAGCGCGCCGAAGAATTCGGGCAGGGTCTTGGGCAGGGCGATCTTCCAGAATATCGTCGCCTGCGAGGCACCGAGGGCGCGCAGGATGTCGCGATATTCCGGCTCGAGCGTGGACAGCCCGATCGAGACCGAAACCGCGATCGGGAAGAAGGAGATCATGAAGGCCAGCAGGACAGTGTTGAAATCATGCTGGCCCACGAACATCAGCGCCACGATCGGCACCACGGTGGCCTTGGGTATGGCGTTGAACCCCACCAACAGCGGATAGAGCGCGTCGCGCATTGTCCGCGAAAACCCCATGATCATGCCCAGAAGCGTGCCGAACAGCACAGCCAGCAACAGACCCACCACTGTCCGCCAGAGCGTCTGCCAGCCCATGCTCAGAAACAGGTGCCAGTGGCGCTGATAGGCAGGGGGCAGGTCAGAGGGCGCAGCCATCTTGAACTTCGGCCAGCCATTGACCCATACCAGCCATTCCCAGAAGGCCAGAAAGACCGCGACCGCGATCAGCGGCACGGCGATGGCGCGCAGATGCCTGTTCATGCCCGTGCCTCCTCGGCGGGGGCACGGCCCTGCGCAATCTGGATCTGATGGCGCAGGATGTTGAGCTGATCCGCTGCCTCGGGCGTGTAGAGGTCATCAAGGGTACGCGGGCCACGGGAGGGAATGTCGAGCACATATTGCGTGCGCGCCGGCCGCCCCGACAGCACCACTACCTGATCGGCCAGAAAGATAGATTCGCGCAGGTCATGGGTAATCAGCACACCGGTAAAGGGTTCGCGTTCCTTGACCCTGTGCATGGTCTGCCACAGGTCCTCGCGGGTGAAGGCATCGAGCGCGCCGAAGGGTTCGTCCAGGATCAGCACTTCGGGCTGGTGGATCAGTGCACGGCAGAGCGAGGCGCGCTGGCGCATCCCGCCTGACAATTCCGAGGGGCGCTTGTCCTCGAACCCCTCCAGCCCCACCAGAGACAACAGGAAACGCGCACGCTCCTCGGCCTGTTTCTTGGAAAGCTTTGTCGGCACGATCTCCAGCGGCAGCAGGATGTTTTTCAGGATCGAACGCCATTCCAGCAGAACCGGATTCTGGAACGCCATGCCGACCGTCGCGCGCGGCCCCTTCACCCGTTCACCATGCAGCCAGACCTCGCCGGAATCGGGTTTCATCAACCCGGCGATCAGCCGCGTCAGGGTGGATTTGCCACAGCCAGACGGGCCGACAACCGCGACGAATCCGCCTTCGGGCACGGCAAGCTCCAGCCCGTCAAGAACCGGAAGCGGGCCGGAGTCGGTCTGATAGGCGTGGCGCACGCCCTTGATCTCGATAAGGTTCTGCATGGAAGGCCTGCGCGGGAAAGGGAAATCGGCGAGGGGGCGCACTGCGCGCGCCCCCTCGAAGGGTCAGTCGAGCTTGAACCCACCCTCCGGCAGGAAGGCATCGGTGAAGTAGAGGCTCGCATCCGGCTCGGTCTGATACTCGTAGGTCAGACGAATCTGCTCGATGGAATTGGCGAAACGGTCGGAATCGATGATGCCCATCCCGTTTTCCAGCACCCAGTCGGTCACGACCGAATCGGCCATGGCCAGTTCCAGACGCCTCAGCTCAAGCTCGCCGTCCATCGCCGGGTTGCGGCTTACCAGGCTCTCGATGGCGGCGGCCGGGTCGGCAATCGTGTCCACCCAGCCCTTTGCCACCGCCTCCAGGAAGCCGCTCACGGCTTCGGGGTTCGCAGCCGCGAAATCGGTGTTGACGATGACGACATTGCCATAGAGGTCCACCCCGTGATCGGCCATCAGGATGACCGAGATATCCTCTTCGGGCACGCCGAGCCGCGCCGTGTTCAGGAAGGACGTGAAGGAAAACCCTGTCACCGCAGCCACGGTTCCCTCGGCCAGCGAGGGCTCGCGCGTCGGGAAGCCCACCGGCTCGATCGTCACCTTGCTGGCGTCGATGCCGGTCTCGGCGACGAAGATCGGCCATTGCGCGAAGGCCCCGTCAGGGGGTGGGGCACCGAGAATGCGGCCTTCCAGATCGGAGGGCTGCTCGACGCCCAGCGAGCGCCGTCCGACAATGGCGAAGGGCGGCTTGTCATAGACCATCATCGCCCCGATCACCGGCGCGCCGGGGTTCTGGTCAAGGAACTTGATCAGGCTGTTGATATCGGCAAACCCGACCGGAAAGGCGCCGGTTGCCACTTTCGGGATCGCGTCAAGGCTGCCCTGACCGGCGGTGACTTCCACCTCCAGCCCGGCCTCGGCGAAATAGCCCTTGTCGATGGCCACGAAATAGGGTGCGGACGGCCCTTCGAAACGCCAGTCGAGCGCAAAGGGCATCGAGGTCTGCGCATGGGCAGAGGCTGCAAGGGCGCTCAGGCCGATTGCAGCGTAAAGCGTGCGGTGGATCATCAGAGGTCTCCTGTTGGACTGACGCTCACTCGGTAAGCGTTGTTGCGCCCCTTGTCATGGCACAGCACGTCAGAGACGCCCGCGCGCGCGAGGGGTTGCCGCATTCTTGGGCATTCATGCCCCGGATGCAAGAAATTTGAACACACCCCGGCGGCAGCCTATCGCAAGCGCCGCTGGCGCAGCCACCACGCTATCCCGCCGCCGATCGTGGCACCCGCAAGCGAGGGCAGAACCATGACCAGCAGGAACACCCAGTAGAGCATGACATCTATCTGCGCGCGGGACTGCAGCGCGGCGACCAGCCCGATGGCGGCAAAGACATGCGCCGCGATGAAGGCGCCGTAAGCCTTGCGCCAGTCATTGCGCAACATGATGAAGCCGACCATCCCGCCCGCAAGGCAGGTCGCGGCCACCAGCAGCAAGGGGCGCAGCGCATCCATCAGGCGGCCTGCGCGCGCAACCGCGGCACCAGCCCATGCGCCCAGCCCGAGATCGTGCCGGCACCCAGGCACACGACCATGTCGCCCGGTCGCGCATGCGCGCGCACAAGCGCCTCCAGTTCGTCTTCGGTATCGACCGCAAAGGCCGCGCGGTGCCCATGCGCCGCCAGCCCCTCGATCAGGTCCTGCTGGCTGGCCCCTGCAATCGGGTCCTCGCCTGCGGCATAGATGGGCGCAATACCGACGACATCGGCCTCGTTGAAACAGGTGCAAAAACTGTCGAACAGGCTTGCGAGCCTTGTGTAGCGATGCGGCTGGTGCACGGTGATCACGCGACCCTCGCCCCCCAGCGCCTGCCGCGCGGCGCGCAGCACAGCGGCAATCTCGACCGGGTGATGGCCATAATCGTCAATGATGGTCACGCCATTGACTTCGCCGACGCGGGTAAACCGGCGGTTGACCCCGCCAAAACGCGCCAGTGCGCGGCGGATCTCGGTGCCGTTCATGCCCAGGTGCCGCGCCACCGCGACGGCCGCCAGCGCATTCGAGACATTGTGGTCGCCCGGCATGGGCAGGCTGCAGCCCTCGATCACGCGGTCCTCGTCCTGAAGCGCGACGTCGAAATGTGCCGTGCCCTTCTCGTAGCGCAGGTTGATCGCGCGGATATCGGCCTGCGTGTTGAAACCGAATGTGACAACACGCCGGTCGGTCAGCCGGGCAACCAGCGCCTGAACTTCCGGATGATCGGTGCAGCAGATCGCCAGCCCGTAGAACGGAATGCCCGAGACGAAATCATGGAACCCCTTGCGCAGTGCGTCGAAATCGCCCCAGTGCTCCATGTGCTCGGGGTCGATATTGGTGACGATGGCAATGGTCGCGGGCAGGCGGTTGAAACTGCCGTCGCTCTCGTCGGCCTCGACCACCATCCACTCGCCCGCGCCCGCCCGCGCATTCGAGCCGTAGGCATGGATCACCCCGCCATTGATCACCGTGGGGTCGAGCCCGCCCTCGTCCAGCAGGGCGGCCACCATTGTCGTGGTTGTGGTCTTGCCATGCGTGCCCGCCACGGCAATGTTCGAGCGCAGCCGCATCAGTTCGGCCAGCATTTCGGCACGGCGCACTACTGGCAGGCCAAGGCGACGGGCCTCCTTCAACTCGGGATTCTCGGGCCGGATGGCGGATGAGACCACCACCACCTCGGCCTGCCCGATATTTTCCGCCTTCTGCCCGATGAAAACCTCGGCCCCCAGTGTGACCAGCCGCTCGGTGATCGGGCTTGCCTTGAGGTCCGAGCCCTGCACACGGTAGCCATGGGTCATCAGCACCTCGGCAATGCCCGACATGCCGATGCCGCCAATGCCGATGAAATGAATCGGACCGATATCCGTGGGCAGTTTGGTGGCAGGGCTCATGGACTCTCCTTTCGGGCGAGGCTTTCGACCAGCGCGGCCAGCCGTTCGGTCGCATCAGGGCGACCGGCGGACAGCGCGGCCAGCGACATTGAGCTGGCGGCCTTGGGATTGCTAAGAATAGACAGCAGGCTCTCGGTCAGCGCCTCCGGCGTGAACTGCGATTCAGGAAAGACGATGGCCGCATCGACCGAGGACAGCATCTTTGCATTGGCCGCCTGGTGATTGGCCGTGGCCGCCGCGAAGGGCACCAGGATCGAGGGCCGCCCGATGACCGAGATATCGGCCACCGACGAGGCCCCGGCCCGGCTGATGACCAGCTGGCACTCGGACAGCCGGCGCGGAATGTCGGCAAAGAAGGGTGCGATCTCGGCAGCGACATTGCCCGCCTCATAGGCCGCCACCACGCGGTCGATATCCTCCTCGCGCGCCTGATGGGCTACGCTGAGGTTGCGCCGGATCTCCGCAGGCAGCGCCGCGACCGCCGCAGGCACCACATCTGACAGGATGCGCGCGCCCTGCGACCCGCCGATCACCAGCAGATCCATCGGGTAGTCACCCGGCGGGATATACCCTGCGCCTGCGCGTTCCAGAATCGCCGCGCGCACCGGGTTGCCGGTGAACTCGCTCTCGATTCCCTCTGGCATCGAGGTCGGGCTGGTGCCGCAGGCCAGCCGGTTCACGCGCCGCGCGAAGGCGGCGTTGACTCGGCCCAGCACGCCGTTCTGTTCATGGATCATGCGCGGGATCCGCAGCGCCCAGGCCGCCGACAACGCCGGGATCGAGGGATAGCCGCCAAAACCCACCACCACGCGCGGGCGGTCGAGGAGCATCCGACCCATCGCGCTCAGCACTCCGCCCAGAAGCTGGAGGGGCACCTTCATCTTCTCGGCCAGCCCGCCGCGCGCGAAAGTGGCCGAGCGGACCTCCTCGATCGTCACGGCTTCGGGAAAGCCGCCCGCATAGCGCGCGCCCCGCGCATCGGTCGAGAGCTTCACCCGCCAGCCGCGCGCCAGCATCGCCTCGGCAAGTGCCTGCGCGGGGAACATGTGCCCCCCGGTGCCTCCGGCAGCGATGATCAGCAGTGACGGCCTTGCCATGGAACCCTCAGTTCTGCACGCGACGCGACAGGATCTCGCCGATCTCGCCCTGCGGACGCGTGCGTGTGAATGACAGAATCATACCGATTGCGATGCCCGTCGCAAGCAGCGACGACCCACCGTAGGAAACAAGTGGCAAGGTCATGCCTTTCGACGGCAGCAGCCGAACCGCCACCCCCATGTTGATCATCGCCTGCAACGAGAACATCACCACCAGCCCGGTGCCCGCCAGCCGGATGAACATGTCGCGCTCGCGCATCAGCCGGAACAGCGAACGCAACAGCACCGTGGCATAGAGCCCGATGATGAACAGCACCAGGATCAGACCGTATTCCTCGGCCGCCACGGCAATGATGAAATCGGTATGCGCATCGGGCAGCGACCATTTCACCCTCCCCTCCCCGACACCCGCGCCAAAGAAGCCGCCTTCGGAAATGGCGTTCTGCGCAAAGCCCATCTGCGTGCGCGGGTCGATGTCGGAGGCAAGGAAGCCGTCGATCCGGCGGGCGAAATGCTCGGAATTCTGATAGGCGACGACTCCACCCAGCAGCACCAGCGAGGCCAGCACGACCAGCAGCGTCATCGGTGCGCCGGCAACGAAATACATCACCATCCAGCCCGCTGCGATCAGCGCGGCCTGACCGAAATCGGGCTGGATGACCAGCAGGGCCAGCACCAGCGTGGTGAAGGCCAGCGACAGCGCCCTGCCCGGCGGGCCACCTGGCTCCATGCCTGCCGCGATCAGCCAGGCGGCAAAGACCGCGAGCATGGGCTTGAGAAATTCTGACGGCTGCACCGAGGCAAACCCGAGACTGAACCAGCGCACCGCACCCTTGCCGAAATCGGTGCCCATGAAAGGCAGCAGCATCATCGCCACAAGGCTGACGAAAAATCCGATCACGGCAAGACGACGGATCCGCTCTGGCGACATCAGTGAAAAGGCCAGCATTGCAGCCAGCCCGATCAGCCCGAAGACGACCTGCCGCTGGACGTAGAAGAACGCCGGCAGCCCGTTGCGCGCGGCCAGCGGCGGTGAGGCCGCCAGCCCCAGCAGCAGCCCCACGCCCATAAGCAGCAGGATGGCTGTGAGTGTCACCTTGTCAATCGTCCGCCACCAGCGCGAAAGCACCGGGTCCGCCACGCGCACGGGCGTGGTGCCATATACCATTTCGGTCATGCTGCTGCCTCGATCGTCCTGCCTGGGTCCCGGCCTTGGGCCGTGGTCTGCTGGGGGTCTTGCCTGTGTCTGCCCGTTGACCGGGTCTGAGGTTCCAGAGTAACCCGAAAGAGTCCGGCAATCCAGCACAAATCCCTAGAAGGGCAAGCCCCCCCGCGGCGCGCGGGATCTGCGGCGGGTCGGTAGCGGAAAGGGCAGCCGGCGCGCGGTCTGGCCGGTCAGGATCGCCCAACCTTGCGGGACAAGCGCGCGCAGTACGGGGGCGGCACAGTCAAGCCCGCCCGTATAGGTGCCGAAGGCCGGCAGGATCAGGTGCTCCGCGCCCACAAGAAACACCGAGATGCGTTGGCCCATGAAAGTGAGCTTCGGATGGTAATGCCCTGAAATATCAGGACCATTCCCGGCCACATGGCGCAGGGCGAGGCCGGATTCGCTGGCCTCGCCCTGCATCGCATGCCCTGCGGGGCGCGGATCATGATTGCCCGCGATCCACAGGATGTCCCGCCCCGCGCCCAGACGCGCCAGCGCGGGGGCCAGCGCCTCGGCCGCAAGGTCATCGTCGAAACTGTCCCCCAGCGCAATCAGCCGCCGCGCACCGGTCGCGACAAGCTCCGCCTCCAGCCGGGCCAGCGTCTCGGCCACCTCATAAGGCGGCAGCAGCGCGCCACCGCGCCGGGCCATGCGCTCGGACTTTCCCAGATGCAGGTCGGCCACGATCAGACTGTCCCTTTCCGGCCAGTAGAGCGCGCCCGAAGGGCGCGCCCGGAAGTGATGCCCCGCAAAGCTCAGCGCACAGCACCTCATCGCCCGCGGCACCGTCCCGCAAGAAACCGATCGCAGCGTCCCGACATGCCCTCTCCATTCGCACGGTCCTGCCCGTAGGGTGGGTGCTGTGCACCCACCATCCGACCGGACCGCCTGCCCGCCGGCTGCGTAGCACGCCCTGCCCCGCCTGCGCCAGAGCGAGGTCGCACCTCCTGCTTCGGCAAGCATCAGCCGTCCTGCGTGATCCCTGCTTCGCGTATCAGCGCATCTGCCTCCTCCTCGAGCAGCCGTGCAGCCCCCGAGGCCCGGATCGGGATGCGCCCGGCCTCCAGCATCAGGGGCGCCGCAAAAGGGGTCACATGCGGCGGGCGCAGATGGACGATCTCGGGACGGGTGCGCAGCATCTCCTCCACCCGACCGAAATCCGCAAGCCCCCGCATCGCCTCATCGCGCGTGAGGCGCAGCAGCAGATGGTCGGGGTCATACCTGCGCAGCGCGTCATAGAGGATGTCGCTGGAAAAGGTCGCCTGCCGCCCTGTCTTGCGCGCCCCCGGCAGGTTTCTCTGCAACAGCCCCGCAACCGTCGCCACGGCGCGAAAACCGCGCTTCATCACCGCGTTCCCGGCCAGCCACTCGGTCATCCCCTCGCGCAACCCTTGCGCATCGAGCAAAGCGGCCGGGTCGCGCACGGGCTCGAGCGACCAGATCAGCAGCGCATAATCCGTGGCCACGAAGCCCAGCGGCGCCAGCCCGTCGCGCTCCATCCGGTGGGTCAGCAGCAGGCCCAGCGTCTGGTTCGCATTGCGCCCGGCAAAGGAATAGAGCGTGAAATACCATCGCCCCGCACGCGGGAAACTCTCGCAGGTCATGGTGCCGGGGCGCGGCAGCGCCGAGATACCGGCCTGAAGCGCGAGCCAGTCGCGGGTATGATCCGGCAGGGACTCCCATGCCCGGGGCGTGCCGATCAGGTCCAGAAGCCGCGCCGAGAGTTCGGTCGATGTGGCCATCTTGAGCCCGTTGAACACCGCGATCTTCGGCACGCGGGCGGGCTGGGGGGTCACTTCGACGACCATCTCGCGCATCCGGTCATAGCGCACGGTCTGACCACCGATCAGGAATGTATCCCCGGGCAACAGGCTGGCGGCGAAACTCTCCTCGATCTCGCCCAGTGGAGCGCCCCCGCGCCCCCCGCGCCGGACCGACAGCAACTCTGGCGCGACAATCGTGCCGATATTCATCCGGATCGCCCTTGCCGCGCGTGGGTCGCGCAGATGCCAGCGGCCGTCGCGCGCGACCAGCCGCTGCCAGCGGTCATAGGCGCGCAGGGCATAGCCGCCCGTGGCCACGAAATCGAGGCAGTCGTCGAATGCCGCGCGACCCAGCCCCGCATACGGCCCGGCTCCCCTGACCTCGGCGTAAAGCGCACAGGCATCGAACGGCCCCGCGCAGGCGCGCAGCAGGATATGCTGGCACAATACATCCAGCCCCCCGCTAACGCGCCCGTTGCCATCCAGTTCACCTGCCGCGACTGCCTGCAGGGCCGCGACGCATTCGATCACCTCGAACCGGTTCGCAGGCACGATGCGCGCGCGCGAGGGCGTGTCATAGCGGTGGTTCGCCCGCCCGATCCGCTGCACCAGCCGCTTGACATTCTTCGGCGCGCCGATCTGGATGACCAGATCGACATCGCCCCAGTCCAGCCCCAGATCAAGACTGCCTGTCGCCACCACGGCGCGCAATGCGCCTGCGGCCATGGCGGCCTCGACCTTGCGGCGGGCCTCGCGCGACAGGCTGCCATGGTGCAGCGCAATCGGCAGGTTGGTGTCATTCACCGCCCAGAGCGCCTGAAAGAACAACTCGGCCTGCGCGCGGGTATTGATGAAGACCAGCGTCAGGCGTGCCGCCGCGATGGCGGTCATCACATCGCGTGCGGCATAGGCTCCCCCGGCCCCTGCCCAGGGCGGCGCGAGCGTGGTGGGCAGCATGGCGATGTCAGGCGGCGGGCCGGGATCGGCCGCGATCACGGTGGCACCTCCCATCCACCGGGCCAGCGCCGCCGGGTCCTCGACCGTGGCCGAAAGCCCTGCCACCCTCAGCCCGGGCGCGAGCCCGCGCAGCCGCGCCAGGCACAGCACCAGCTGATCGCCGCGTTTCGAATCGACCAGCGCATGGATCTCGTCGATCACCACATGACGCAACCTGCCGAAGATTCGCGGCGCTTCGGGGTAGGAGAGCATCAGCGCCAGTGACTCCGGCGTCGTCAGCAATATGTGGGGCGGGTCCACGCGCTGGCGCGCGCGCGCGCTCGCGCCCGTGTCGCCGGTGCGGTCCTCGATGCGCAGCCCGAGCCCGAGATCGGCAACCGGCCGCGCCAGATTTCGCCCGATGTCATGCGTCAGCGCCTTGAGCGGCGAGACATAGAGCGTGTGCAGCCCCGGCGACAGCCCCGCGCAGGCCTCGGCCAGCGTCGGCAGGAAGCCCGCCAGCGTCTTGCCCCCGCCGGTGGGGGCGATCAGCAGCCGGTCGCCCGGTGTTGCCAGCATCTCCCTCTGGTGGGGATGCGCGTCCCATCCCTGCGCGGCAAACCATGTCTGCAGGCGTTCGGGCAGCAGCAAAGGGACGTGCAGCGTGTCGGGCATGGCGGCTCCGGCTCCGGCTCCGGGGCTTGTTCCGGGTTTCTGTCCCGCAATGGTATGGCGACGGCGCGCGAAAACAACCCGTTGCGGGGCTTTCCCTTGCCCGACAAGAGGCGTATCTGCACGCCATGAGCTTGCGTCCGAAATACTGGGAGCAGATTCCCCTTCGCCAGATGACCGAACCCGAATGGGAGGCGCTGTGCGATGGCTGCGGCAAATGCTGCCTCAATAAGCTCGAGGATATCGATACAGGAGAACTGGTCTTTACCCGCGTGGCCTGCAGGCTGTTCGATGACACGACATGCCGCTGCGCAAATTATGCCGAACGCAAGCGCCATGTTCCCGAATGCGTCGTCCTCACTCCCGACACGCTGGACGAGATCGCCTACTGGATGCCCGAGACCTGCGCCTATCGGCGCCTGCACGAGGGCCGCGCCCTGCCCGACTGGCACCCGCTGCTGACGGGCGACCCGGACTCGACCCATGCGGCCGGGATGTCCATGCGCGGACGCACCATGCCCGAGCATCTGCTGGCCGTGGAAGACTGGGAAGACTACCCGCTCTCAGAGTGACTCACAGCTTGCGCAGTGCCAGTTCGCGCGCGACCTCGGCGCGCACCAGCTTGCGGATGTTGCGGGTGATCTTCTCGCCCAGTTCTCCCTGCAATTCCTGCCGCACGATATGCGCCACGAGCTGGTTGAGCATGCGCTCGTCGATGACGGGGTCGGGCTCCGGCGCGGGGTCGTCACTGTCTTCGGGCGCGGCGCTGACGGCACTGGCCGCATCTGCGACACCGGCACCGCTGGCCGCGCCCGGCGCGGTACCCACACCGGCGAGAAGGGACTCCAGCCGGGCCAGAGTCGCCTCGAGCGTCGCATCCTCAAGACTCCGGTGGTCCGGTTCTGCGGGCTGTTCCAAGGGCTGTGCTCCTGCTTGCACCTGTGGCTGCGGCGGCGGCGACGAGTCCTGCATGTCCGACCCGGCATCGGGCCCGACAGGAGGCTGCCCGGCACGGACCCGGCGGAAGGCGACCAGCGGCGGGGGCTCGTCATCAAGACTTCCGGCTTCGCGCGGAGGGGGGGCAGAAGCGGAAATGTCCGGGCCTGCGCCTGCCGGGTGCTGCGCGGCACCTGCACTCTGGATGCGCGTCAGCAGCGACTCTGCCTCGCGCTTGCGATCTGCCACATGCGCCGCTGCGGAGCGGGGCGCCACCGCCGAGACAGGCAGCACGGGCGCCGCGACCGGGGTGACATTGGCAAAAAGCGAGAGTTCCTCGTCAACGTGGAAGATGGTCTCGTCATCCACGCCGTGAAAGACTTCGGCAGGCCGGGGTGCCGGCTCAGCATCTGGCGGAGGCGCTTCGGGCGGACCGACCGGCGCATCATGAGGAGCGGGCGCATCCATCATGGCTGCTCCAGGCGGGGCCTCGCGGGTCGGCTCCTCCGGCGTGTGATGGGCCGGGGCAGCGTCTGCGGTCGGGGCCAGCGGCGCCTTGCCCGACCCGCCCCGACCGCTTTCTGCGGGTGGTCCTGCAGGGTTCATGTCAGGCCAGATCGTCGCGACAACATGCGGCTCTGATGGCATCTGCGCGTCGGGCGCTGCCGCGGGCATGGCTACGCCCGGCGCGGCACGCGGCCCCGCAGCAACATGCGCGCTTGCAAGCCGATGCGCCTGCTCGGCGCCGATGTGGCGGCCATGCGCCGCGATGCTTTCAGGCTCGGCCCCGGATGTGGCCCCGGATGCAGCCTCGGGGGCGGGCGGCGGCGGCGCAGGCGCGACGGGACGCGACTCGGGGGTAACAGGACGCTCGTCCACGCGCAGCGCCGAGGTCAGGACCAGCTTTTCGACCGGGGCTTCGGGCGCTCTGGGCGCAGCGGACTTGGCCTCCTGAGAGACAAGCCTGCGTATAGAAACCAGCACATCCTCGATCTCGCGCCGGGACATTGCGTCTGTCATCGTGAAGCCCTTTTGCCCGATCTGTCCCTCTTGACCCCGTCCGCGCATGGCCACTAGGACCGGCAACTGCAGGCCGGACCGGATTGGCGCCACGAGGCGTTCCGAAGCTTAACGCGGGTGGCAGGACAAGACAATCATCGAGTTAGGTCGTGGTTCACGAAGGCCCGACCGTGCAGTACCCGTCACTCGCGCCCCAGCGCACGCAGGACGCGGTCCAGCGCCTCGCCCTGCGGCGAGGCGATCGGCGCGTTGCGCACGGCATTGAAATAGGCTTCCGGGTCATAGGTGGGAATCCCCAGTCCCAGATGATCGACCGTCAGCAACCCCATTGCGGCCAGCAGGTTGTAGGCCGCGACCTGCTCGGACGCCTGCGCCTGCGCCAGAAGCGTGCGCGCATCCAGCAGGTCGGTTTCGGCATTGAGCACGTCCAGCGTGGTGCGCGCGCCAAGGCGCGCCTCCTCGCGCACGCCCTCGAAGGCGCTTTGAGAGGCGCGCACCTGCTGCTGGCTGGCCGTGATCCGCGCCCGCGCGACATCGACATTGGCCCATGCCACCGCGACATTCTGCAACACCTGCGCCACGCTCTGATGCAGCCCGGCGCGCACCGCGTCGCGCCGCGCATTGGCCTGACGATGCAGCGAGTTGAGCGCGCCGCCCTGGTAGATTGGCCGGGCAAAGCGCACCCCGGCCGTGGCCGTCGTCGTCTCGCCCCCGAACTGGCCGCCGAATTGCTGTCCGACCGAGGCCGATCCCGTCACCGCCCCGTGCCGCTGGGCAAAGACGCGCTCGGCGTTCAGTTCGGCCGCTGTCACTTCCTGCCGGGTCTGAAGGATACGCGGATGCGCCTGGCGCGCTATCTCCTGTGCGGCCGTCAGGCTGGCGGCCGTGCGCGGCAGGGCGGGCGGGGGCGGCAGGTTGCCCGCAGCGATACCGGTGGCCAGCTTGAACCCCTCGCGCGCCGCGGCCAGTTCACCTTCTGCCGCTGCCAGCGCCGAGCGCGCCGCGGCCAGCCGCGCCTCGGCCAGCGACACATCGGTGCGGGTGATCTCGCTGAGTTCGAACCGCTGGCGGGCCGCATCCAGTTCTTGCGTGATGACCCGCACATTGGCACGGCGCAGCCCGACCGTCTCGCTTGCCGTGCGCACATTCATGAAGGCCTGCACGGTATTGAGCAGAACCTGCTGCTCGATCTCGACCAGCGCGTGCCGCGTGGCCAGAACCTGCGCCTTGGCGGCCTCCTTGGCCAACTGCCCGCGTCCGAAATCGATCAGCGTGACTTCGGCCGCCAGATTGAACGACAACGAGACCGACTGCGCCCCGCCCGACTGGAAACGCGCCTGCGCTTCGGTCACGAAATTCAGTACCGGCCGCAGACTGGCCACGGCCTGGGCGACATCCTCGTCTGCGGCCCGCAGCAGGGCACGATTCTGTTCGAGCAGGTTGGAATTGCGATAGGCCGCGGCAAAGCTGTCGGCCAGTGTCTGTGCCATGGCGGGGGCGGTTGCCATCAGGAGGGCCAGTGCCAGTCCCGCGATCTTCACTCTGCGCGCCATACCCGCACCTTTCACGATCATTCTGCCCGTCGCATTGCAAACCCCCTACAGGCTGAAGCTTGCGACCCGATCGAACCCCGGCAGCACCGGCGCTGCTGCATTGAAGATATCGCGCCAGATGATCTTGGCATCCTTTCGCAGGCCCAGACGCACCACCCCCAGCGCGCCTTCCATGAAGACAGCCACAACCCGCCCGCCCTCGCGCAACTGGCCGACCAGCGACTCGGGGAAAACACCAATCCCGCCCTGCAGGATGATGGCATCATAGGGCGCATGCGCGGGCGCGCCGTCACGCAGCGGGCCACGGTGCAGCACCACGGTTTCGGCACCGGTCCGGGCAAAGGCGGTCTCGGCGGCTTCGGCGAGCGCGTCATCTTCCTCGACCGCGACCACCGCCTGCGCCATCTGCAGGATCAGGGCGCTGGAATAGCCCGTGGCACAGCCGATATCGAGCACCAGATCCGTGTCCGTCAGCATCAGCGCGTCCAGCATTTTGGCCAAAGTGCGCGGATCAAGCAGCACCCGGCCGCCCCCCAGCGACAGGTTCTCGCCGACATAGGCGGCCTCGACCCTGTCATCGGGCACGAATTCCTCGCGCGGAAGGCGCAGCATGGCGTCAATGATGGGGAATTTGGTGACATCCGAGGGACGCACCTGGGTGTCCACCATCATCCTGCGGCGTGCGGCAAAATCGGTCATCAACTGAACTCGCTGGTTTAGTTATCCCTGTTCCTGTCCTTGCCACAGAACGCTGCCCCCCGCAACTGCCGAGCGCAGGCAAGCCGTGTCTCGCCCCTTTTACCGCGCGCCGTTCATGCTATCTGTCCGGTCGGAAAAAAGCGGAGGGACCCGACATGAACCTGAATGTCTATCTTGCAGGCGAGATCCACACCGACTGGCGCGACCAGATCATGCAGGGCGCATCCGGTCTGGCCGTCACCTTTACCGGCCCGGTCACCGATCACGCGGCCTCGGATGATTGCGGCGTGCATGTCTTCGGCGCGGAAGACCAGAAATTCTGGCACGACCACAAGGGCGCGAAACTGAACGCCATCCGCACCCGCAAGGCGCTGGCCGATGCCGATGTCGTCGTCGTGCGCTTCGGCGAGAAATACCGCCAGTGGAACGCGGCCTTCGACGCCGGCTATGCGGCGGCCCTCGGCAAGGCGCTGATCGTGCTGCACGGGCCAGAGCATCAGCACGCGCTCAAGGAAGTGGATGCCGCAGCCCTGGCCGTCGCCGAAACCCCCGCGCAGGTGGTCGCCGCGCTGCGCTACGTGCTGACCGGCGCTCTGGCGTGACAGGGGCGGCAAGTCCCTGACCACGCGAAAAAGAATCATTTTCCCGGCGTCGCCCGCCATGCATTATCCGGAAAAATCATGAAGGACAGGACATGCTGAAAGAGTTCCGTGAATTCATCGCGCGCGGCAATGCCATGGACATGGCCGTGGGGATCATCATTGGCGCGGCCTTTACCGCCATCGTGACCTCACTGGTCGATGATCTGGTCAATCCGTTGATCGGCATCTTCGTGGGCGGTATCGATTTCTCGGCCATCAGCTTCGGTCTGGGCGAGGCGCAGTTCATGATCGGCAATTTCATCAATGCCGTGATCAAGTTCCTGATCATCGCCTTTGTCGTCTTCATGCTGGTGCGCACGGTCAACAGACTCTCCAGGATGGGCAGGAAAGAGGAACCCGCTGCCCCCCCGGCAGAGCCCGCCGGCCCAACCACCGAAGAACTTCTGACCGAGATCCGCGACGCCCTGCGCGCCCGCGCGCCAGAGTGAAAAGCGCCCGCTCAGGGCACCGCCCACCCGCCCATGGCCCCTCGCGGGCGCTGCCTGCACGGGGCGTGCAGGCGGGGTGTGGTGGCAGGTGTCAGATATCTACCGCTGTTGTCTCGACCACCGTGCGCAGCGCAAAGGACGACTGCATCTGTGTCACCCCGGGCAACCGGCTGAGATAGCGGCGGTGGATGCGGGCGAAATCCTCGGTATCGGCGGCGACGATCTTGAGCAGGTAATCCGCGCTGCCCGCCATCAGGTGGCATTCCAGCACATCGGGCACGCGATGCACCTCGCGCTCGAAGGCATCGAGGATCTCGTCGCTCTGCCCCGAAAGCTTGATCTCGACAAAGACGATCGTCGCGCGCCCGATCCGCTTCAGGTCCAGCCGGGCGTGATAGCCTGCGACATAGCCCTCGGTCTCGAGTCGCTGCACGCGACGATGGCAGGCCGAGGGCGACAGGTTGACCTGATCCGCCAGTTCGGCATTGGTGATCCTGCCCTGCTTCTGCAGGGCGCGCAGGATGCGGCGATCGGTTGCGTCTAGCTGCATTGCAGCACAATCTCCTTCGATGATCTGCGGGTTCTTGGAAAGTTTCTGCGCACAACTCTGCGCATCTGCCCGAAACAGTCAAGGAAATCCCCCGAGAAGCGGGATATCCTGCGCCCATGAACAAAGGGAGGATAGCATGCTGATCGGCTGCCCGAAGGAGATCAAGCCACAGGAATTTCGCGTGGGACTGACGCCCAATGCTGCGCAGGAAGCCATCGTCCACGGCCATGAGGTGATCATCGAGCGCGGCGCCGGAGCGGGTGCGGGTTTCGAGGATGCGGACTATGAAAGGGTCGGCGCACAACTCGCGGACAGTGCCGAGGAGATCTTTGCCCGCGCCGAAATGGTTGTGAAGGTCAAGGAGCCGCAGGAGGTAGAGCGCAAGCAGTTGCGCGAGGGTCAGGTTCTCTTCACCTATCTTCACCTCGCCCCCGACCCGGACCAGACGCGCGACCTGCTGGACAGCGGCGTGACCGCCATCGCTTATGAAACCGTGACCGACCGCAATGGCGGGTTACCATTGCTCGCGCCCATGTCCGAGGTCGCCGGGCGCCTCGCCCCGCAAACCGGGTCCTGGGCATTGCAGAAGGCCAATGGCGGGCGCGGCGTGCTGATGGGCGGCGTGCCCGGCGTGCGGCCCGCGAATGTCGTCATCATCGGTGGCGGCGTGGTCGGAACTGCTGCGGCGCGCGTCGCCGTCGGCATGGGAGCGAATGTCACGATCCTGGACCGCTCGATCCCGCGCCTGTCCTGGCTGGATGACATCTTTCACGGGCGCCTGACCACCCAGTTCTCGGACGCGGGCGCCATCGAGGATCTGATCCCGCGCGCCGACATGGTGATCGGGGCGGTGCTGATCCCCGGCGCCGCCGCACCCAGGCTGATCCGGCGCGCGCAACTGGCGGACATGCAGCCCGGCGCGGTGCTGGTCGATGTCGCGATCGACCAGGGCGGGTGTTTCGAAACCTCGCGTGCCACCACCCATGCCGACCCGATCTACGAGGTCGATGGCATCCTGCATTACTGCGTGGCCAACATGCCCGGTGCGGTGGCCCGCACCGCGACGCTGGCGCTGGGCAATGCGACCATGCCCTTCATGCTTGCGCTCGCGGACAAAGGCTGGCGCAAGGCCTGCGAGGACGACCCTCATCTGCTCGAGGGGTTGAACACCCATGCCGGGCATCTGACCTATTATGCCGTAGGCAAGGCACTTGGCATGGATGTCCTCTCGCCGGCCAGGGCGCTGCGGGTCTGACCGGCCGGGCGGCCAGGCGCCTGGTTCGCGCCCGGCCGCCCGGTTTCGCCAGTGACCGCCCGTCAACGGGGATTTCCGTTTCTGTCCAATGGCCGGGGGCGCGCGCC
>SKYA01000020.1 GCA_007128135.1 Paracoccaceae bacterium | reverse complement strand
ACGTCCAGGGAGCGCTTGAGGAACGCCTTGCCCCGCTCCAGGCGGATCTGGTCGACGTGCAGCAGCGGGGTGTTGCCGACCGTCTCGATCGTCATCCGGCGGGTGACGACCTGGAAGAGCGACGGGGCGACGGCGAGGTCGACGTCCTGGCCCTCCAGCGCGATCGTCACGTCACGCAGGGTCCCGGGCGCGACGCCGGACGGGGAGACGACCACCACCCCGATGCCGTGGTCATGCGCGGACTCCAGCACGTCGCAGGTGCCCCCGAGCACCGGCAGGCCGTCGACCTCGGTGCCTGCGACCACCTCGTCGTCGAGGTAGCCGACCACGCGGTAGCTGGAGTCGGGCGCGTCGTTGAGCGTCACGGCGAGCTGGCGGGCATCGTCGTCGGTGCCCAGCACCAGTGCCCGCTGCAGGAGCTCCCCACGCTGCTGGCGCGTCCGGACGTACCAGCGTGCTGCGGCGCGCACCCCTCCCCCGCCGACGAACACCAGCACGGCGAGGAACGTGACGAACAGCCGCGACACTTGGAGGTTGAACAGGAAGGAGAGGAACCCCAGGGCGAGCACCCCGGCGGCGACACCGGCGGTGAACCGGCGCAGCGCGTCGCCCCCGGCGTTGAGGTACTCGGGCCGGTACGCACCGACGGCGTAGAACAGCAGCAGCCACAGCGGGATGACCGCGATCGCGATCGGCACCTCCCATGCGAACGGGCTCAGCACGTCGGCGCGGCCGAGCCACTCGCGCAGGAGGTACGCGACCACGAGGAGGTGGTCGAGCAGGACGGCGCGCGGGTCATCATCGCGCCGATGGCACAGATGTTTCTCTTCGGCACCGAGATCGATTACGAGACCAGCCTGCTCGAAAGCGCCTTCCGCTTTCGCAACCCCAATGTGACCGATGCCTGCGGCTGCGGCGAGTCGATCAAGTTCGATGATGTCGAGACGCTGAAGGCACGCATGGACGCATCACGCTCGGGCGCATGATTGCATCCGCTCCCGCTTGCGCGTAGCGTGCAGCCCAAAGGGAGACGCATCGATGCCGAACGCCTGCAAACTCGCTGCCGGAAACTGGAAGATGAACGGCCTGCGCGCCGACCTGCTCGAGGCGCGCGCGCTGGCGCGCGCCTTTCCGTCGCCGGGATGCGGCATCCTGCTCTGCCCGCCCGCGACCCTGATCGCCGGCATGGCCGAAGCGCTGCGCGGCTCGGCGCTGATGGTCGGCGGGCAGGACTGCCATGCGCGCGAGAGCGGCGCGCATACGGGCGATATCTCGGCGCGGATGCTGGCCGATGCAGGCGCGCGGCATGTGATCCTGGGCCATTCCGAACGCCGCGCCGATCATGGCGAAAGCTCGGCCGAGGTGGCGGCAAAGGCGCATGCGGCGCATGGCGCGGGGCTGGTCGCGATCATCTGCCTGGGCGAGACCGAGGCCGAGCGGGACGCAGGCCGCACGCTGGATGTCGTGCTGGGCCAGTTGCAGGACTCGCTGCCCCAAGGCGCGGGCGCTGCCAATACCGTCATCGCCTACGAGCCGGTCTGGGCCATCGGCACCGGACGCACCCCGACGCGCGACCAGATTGCCGAGGTCCATGACGCGCTGCGCGATGCGGTGCCGGACAAGGCCATGTCACTGCTCTACGGCGGCTCGGTCAAGCCCGGCAATGCGGCCGAGATCTTCGCGATTGCCAATGTCGATGGCGCGCTGGTGGGCGGGGCGTCGCTGAAGGCGTCCGATTTCGGGGCCATCATCACGGCGCTCGACGCGGCCTGAGAAAGGTTGCGTCCGCGCGACCCGTGCCCACCCACCCGCCCCTGCACGGCCCGCGCGGACGCGCGCCTGCGGCGCGGTGTGGGACAGCAGGGCAGGGCAGGGCAGGCGCCCGCTCAGATACGGTAGCGCAGGGTCGGTGTGATGATCGCGGCGAACAGCACACCCGTGACGAAGCCGCCCAGATGCGCCTCCCAGGCCAGCAGTCCCGACAGCGCCAGCCACAGCACCACGTTCAGCAGCGTCAGCCCGATCAGCGAGCGCCAGAGCGGGCGCATCGTGGCGCCCAGATGCTGGCGCACCTGCCATTCCCAGAATTTCCACGCGCCGATCAGCCCGAACACTGCCCCGGACGCGCCGACCATCGGCGTCTCGCTGTTTGACAGCAGCGCAAAGCCCGCTGCCCCGCCAATCGCCGAGAGCGCATAGAGCAGCAGGAAGCCGCGCCCGCCGATTCGCGCGACCGCGATGCCCCCCAGCGCCAGCACCGCGACCATGTTGCCGATCAGATGCAGCAGCCCGCCATGCAGGAAGGCGTAGGACAGGAACATCACCTCGCGCTGGAGGGCATAGACCGGTTCCCAGCCATTGAGCAGCCCGTTCCAGAAGGCACCCAGCATCAGCGCCGTTCCGCGCAGGTTGCCCGCGCCGAAGGGGGCCGCCTCGATCAGCGTCAGCAGCACTTCCGGCAGGCAGGTCAGCCCGACCAGCCAGATCACGAAGCGGCTGTTGGCGACAGTGGGCAGGGTGATGTTGCGCGATGCCATGAGCGCGGCTTTGACACTTGCCTCAACCCGATGCAAGTCCTCGATCCCGTCACGGCGCAGGCCCGAGTGCCGGAAGATCAGGCGCATGCGCGCACCTGTGCGCCATGCCTGCGCGTCACGAGCGCCTGCCAGAGCAGCCGCAAGTCCAGACCGAGGCTCAGGTCTCGGGCATAGGCCAGCGCCGCATCCGCCGGATGCACTGTCGCATCCTGCCACATGGCGCAGAGCCCCGGGCGCAGCGTATCGAGCACGGGGGCGGCCGGCGCATGGGGATCGCGCGCCTCGGGCGAGAGCGGGCGCGGGCCGATGATGCTCATCTCGCCGCGCGCGACAGTCCACAGCCGCGGCCAGGCGGCCACCCCGCTCCGGCGCAGCAGCCGCGCAAGCGGGCCGGCCCCGCAAGCCGGCAGGTCGAGATCGAGCATGTCGAAGCGTCGGCCCCTGCGGCCGATGCACGCACGAGCGACGAAGGGCGCGCGGCCCTGCGCCAGCAGCCACAGGCCAGCCCCCAGCACGACCGGCAGCACGACCGGCAGCGCCAGCGCGACCAGCACCAGATCAAGCAGGCGCTTGCCATGGCCGCGATACAGCCCGCCCCTTGCAACCCGGAGCGTGGCACGCTCCAGCGCGGGGTCGGCGCGGGACATGGTCCTGCGGCGGGCTTGGCGCGAATATGCGGTCATTCCTGTATCCCGAAGCTTTGCGCCGCCTCTGCCCTGGCCCGCCCTTGGGGCCATGCACGCGGCGTGCATTTGTGTGTTGAGTCAAATTTGAGGCATTTCGGGGGCAATGCGCACCAGAAAATTGCACCAATTTGAACAAGATTCGACAGCTTCGCCGCATTCCGTCACCGCTGCCGGGACAAAGCACCGCACAGCGCAAGCTTGTTTCTCGAATGTGGATGATGCGTCACCGGCAGCCTGCAGCCGCTGCCCGATTTCTGCCCTGATCTGCCGAATCATCTGCGCATCACAACGGCGCGCTGCGCACAACCCGTCATCCCGGCGCATGCTGATCCATACGCCCCGGTCACGCGGCGCCGGGTCGTCGGCTCCTGCGCGCCGCGCACCGCCCTGTCCGCCGCAGGCGCGGCTCACCAGTGACCGGTATTCTCCATGCTGGCCCAGGGCTCTTGCGGGGGCAGGGCGCCCCCGGCCTGCAACAGTTCGACCGAGACATTGTCGGGCGAGCGCACGAAGGCCATGCGCCCGTCGCGCGGGGGCCGGTTGATGGTCACGCCCGCAGCCTGAAGCGCGGCGCATTTGGCATAGATATCCTCGACCTCATAGGCAAGATGGCCGAAATGGCGGCTGTCCGAGGGCAGCCCATCGTCGCCGTCCCAGTTCCAGGTCAGCTCGACCGGGCATTCGGGCTGTCCGGGCGGCGCCATGAACACCAGGGTGAAGCGGCCCTGCTCGCTCTCGTGGCGGCGCGTCTCTTCCAGCCCCAGAAGCCTGTAGAAGGCGATGGATTCGTCCAGATCCCTTACCCGGACCATCGTGTGCAGATATTTCATGTCGAGACTCCTCTCTGTCAGGCGCGACAATACCGCGCCGGGCATGGGGATCAAGCCCGCCGCGCTCTTTTCTCTTGCGCCGAATCCCGGCAATATGCGACATCAGACCACAGCATCTGGTAGGCGGGGGGCACCATGCGGCAGTATCTTGACGCCTTGCAGCATATTCTGGACCATGGCACCCCGTCGGATGACCGCACCGGCACCGGCACGCTGTCGGTCTTCGGCATGCAGATGCGCTATGACCTGGCCGAGGGCTTCCCGCTGGTCACGACCAAGCGCGTGCATCTGAAATCTGTCATTCACGAGCTGTTGTGGTTCCTCTCGGGCGATACCAATGTCAGGTATCTGCAAGAAAACGGCGTCTCGATCTGGGATGAATGGGCCGATGCCTCGGGCGATCTGGGGCCGGTCTATGGCAGGCAGTGGCGCGATTTCGGGGGAGTGGACCAGATCGCCACGCTGGTCGCGCAGATCCGCTCCACCCCTGACAGCCGCCGTCTGATCGTCTCGGCCTGGAACCCGCCCGACGTGCCCGACATGGCGCTGCCGCCCTGCCACACGCTCTGGCAGGTACGCGTGCTGGGCGGGAGGCTGCATCTGCAACTCTACCAGCGTTCGGCCGATATGTTCCTTGGGGTGCCGTTCAACATCGCCTCCTATGCGCTCTTGCAGATGATGCTGGCGCAGGTCACGGGCCATCAGCCGGGCACATTCGTGCACACGCTGGGGGACGCGCATATCTATTCCAACCATATGGAGCAGGTGCGCACCCAGCTTGCGCGCGACCCCCGCCCGCTGCCGCAGATGCGCCTGCTACGCTGCCCCGAAAGCCTGTTCGACTTCCGCTACGAGGATTTCGCGATCGAGAATTACGACCCCCACCCGGCGCTGCGCGCCCCCGTTGCGGTCTGAGCGATGCTGAGCATCATCGTCGCCCGTGCCCGCAACGGGGCCATTGGCCGCGACAACACCATCCCCTGGCATGCGCCCGAGGATCTGGCCGCCTTTCAGCGCGAGACGCTGGGCGGCGCGATCATCATGGGGCGGCGCACCTGGGAGAGCCTGCCGCGCCGCCCGCTGCCCCGACGGCTGAACATCGTCGTCACCTCGCGCCCCGGGGCGCACCCGGAGGCGCTGTTCCTGCCGCTCGATCAGGCGCGCGACGCGGCGCTCGCGCGCGGCTATCTGCGCCATTACGCCATCGGCGGGGCCGGGATCTATCGCGCCTTGCTGCCACAGGCCGACCGGCTGCTGATCACCGAGGTCGATCTCGACCTGCCCGATGCCGACACCTTCTTTCCCGAATTCGACCCGGTCGCATGGCGGCTGACCGCGCGCCTGCCCCTGCGCGATGATACCCCGGCCTGCATCCAGCACGAATATCTGCGCGCCTGATCCTTGCACAGACGCGCGCGAGTGCTTACCCAAGGGGCATAACCAGCAAACCACGGATGCGGAGGGTCGAGATGCAGATTCAGGTCAATACCGACAACACCATTGCCGGGCGCGAGGATGTCGTGCGCTTTGTCGAACAGGTGGTGCAGTCGAAACTCGGCGCGGTCTCGTCCGAGATTACCCGGATCGAAGCGCATCTGAAGGACGAGAACGGCCCCAAGCACGGCCCCGATGACAAGCGCTGCATGGTCGAGGCCCGGCTGCAGGGCCGCCAGCCGGTCAGCGCGACGCATACGGCGGACAATCTGCAATCGGCTGTCACGGGCGCGGTGGACAAGCTGCGCAACGTGCTCGACCGCGAGATCGGCAAGGCCCGCGCGCGCCGCTGACCGGGTCGGGCAGGGTTTCGACCGACGCCATTGTGCCCTTCAGGTCACACCTGCCTGGTCACCGTTTACCGGCTTCAGTTGTAATTCCTGTGTCTGGCCTCTCCAGATGTTGTGGTGCTGCCTAAAAATGCGCCGGTCCCCCCGGGCCAAATGCACGCAAAGGTTGCATTCCTCCCGCATCCTCGCCACACCGCCCTGCCAAAAGCCCCGGGCGCACCGCAAGATCGTTGCCAAATCGTGAACTCTTCGATTATAGTCACATTCACGACAAGATAAAAACATTAAGAACAAGCAGTAAGAACGCCATAGCCTTTCAGGAAGAAGAGGCGTGGCACAGAGGCAAAGGCAAGAAATGGGCCGGTCATCCGACCTTCGTGACCAAGCGATCACGCGCGTGGCAATCTGCCCTGCGCCGCGTCCGCATGGTGTCCGGCCCGATGGGCAATGGCATGAGAGCGGTTAGGTTTTCAGACATCGCGCGAGGCGCGAAGGGTGCTGCCCTGCTTGCATTCGCGGCAGTCATGCTCGCGGGGTGCGAGGTGGTCAGCAGTTTCGACCGCTCCAGCAGCCCCACCGACCTGCAGGAGGCGCTGTCCGAATACCGCCCGGTGCCGGTCGCGCGGGCCTATATCAACGTGCCGCAGGCCCTGATGGTCATGGAGCGCGACCTGGGCGATGCCATCGAACAGCGTGTGACCCTGCCCAATGCCACCTCGCTGGCGGGCGAGAACACCATCATGCTGCGGGCACAGACCTCGGGGCGCGGGGCGCGCTCGCGGTTGCAACTGGACGAGATGATGTCCCAGTTCGGCGGCCCGCCCACACCCTTCACCATCCTGAGCGACGGCGGCATGACCGCGCGTTCGGATGCCTATGGCGACATCACCTATACTGTCCTGCGCCCGGGTGGCGACCTGACCTGCGTTCTGGCCTTCCGCCGGTCGCAGACCGGGGGGCGTGCCCTGCCGCGCGGTGCGCGCGCGCTCGACATGATGATGCGGAATTGTGTGTTCGGAAGTGTAGACGAGGCGCTGCGGCCGCTGGGCGATGCTGCCTTCGGCCTCGGCCTGCCCAGGTCGGGCTAGAGTGATGCGTAAGGGTTTTTCGGGATGAGTTTGCTGATTGCCACACGAAGGCTCAGGATAGGCGAGGTTCTTCTCGCCCTGCTCTGGTTTGCGCTGGTCATTCCGCTGGCCGTCATGGCCACGATCCCGACATCGACAGCCGCGCAGGGGGCCTTCGGGCTCTTTGCCGTATTGGCGGTGGCGCTGCTCAAGCCCTTTACCATGAAGAATATCGTGGTGCGATTCCTGCTGCTGGCCATCGCCAGCGCGCTGGTGATGCGCTACTGGGCGTGGCGCGTGACCGAGACCCTGCCGCCGATGGACATGCCGCTGTCCTTCGCCATCGCGGTAGCGCTGCTGATCGTGGAAAGCTACGCGATCTTCATCTTCTTCATCAGCTCCTTCATCACGGCGGACCCGGTGCACCGCACCCTGCCGCCCAAGGTGCGCGCCGCCGACCTGCCCACGGTCGATATTCTGGTGCCCAGCTACAACGAACCGACCGAGATGCTGGCGATCACGCTCTCGGCGGCCAAGAACATGCATTACCCCGCTCACAAGCGCACGGTCGTGCTGTGCGACGATGGCGGCACCGACCAGCGCTGCAACAGCGAAGACCTTGCGCTGGCGCGCAAGGCCCGCGCGCGCCGGGCCGAGTTGCAGGATCTGTGCGCGGAACTCGGCGTGGTCTATTCGACCCGCGCCAGGAACGAGCATGCCAAGGCCGGGAACATGTCGGCCGCGCTCGAACGACTGAGCGGCGATCTGGTCGTAGTGTTCGATGCCGACCACGTGCCCAGCCGCGACTTTCTGGCCCGCACCGTGGGCTATTTCGTGGCCGACCCGAAACTGTTTCTGGTCCAGACCCCGCATTTCTTCCTCAATGCCGACCCGATCGAGCGCAATATCGGCCTGCGCCCCGACTGCCCGCCGGAAAACGAGATGTTCTACCATCAGGGTCACCGCGGGCTCGACCGCTGGGGCGGCGCGTTCTTCTGCGGTTCGGCGGCGGTGCTGCGCCGTGCGGCGCTCGATTCGGTGGGCGGCTTCGCCGGCGAGACCATCACCGAGGATGCCGAGACCGCGCTGGAAATCCACAGCCGGGGCTGGAAGAGCCTCTATGTCGATCACGCCATGATCGCCGGGCTTCAGCCCGAGACCTTCGTGAGCATGATCCAGCAGCGCGGGCGCTGGGCGGCGGGCATGATGCAGATCTTCATGCTCAAGAACCCGCTGCGGCGCAAGGGCATGAGCCTGACCCAGCGGCTGTGCTACCTGAACTCGATGACCTTCTGGTTCTTCCCGCTGGTGCGGATGGTGTTCATCCTCGCGCCGCTGGCCTATCTGTTCTTCGGCCTGCAGATTTTCGTGGCGACCATCCAGGAAGTGCTGGTCTATATGGGCGCCTACATGGCGGTCAGCTTCATGGTGCAGAACGCGCTCTATGCGCGGGTGCGATGGCCGCTGATCTCCGAGATCTACGAATCCGCCCAGGCGCCCTATCTGGCGGGGGTCGTGCTGCGTACCCTGTTCAAGCCGCGCGGCGCAAAGTTCAACGTGACCGCCAAGGACGAGACACTCGAGGAGGATTTCGTCTCGCCCCTGTTCAAGCCGCTTCTGATGGTCTGGGCCCTTGCAGGGCTGGGCGTGGTGGCGGCGGCGATCCGCTGGGTGCTCTATCCGGGCGATCACACCATCCTCATGATCGTCGGTGGCTGGGCCGTGTTCAACTTCCTGATCGTCTCTGCCGCGCTGCGCTCGGTGGCAGAGCGCCAGCAGCGCCGCACAGTGCCGCGCGTGCAGATGAACGTGCCCGCCGTGGCCGCCATCGGGCGCAAGGGAGCCTACAGCTTTACCGCGGCACAGGTGCTCGATTCCTCGACCAGTGGCGCGCAGATCAGGCTCATTCCCGGCCCCGAAACCGACATGAACGAACTCAACGCGATCAAGGAAGGCTATGTCTTCTACTTCACGCCGGAATTCCCCAAGTCGCCGCATCTGGAAAACGTCGTGCGCGCGCAGGTCAAGCATGTCGAACGGACCAATTCCGGCCCGGTGCTCGGGGTGCGCTACGACCCCGACCAGCCGCTCAAGACGCGCGAGACCGTCGCGCATCTGATCTTCGGCGACAGCGCCAACTGGGAACGGATCCGCGCCAGCAAGAACCGGCCCATGGGCATGCTGCGCGGCATGGCCTATGTGCTGTTCGGCCTGTCCTTTGCCTCGGT
>SKYA01000059.1 GCA_007128135.1 Paracoccaceae bacterium | reverse complement strand
CTGACCGATCAGACTCTTGCCTCGCAAATCCACTGCGCAAGCGTGCTTGCAGCGGTTTCAGATCGGGACAAGGCAGAACCACATTTCCTGCGCCGCCATTTCATGACCCTTGTGTTGGGCGCAATGCTGGTGGGTGGAATTGCCTTCGAGAAGGCCGATGCGATGAAGATGCTTGGCAAGGCCGCTGTGACCGGGGATGTATTTTCCCTTGTCGCGCCACAGGAGCTTGCCAAACCCTTGCCAGAGGGGCTGGTGGTCTATCAAGAAGGCGAATACCGGCGGTTCATGCTCGGGCTGCGCGGGCTGAGCGTGCAGGAACTGGACCTGCTCAGGCAGACCACGCGCGCCGATCTTCACGCCGCCCCGGACACGATGGCCCCGTATTTCCACGACGCGCTGCTCCTGCTGGAGCGCGAGATTGTGCTTCGCGCAAGCTGAGCCGCGCTCAGCGAGCCATCAGGACGGGTACGCTGGTTTCTTCCAGCAGGTTGCGGGTGGTCCCGCCCAGAATGGCCTGGCGCAGCCGTGAATGGCTGTAGGCTCCCATGACCAGCAGATCGGCGTCCTGATCTGTGACATGACGGCGCAAGACGTCGCTGATACGCGGCAGCGAGCGCGCCAGCACCGAGACTTCGACCTGAGCGCCGTGCCGCGCGAGCATCTGCGTCAGCATACCGCCCGGGTCAGAGCGTTCCAGCCCATGGGTCGGGGGATCGATCACGACGACATTCACAAGATCGGCGGCCACCAGAAGTGGCAGGGCCGCACGGGTCGCCCGCAGCGCCTCGTCCCCCTGGTTCCAGGCCAGTACGATCTTGCGGAACTGTGGCAGTTCCGCGCCCGGTTCAGGCAGGATGAGGACCGGTGCATTGCCATCAAACAGCGCAGCCTCGGTGGTGATCTCGTCCTGGGGGAAGCGGTTTTCACCATAAGGTCGCGGCAGGACCACCAGATCGCAGAAGCGCGACTTGATGCCGACATAGGCATTCATCCCGCCAATGGTCAGGATCGCGGAATCGACACTCCAGCGCAGATCGGAATTGCGCAGATTTTCGCGCACCGTCTCGCTCAGCCCCTCGGCTGTCGCTTTCGCGGATTCGAGAGCGGTCTCGTACAGGAGTGCCGGTGCGCCAGCATAGAATCCCATGCTCTGTGTGGTGTCCACGCCCATGCAGCACACTTCCAGATGTGCGTCATAACGGCGCGCAAGTGCAGTGGCCGAGGCGAGCATTGGCGCAATGTCGGCCTCGGCGGTGATGAAGGTACAGATGGATTTGTAGGACATCAGGGCCTCCCTAGCCATGTCATGGCGTTCTTGAGTGTGCCGGACGACACTCACTGTCCTGATCTCGCGCAGGTTTTCAACCCGACTTCCTTGACCTGAATCAAGGTTTGGGTCGCATCCCCGTGACAAAAGGCAACATGCAAAACTGTGTTTGCCGCAGATAGCTTTGCGGCAGCGCGAAAAAAAGGGACGCAGAATATGTGGGATTACTTGAAGCTTGCCGTTCTGGGGCTGGTCGTGGTGGTTGCCGCGGTCGCTGCCAGCATGGCGCGCGATTTGGCGTATCTTGTCCATATGTTGGTGATCATTCTTGCTGCTGGCATCACCTTTTTCTGGATCATCCGCCGGATCGGAGAGCCAGTTCAGGTCGCCAGCCAGAACGAATACATGGATGGCCCTGTTCGCTACGGGGTGGTCGCGACGGCTCTCTGGGGTGTGGTCGGATTTCTGGTCGGTGTCGTCATCGCCGCGCAGCTGACCTGGCCACAGCTGAATTTCGAATGGGCCCAAGGCTATCTCAATTTCGGGCGTCTGCGTCCCCTGCATACTTCAGCGGTGATTTTTGCCTTTGGCGGTAACGCGCTGATCGCGTCGGCCTTCTACGTTGTACAGCGTACCTCGGCCGCGCGTCTGTGGGGCGGGGGTCTCGCATGGTTCGTGTTCTGGGGTTACCAGCTGTTCATCGTGATGGCTGCAACCGGCTATGTCCTGGGTTCGAGCCAGGGCAATGAATATGCCGAACCCGAATGGCTGACCGACCTGTGGCTGACAATTGTCTGGGTTGCGTTCCTGCTGGTGTTCATGGGTACGATCATCAAGCGCCGGGAGCCGCATATCTATGTGGCGAACTGGTTCTACATGGCCTTCATCATCACCGTGGCAATGCTGCATCTGGTCAATAACCTGGCGATCCCGGTTTCGGTCTTCGGGTCGAAATCCGTGCCGGTCTGGTCGGGCGTGCAATCGGCCATGATCCAGTGGTGGTATGGCCACAATGCCGTGGGCTTCTTCCTGACGGCCGGTTTCCTGGGCATGATGTATTACTTCATCCCGAAACAGGCCGAGCGTCCCGTCTACAGCTACAAGCTGTCGATCATGCATTTCTGGGCGCTGATCTTCCTGTATATCTGGGCAGGCCCGCACCATCTGCATTACACCGCGCTGCCTGACTGGGCGCAAACACTGGGCATGACCTTCTCGATCATGTTGTGGATGCCAAGCTGGGGCGGCATGATCAACGGTCTGATGACGCTGTCGGGTGCCTGGGACAAGCTGCGTACCGACCCGATCATCCGCATGATGGTGGTGTCTGTGGGCTTTTATGGCATGGCCACGTTCGAGGGGCCGATGATGTCGATCAAGACCGTGAACTCGCTGTCGCATTACACGGACTGGACCATCGGTCACGTTCACTCGGGCGCGCTGGGCTGGAACGGGATGATCACCTTTGGGATGCTCTATTACCTGGTGCCGAAGCTCTGGCAGCGACAGGGGCTCTACAGCCTGAGCCTTGTGAGCTGGCATTTCTGGCTCGCGACGATCGGGATCGTGCTCTATGCCGCCTCGATGTGGGTGACGGGCATCATGGAAGGGCTGATGTGGCGCGAAGTCGATGCGCAGGGCTTCCTTGTGAATTCCTTCGCTGACACGGTGGCCGCGAAGTTCCCGATGTATGTGGTGCGCACGCTGGGTGGGGTCCTGTTCCTCGCCGGGGCTGTCATCATGTGCTACAACCTGTGGAAAACTGTGACGAGCAGCCCTGAGCGCAAACCTGCGCGTGCTGCCGCCGCAGTGCCCGCTGAATAACGGAGGGCGTGATGGGAATTCTTGATCATCACAAGAAAATCGAGACGCATGCCACGCTCTTGCTGGTGCTGTCGTTTCTGGTCGTGACCATTGGCGGGATTGTCCAGATCGTTCCGCTCTTCTATCTCGAGAATACCATCGAGAAGGTGGAAGGGATGCGTCCCTATTCTCCCCTGGAGATCAAGGGTCGCGAGATCTATCTGCGCGAGGGCTGCTATGTCTGCCATTCCCAGATGATCCGCCCCATGCGCGACGAGGTCGAGCGCTATGGCCATTACAGCTTGGCAGCCGAGTCGATGTATGACCATCCGTTTCAGTGGGGTTCCAAGCGGACCGGGCCTGACCTGGCCCGGCTGGGCGGGCGCTATTCGGATGACTGGCATGTGCAGCACATGATCAGCCCGCAAGCGGTGGTACCGGAATCGATCATGCCGTCCTATGGCTTCATGATGAACCGGGCCCTGACGCAGGCTGATGCCGAGCATGTCCGCGACATCATGCGTGTCTACCGGGTGCTGGGACATCCCTATACGGACGAGATGATGGACAACGCAGTCAGCGACTTCTTTGCTCAGGCGGATGAGTTCGGCGACCCGGTGGCCGACCGCTATCCGGGCGCACAGCAGCGCAGCTTTGATGGCCAGGAGGGCGTTGTCACCGAGATGGATGCGATCATCGCATATATGCAGATGCTCGGTACTCTGGTCGATTTCGACACGTTCGTGCCTGACGCAAGCCGGTAAGGGAGGAGAGAATGGAAACCTACACCTTTCTGCGCGCCTTTGCCGATAGCTGGCATCTGCTGTTCATGTTCTGCTTCTTCATTGGGGTGTTCCTCTTCATCCTTCGTCCTGGCGCCAACAAGGTGCATGAAGATACGGCCAACATGATTTTCCGTAATGATGACAAGCCCGGCGGGGGCAATACAGGCCCCAGCACGGCAAGTCACAAAGACCCGAAAGAGGCCCGCTAATGGTCGACCCAAAAGATAAGACACCGGAAAACAAGGTCTCGCCTGCCACGCGGCAATATCCAGATACGGCTGCACAGATGAAGCAGGACCCGCCGACAACCGGCCATAGCTGGGACGGGATCGAGGAATATGACAACCCGATGCCGCGCTGGTGGGTGTGGATATTCATCATCACCATCGTGTGGTCCTTCGGTTACTGGATCGCATATCCGGCCTGGCCGGGTATCCAGTCGGCGACTTCGGGCATTCTGGGATATTCCTCGCGTGCCAATGTCGCGCAGGACATTGCCGAGTTCGAAGCCAGAAACGAGAGTTTCTTCGTGCAACTGGTCGAATCCGATCTGGACGAGATCCGCGACAATGACGAGTTGCATCGCTTTGCCGTCAATGCCGGTGGCTCGGTATTCCGGGCGCAATGCTCGCAATGCCACGGGGCAGGCGGCGCGGGCGTGCAGGCCAGTGGCTTTCCGAACCTTCTCGATGATGACTGGCTCTGGGGCGGCACGATGGAGGACATTCACCTGACTGTCCGCTACGGCATCCGCAACGAGGATTTCCTTGATGCGCGATGGTCCGAGATGCCTGCCTTCGGGCGTGACGGCCTGCTGAATAACGACGAGATTGATCAGGTCGTGAACCATGTCCTGTCGCTCTCGGGGTCGGATCATGACGCCGCGCAGGCCGCCGAAGGAGCCGAACTCTTCGAGATCAACTGCGCCTCCTGCCATGGTGATGGCGGCGAGGGTGACTATTTCATCGGTGCGCCCGCGCTGAACAACCAAGTCTGGCTTTATGGCGGCACGCCCGAAGCCATTCGCGAGTCGATCTACTATTCGCGCTTCGGGGTGATGCCTGGTTTCGCCGGGCGTCTGCGCGAGGCCGAGATCCGCGCCGTTGCGGCTTATGTCCACCAGTTGGGCGGCGGTCAGTAGCGCGTCACGATCCATGAATGCAGCCGCAATGCCGGCCCCTTGCGGGGCCGGCATTTCGTTATGAGCTGGCGCTTTGTCACGACCGCCAGTCAGCGGGGGCCGTAAGGCGAACCCGGTCACTTCCGGCAGGGCTCACATGCCGTCTGGCGAGTTCCTGCTGCGCGTTGCGCGGTTCCGTGCGCGCGGCGAGGAGCAGGGCTTTTGCATGAATATCCAACATTCTTATCTCCAGGTCTGATGTGGTAGCACCTACATAGCTCAGCATTGTAAGGTTCAGAGAGTCTGGAATTGTTTTGACATGATAGAAGAACTTACATGACAGATTGGCGCAACCTGCCGCCGCTTTCGGCACTGCGCGCCTTTGGTGCATGGGCGGAGACCGGGTCGGTCGTGACTGCGGCGGCGCGGTTGGGTGTGACCCATGCCGCGATCAGCCAGCAGATACGGGCGCTCGAAAAGGCGCTCGATGTCGTTTTGGTCGCACGTGCGGGACGGCGTCTCGAGATGACCGATGACGGGCGGCGGCTGGCCGAGGGGCTGACCCGCGGCTTTGGCGAGATTTCCCGCACTGTCGCGGAGTTGCGCGAGGGGCAGGACCAGCGTCCGCTCCAGATCACGACAACGCCGATGTTCGCCAGCGCGTGGCTGGTGCCGCGCCTAGGCGGGTTCCGGGCCGCGAATCCGTCGGTCGATCTGGTTATTGACCCCACACCCTGCCTGCGTCCCCTGGAGCCCGGCGGCTTCGATGCCGCCATCCGGTCGGGCAGGGGCGATTGGCCGGGGCTTGAGGCGCATCTGCTGGTCCCGGCGCCGCTGATTGTGGTGGCTGCCCCGAATGTTCTGAAGGGCGTGCCGACGGGCGATCTGGATGCACTGACCGATCTGCCCTGGTTGAGCGAACTGGGCCATAACGAGGCGACCGAGTTTCTTGCGCGGCATGGGGTCGTGCGGGCACTGGATGGTGGTGTGACACATCTGCCCGGAAACCTGATGCTGGACGCAGTGCGGGCCGGGCACGGACTCGCCGTTGTCACCGAAGCGCTGGCCGCGACCGAGATTGCGGAAGGTCGGCTTGAGATCGTCCTGCGTGATGATGTCATGCGTGGCTATTACCTGGTGACGCGACATGGCGTCCAGCGCCCGCCACTGCGGGCCTTCGTGCGCTGGATTACGCGCGAGGCGTCGCGCGAGGCGGGGCTTAATGTCGCAGCGTTCCGGGTTTGACTTGAATCAAGGCCCGCAGCGGAGGAATGCTGAACAACGGGGTCAGTCCCGGCGTCGGGACCGCGCTGGTTCCTGTTTCCTGTTCGCGCGTGTTTTCAGGGACCGGCGCAATTCTTTGCAACATGCGCGATGCTGCGTCATCTTGTCCAAAGATGTATTTTCCCTGCCGCTTTTGATTCAGGTCAAGGCTCGTCCCTCCAGCCTGTGGGAAGAGCGCCGTAACAAGCCTACAGGAGTCTTTGCGTGACATCCGCCGACCAATCCCCGCCCCCCCTGTACGCAAAGCGCGAGCCGATCTTTCCGCGCCGCGTCAAGGGCAGTTTCCGAACCATGAAATGGTGGTTGCTGGCAGTGATGCTGGGCATCTACTACCTCATCCCTTGGATTCGCTGGGACCGTGGCCCAGAGATGCCCAATCAGGCGGTCCTGCTCGACCTGGCAAACCGGCGCTTCTTTTTCTTTATGGTTGAGATATGGCCGCATGAATTCTATTTCGTGGCCGGTCTTCTTATCATGGCGGGGATCGGGCTGTTCCTGTTCACTTCCGCGCTGGGTCGGGTCTGGTGCGGATATGCCTGCCCGCAGACGGTCTGGACCGACCTGTTCATCCTCGTCGAGCGCTGGATCGAGGGCGACCGGAATGCCCGACTGCGCCTGCATCGCAAGGGTTGGGATGGTGAGAAAATCAGGAAGTACGGGCTGAAATGGACAGTCTGGTTCCTGATCGGCATGGCGACAGGCGGGGCGTGGGTGTTCTATTTCGCCGATGCGCCGACGCTGCTTGTCGATCTGTTCACAGGTCAGGCGCACCCGGTTGCCTATCTCTCGGTGCTGATCCTGACCATGACCACGTTTCTGTTCGGGGGCTTCTTCCGCGAGCAGATCTGCATCTATGCCTGCCCCTGGCCGCGGATTCAGGCCGCGATGATGGATGAGGACACGCTGACCATCGACTACCGCCACTGGCGCGGCGAGCCGCGTGGAAAGCTGAAAAAGGGCGAACTCGACCCCAATCAGGGTGACTGCATCGACTGCATGGCCTGCGTCAATGTCTGCCCCATGGGCATCGACATCCGCGACGGCCAGCAGATGGAATGCATTACCTGCGGGTTGTGCATCGATGCCTGCGACGAGGTGATGGACCGCATCGGCAGGCCGCGCGGGCTGATCAGCTACATGGCGCTGTCCGATCAGGTGGACGAACAGGCGGGCAAGTCGCCGAAATCGGTCTGGAAGCATGTGTTCCGCCCCCGCACCATCCTCTATACGACCATCTGGGGGTTGATCGGCATCGGGTTGATCGTTGCATTGTTCATCCGCGCCGATCTGGACATGAGCGTGGCACCCGTTCGCAACCCGACGCATGTGGTGCTTTCGGACGGAACAGTGCGCAATGTCTATGACATCCGCCTGCGCAACATGTATCATGAGAGGCGTGTCTTTGCGCTCTCGGTCACCGAAAACCCTGATCTGCAACTGTCGATCCAGGGGGAAGAGACCAATCGCGTGACGGTCGGGCCGGATGAGCAGGCGCTTCTGCGCGTCTATCTGACGGCTGCGCCGGGAACGCTCTCCAATGCGGCCGAGCGCAGCCCGGTCCGTATCTGGGCCTCGATTGCCGGCAGCAGCGAGCGCGTCTATTCCGACACAGTGTTCAACGGGAGAAACCAATGAGACAGGACAAGGGGAAAGGATTCAAGATGACCGGCCGCAAGGTTCTGATCATCGCGGTATCCTCTTTTGGCGTGATCCTCGCGGCAAACCTGACCCTCGCCTTCAACGCCATCAACACGTTTCCGGGACTCGAGGTGGATAATTCCTTCGTGGCAAGCCAGAACTTCAATCAGGAACTGGCGGAACAGCTTGCTCTGGGCTGGGAGGTCAAGGCCAGCCATCAGCAAGGTATCCTTACCCTTGCCATCACCGATGCGCAGGGATTGCCGGTGCAGGTGGCACATCTTGATGCGGTGCTGGGGGCTGCGACTCATGTGCGCAGTGATCAGACCCCGGATTTCCGCTTTACCGACGGTGCCTATCGCGCGCCGGTCGAGATCGGGCCGGGAAACTGGAATATCCGTATGCACGCCGTTGCCGCTGACGGCACCGAATTCCGTCAGCGTGTCGTGCTGCACCTGCGCTGAGATCGCAAGATGTCCCTCGCGACGATCCGCCCCTCGGCCTGCCCGGCCTGCGATGCCGCCCCCGCCGCCGAAGCGCTGGCGGCGCGCGCGCCCCTGCCGGATGCGCGGCTGCTGGTCTCGGTTCCGGGCGTGCATTGCGCGGGCTGCATCTCGACCATCGAACGGGATCTGGTTGCGATGGACGGCGTCAATTCGGCGCGGCTGAACCTGACACTGAAACGCCTCAGCGTCGATGCGAAGGCGGGGATCGCGGCGCAGGACATCATCGCGCGGCTGGAGCGGCTGGGCTACGAGGCCCATGAGATGGATGCCGGCACCATCTCGATGACCGAGACCGAGCGGCAGGGGCGCGATCTGCTGATGCGCGTGGGTGTCTCGGGCTTTGCAATGATGAACATCATGCTTTTGTCGGTGGCGGTCTGGGCCGGTGCCGATGGTCCGACGCGCGATCTGTTTCACCTGATCTCGGCGATGATTGCCATCCCGACCGTGGCCTTTGCAGGCCAGCCGTTTTTCCGCAATGCTTGGAAGGCGCTGCGCGCTGGCCGGATGGATATGGACGGTCCGATTTCCTTTGCCATCATCCTCACGCTGTTCATCTCGCTCTACGAATCGCTGCTGTCGGGCGAGCACGCCTATTTCGAGGCGGTGGTGATGCTTATCTTCTTCCTGCTGGTTGGTCGCTATCTGGATTTCCGCGCCCGCGCGGTCGCCCGTTCCGCAGCGCAGGAATTGGCAGCCCTGGAAGTGCCGCGCGCCATCCGTTGGCAGGCCGGGCGGGAGAGTATGGTCAGTGTGACCGATCTGGCCGTGGGGGAT
>SKYA01000053.1 GCA_007128135.1 Paracoccaceae bacterium | reverse complement strand
GGGCGTATAGTTCAGCACAGGGGACAGCCAGCGTTCGGCTTCGGCCATGTCCCATCCCTTGCGCGCGGCATAATCAGCCACCTGGTCGCGCTCGACCCTGGCGACGCCGAAATAATAACTTTGCGGATGCCCGATATAGAGCCCCGATACCGACGAGCCCGGCCACATCGCCATGCTCTCGGTCAGCGTGACGCCTGTGCTGGCCTCGGCATCAAGCAGGCGAAACAGCGTGCGTTTCTCGGTATGATCGGGCTGCGCCGGGTAGCCCGGCGCAGGCCGGATGCCACGATAGGGCTCGCGGATCAGTTCCGCGGGCGTGAACGCCTCTTCGGGCGCATAGCCCCAGAACGCGCGCCGCGCCCGCGCATGCAGTATCTCGGCCATGGCCTCGGCGTAACGATCGGCCAGCGCCTTGACCATGATCGCGGCGTAATTGTCGTTCTCGCGGTCAAGGCGCGCCGCAATCCCGGCCTCTTCCGGCCCGGCGGTGACAACGAAGCCACCGACATAATCCGGCACGCTTCCCTCGGGCGCCACGAAATCCGCCAGCGCCACATTGGGGCGCCCCGGGCGCTTGGCATGTTGCTGGCGCAGCGTATGCAAAGTCGCCAGCACGTCCTTGCGCGCCTCATCGGCATAGAGGCGGATGTCATCGCCCACAGCGTTCGCAGGCCAGAACCCGACCACCGCGCGCGGTGTGAACCAGTGTTCGGAAATGATCTGCGCAAGCATCACCTGCGCATCCTCGAACAGCGCACGCGCAGCCGCGCCCTGCGCAGCATCCTCGAGGATCTTCGGATAGACTCCCTTCATCTCCCAGGTCTGGAAAAACGGCGACCAGTCGATATGGCGCGCGATCTCGGCCAGATCCCAGTCCTCGATCACCCGGGGGCCGGTGAAGCCGGGTGCGGGCACGGCATAGCCCCGCCAGTCGATCTTCATCGCGTTCGCCCGCGCCCTTGCCAGCGGCAGACGTTCTTTCGCACGCTCGGCGCGCTCATGGCGGGCGGTCACCTCGGAATACTCCTCGCGCACCTGCGCGACATAGGCACCCTGTTGCGCAGGGCTCAGCAGTGCGCCAGCCACGCCCACGGCGCGGCTGGCGTCCAGCACATGAACAACCGCCCCCGAATAGCGCGGCGCGATCTTCACCGCCGTATGCACCTTCGAGGTCGTCGCCCCACCGATCAGCAGCGGGATGCGAAAGCCCTCGCGCTCCATTTCCGAGGCCAGATGCACCATCTCGTCGAGGCTTGGCGTGATCAGCCCTGACAGCCCGATCACATCCACACCTTCCGCGCGCGCGACCTGCAAGATCTTCTGCGGCGGCACCATCACGCCCAGATCGATAATCTCGTAATTGTTGCAGGCCAGCACGACGCCGACTATGTTCTTGCCGATGTCATGCACATCGCCCTTCACGGTCGCCAGCAGCACCTTGCCCGCCGACTGCCGCCCGGTGCCGCCCTTCAGGCGTTTTTCCTCTTCCATATAGGGCAGCAGCACCGCGACCGCCTGTTTCATGACGCGGGCCGATTTAACGACCTGCGGCAGGAACATCCTGCCCGCACCGAACAGGTCGCCCACCACATTCATCCCCGCCATCAGCGGCCCCTCGATCACATCGAGCGGGCGCGCCGCAGTCAGCCGGGCCTCTTCGGTGTCGGCTGCGATGAACTCGTTGAGTCCATTGACCAGCGCATGTTCCAGCCGCTTCTCCACTGGCCACTCCCGCCAGGCCAGATCTCGGACCTTCTGCTCGCGCGCGCCGCCCCTGAAACGCTCGGCAGTATCCAACAGGCGTTCGGTCGCATCCCTGCGGCGATTGAGCACCACATCCTCGCAGGCCTCGCGCAACGCGGGGTCGATCTGGTCATAGACCGCCAGCTGGCCTGCATTGACGATCCCCATGTCCATGCCGGCCTGAATGGCATGGTACAGAAAGACCGAATGCATAGCCTCGCGCACCGGCTCATTGCCGCGGAAGCTGAAGGACAGGTTTGACACCCCGCCCGAGACATGCGCATGCGGCAGGTTCGCGCGGATCCAGCGGGTGGCCTTGATGAAATCGACCCCGTAATTATCGTGTTCCTCGATGCCCGTGGCGACAGCAAAAATGTTGGGGTCGAAAATGATGTCCTCGGGCGGAAAACCCAGCTCCCCGGTCAGGATACGGTAGGCTCGCGCACAGATTTCGGTCTTGCGGGTGAAGCTGTCGGCCTGTCCCTGTTCGTCAAAGGCCATGATCACGACGGCCGCGCCATAGGCCCGACAGAGCCGCGCCTGTTCGCGAAACAACGCCTCGCCTTCCTTGAGGCTGATCGAATTGACCACCGGTTTGCCCTGCACACATTGCAACCCGGCCTCGATCACCTCCCATTTCGATGAGTCGATCATGACCGGCACGCGGGCAATATCGGGCTCCGAGGCGATCAGATTCAGGAATTCGACCATCGCCGCGCGTGAGTCGATCAGCCCCTCATCCATGTTGATGTCGATGATCTGCGCACCATTCTCGACCTGATCGCGCGCGACCTCCAGCGCGGCCGCATAGTCGCGGTTCACGACCAGCTTGCGGAACTTCGCGCTGCCGGTGACATTCGTGCGCTCACCCACATTCACGAAGGGAATGTCCGGCGTCAGCGTGAAGGGCTCCAACCCCGAGAGGCGCAGGTAACGGTTCATGGCAACTTCCTCGGCGGGCAGGTGGCGACAGCATCGGCAATGGCGCGGATATGCTCGGGCGTGGTGCCGCAGCAGCCGCCCACCACATTCACAAGCCCCTCGCGCGCGAACTGTGCAATCTGCGCGGCTGTCTGCGCGGGCGTTTCGTCATACTGGCCAAAGGCATTGGGCAGGCCAGCGTTCGGATAGGCGCAGATGAAGCTTTCCGCCGCTCCCGCAAGTTCCGCCAGATGCGGGCGCATCGCCTCGGCGCCAAGCGCACAATTCAGCCCCACCGTGAAGGGGCGCGCATGCATGACCGAATACCAGAACGCGGTCGGCGTCTGCCCCGAAAGCGTGCGCCCCGACGCATCGGTGATCGTGCCCGAGATCATCAGCGGCAGCGAGCAGCCCGTCTCGGCAAAGACTTCGTGACAGGCAAAGATCGCGGCCTTGGCGTTGAGCGTGTCGAAAATCGTCTCGATCAGGATAATGTCAGAGCCACCCGCCATCAGTCCGCGCACCTGCAAGGCATAGGCGGCACGCAGATCGTCAAAGGTCACGGCCCGATATCCCGGGTCATTCACATCGGGGCTGATCGAGGCCGTGCGATTGGTCGGCCCGATGGCCCCGGCCACGAAGCGCGGGCGCCCGTCAATGGCCGTCGCGCGGTCTAGCGCGCGGCGGGCGAGCAAAGCGCCGGTCCTGTTCAACTCGAACACCGCGGGTCCCATCCCGTAATCCGCCTGCGCGATGGTCGTGGCGGAAAAGGTGTTGGTCTCGACAATATCCGCCCCTGCCATCGCATAGTTGAAATGGATCTCCTCGATCGCGCCGGGCTGGGTCAGGATCAGCAGGTCATTATTGCCCTTTTGCGGATGATCCGAGTGAAAGGCACAGGCACAGCCCGAGCCATGGCCGGTGTAATCCTCCTCTGACAGGCCCAGCGCCTGAATCTGTGTGCCCATCGCCCCGTCGAGCAGCAGGATGCGTTCGCGCGCCAGCGCGACAAGGGCAGGGTTCGTCTGGACAGATTGCAACATGCGGCCTCCGGGTCTGGCCGCTATGTAATTTGCCTACCTTCATAAATGAAATGCATAATCATCATCATCATGATGCAGTGCGTTCACTTACGGCGCAAGAGATAGGTATCCATGATCCAGCCATGCCGCGCCCGCGCCTCGGCCCGGCAGCTGATGATCTGTTGTGCAACCTCGGCCAGCGGACCGGCGATCAGGATCTGCTCGTGCATCCCCAGATAGGCGCCCCACCAGATCTCGACCCCGTCCGCGTCAAGCGTGCCGAAACTGCACTCGCCGTCCAGCATGACCACCAGCGTCTCGGCCCCTTCGGGCCAGCCGTGATCGCGCAGGCGGCGGCCTGTCGTGACCGTGACAGCCCCGTTGATGGTGTTGAACGCGATGGCATGGGCCGCTGTCAGCGCCTGCAGCGCAGTGATGCCTGGGATGACACGCAGACGGGGTTGCGGGGTCAGGCGGGCCGCGATCCGCAGGGTCGAATCGTACAGTCCAGGATCGCCCCAGACCAGCAGCGCCACCGGGCCACCGGGCCGGGCGCGGGCTATGGTCGCGGCCCAGATTTCGGCAATCTCGTCATGCCACTGTTCCACCCGCGCGCGGTAGGCGAGACGCTCGTCCCGCACCGGCATGTCGAATTCGAGCACTGGCGCCGGACAGTCGAGCGCGCGCAGTATCTTATGGCGCAAATCGGCCAGATCGGCCTTGTCCGGCCCCTTGCGCGGCACCATCACCAGTGCCACCTCGCGCAGCGCATCACGCGCCTCCAGCGTCACATGCGCCGGATTGCCGGTGCCGATGCCGATCAGCCAGAGGTCAGGCATCATCACCTCCGGCCAGCGGCCCGTAGAAGATCAGCGCGGGCCTGTCGCCCACATCCTGCGCCAGCGCCTGCGCCAGTTCGGCAACCGTAGATCGCGTCAGGCGCTGCTCGGGGCTGCCCACGGCCTCGGCCAGCATTGCAGGCGTCTCGGGCGGAAGACCCGCCGCGAACAGGGCAGCGGCGAGTTTTGGAAAGGTGCGCTTGCCCATGAAGACCACAGTGCAGGCGCCTGCATCGGCCAGCGCGGGAATGTTCAGGTCGGGCGGCAACTGGCCGCTGGTGTCATGCCCAGTGACGAACTGCACACGCCGCGCCGTCAGTCGCCGCGTCAGCGGAATGCCCGCAGCCGCCGCCGCTGCCAGCGGCGAGGCCACACCGGGAACGATCTCGAAGGCAATGCCCTCGGCGCGCAGGGCGGTGATTTCCTCCTCCAGCCGCCCGAAGATGCCGCCATCTCCCGCTTTCAGCCGCACGACCCGCCCCCCCTGCTGCGCATATTCCACCAGCAGGCGGCTGACATGGTCCTGCCGGGGCGAGGGCCGCCCCGCGCGCTTGCCCACCCCGACCAGATCCGCCCCCGCCCGCGCATGCGACAGGATCGGCCCCGCCGCAAGGTCATCGAACAAGACGGCATCGGCGCGTTTCAGGCGGTCCAGCGCCTTCAGGGTCAGCAGTTCCGGGTCGCCCGGCCCCGCGCCGACGAAACTGACAAACCCGCTCATGCGCCCTCCTCCGCGATCAGGTGAAAGAAGGTGCCACTGACATGCCCCCGGTGCGAGCCGGTCTCGGGCACGGGCGTGCCATCGGCATCCGCCACCTGTGCCAGCGGCGCGTCGGGCTGCGCGAGGATGGTCGAGTAATGGAACTCGTGCCCGCGCAACCGCGCCTCCGGCGCAAAACCCGGCATCGGAGCCCCCAGCCTGGCCTGCCGATAGCCCAGATGCAGCTTGCGCTTCTCATAACTCGTGACCAGCCCCAGCAGCCCCGCCATCGCGTGGCGCGCGCCCTCCTTGTCGATCAGCCCGTCGCCCAGCACCATGTAGCCGCCGCATTCGCCATGCACGGGCCGGGTTTCAGCGTGCTTGCGCAGCCCGTCAAGAAAGCCACTCGCAGCGGCAATCCGGCCGGCATGCAGTTCGGGGTAGCCACCGGGCAGCCAGACCAGATCGGCGCTCGGGTCCGGGGCCTCGTCGGCCAGCGGCGAGAAGGGCATGATCTCGGCCCCTGCCCGCCGCCAGCCTTCCAGCACATGCGGATAGGTAAAGGAAAAGGCCGCATCCTGCGCCAGCGCAATGCGCTGCGCGGGCGGGCCCGGCAGATTGCCCGGATCGGGCACGACCGCACCCGCCGCCAGTTCCCGCAATGCGCGAAGATCGACATGCGCGCGCAGGAACGCAGCATAGGCGGCAATGGCCGCGTCCAGATCAGGATGCTCGACCGCCTGTATCAGCCCCAGATGCCGCTCGGGCAGGGTCAGGTCGCCCCGCCGGGGCAGTGCGCCGAGCACGCGCAGCCCCACCCGCTCCATGCCGCGCCGGGTCAGCCGCTCATGCCTGGGGCTGGCCACTCGTTCAGGATCACCCCGGCCAGCCGCACCTCCGGGTCATAGCGCGCGAAGCCAAGTGCAGTCGCCGCCGCCGATTGCGCCTGCCCACTGACATCGATCACCAGCACCACCGGCCAGCCCATCGCGCACGCGGTCTCGGCAGACGCACCGAATCCGATCAGCCCTTGCGTCGCGACCCCGTCGAACAGGCCCATGGAGCCTTCGGCAATGCAGATATCCGCCCCCGTTGCCTCTGCAGCAATCGCCCCGAACAGTCCCGGCGCCATGGCCCAGGTATCAAGGTTGAACGACGCCCTCCCGCAGGCGGCGCGGTGAAACGCCGGGTCGATATAGTCCGGCCCCGACTTGAACGGCTGCACTGTCAGCCCGTCCTCGGCCAGCGCCCGCAACAGCCCCAGCATGACCGTGGTCTTGCCCGTGCCCGAGGCAGGGGCCGAGATCATCAGACCTTTCGGCAGCATCTCAGTCATCGCCTTCGCTCCATTCTGCCCAGGGGCTCTCGGCGGTTTGCGGACGGTAGCGCCGGTCGTAATCTGCCGCATAGAGGCGGCTTTCGGCAAACCCTTCGGCCGCCAGCGCGGGCCCAACCAGTATCAGCGCCGTGCGCTCGATCCCTTCGGGCATGGCGGCCTCGATGCTGGCCAACGTCGCGCGGATGAGGCGCTGATCGGGCCAGCTTGCGCGCCAGACGACGGCCACGGGCGTGTCGGGGCCGTAATGCGGGGTCAGGTCCGCCACCACGCGGGCCAGGTTCTGGATCGACAGGTGCAGCGCCAGCGTGGTTCCGGTCGCGGCAAAGCCCGCAAGTGTCTCGCCCCCGGGCATGGCGCTGGCCCGCCCCGGCGTGCGCGTCAGAACCAGCGATTGCGCGACCCCCGGCAGGGTCAGTTCCACCCCGAGCGCGGCTGCGGCAGCAGCAAAGGCCGGCACCCCGGGCGTGACCGTATAGGGAATGCCCATCGCGCGCAGTCGGCGGACCTGTTCGCCCATGGCGGACCAGACCGACAGATCACCCGAATGCAACCGCGCGACATCCTGTCCGGCATCATGCGCGCGGGCAATCTCGGCCATGATCGCGTCCAGATCCATCGGCGCGGTGTTCACGACCCGCGCGCCTGCGGGGCAATGCGCCAGCACCGCCTGCGGCACCAGCGAACCGGCATAGAGGCAGACCGGGCACGCCGCGATCAGATCGCGCCCGCGCAGGGTCAGCAGGTCGGGCGCTCCCGGCCCCGCACCAATGAAATGGACCGTCATGACTGGCCTCCTTCTGCCAGTGCGCAGGTCGCGCAGCCATCCTCTGAGACAACGCGGGGACCAAGCAACCGCGCGCCGGGGCCAGCAGCGGCCAGCGCCGCTGCCTCGGCAAGTGAGCCAGTGCCCCGCGCGGCGAGACTGGCGGGCGATTGCGTGAGGGTGCGCTGCGCCATGATCTGCGCCGCGCTGACACCAATCACGGGCAGGGCCATCCACGCCGCAAGGCTGCGGAACGTCCGAGATCCGGCCTTGTCCTCGGCTGTCGCCAACGCATCCGGCGCGTGCCGGCCCGTGCGGGCCAGCGCCGAAGCCAGGCTCTCGGGGCCAGCCGAGGCGCGGAAACCGAACCCCGCAACAATCACAGCACCACCTGCCATTGCACGATGGGCCGCACCGGGACCCAGCCGCGCCGCGCACCGAGCGGTTCTGCATGGGCAAGTTCAATCCGCATGAGACTGCCGCCCAGGCGGCCCGCCCATGTCGCAAGCAATGCTTCGGACTCCAGCGTCACCGCATGGGCCACCAGCCGAACCCCCTTCAGCGGCACCAGCGCCTCCAGCAGCGATCCGGACAGCCCGCCGCCGATGAAGATGGCCGCAGGGGCAGGCAGGCCCGCCAGCGCCTCGGGTGCGGCTCCGTCCACCAACTCGAGCCGGTCCAGCCCGAAACGCGCGGCATTGGCGCGGATATTCGCCGCGCGCTCCGGGCGCGGCTCGATGCTGATGGCGCACAAGCCGGAATGTGCAAGGCACCATTCCACGGCAATCGAACCCGAACCGCCGCCGATATCCCATAACCTCTCGCCCGGACGCGGGGCCAACGCCGAGAGTGCCAGAGCCCGAACCGGGCGCTTGGTGATCTGTCCGTCATGGGCGAACACAGCATCCGCCCGCCCCGAGGCACAGCCCAGCACCGCTCCCTCACCCGCAATCTCGCAGGCCACCGCAACCGGATGCTGCACATCCACCAGCGAGTAGTCGGCGGCGATCTCCAGGCGCACACGCTCGCGCGGCCCGCCCAGTGCCTCCAGCACATGCAACCGACTCTCACCGAAACCCTCGCCCGTCAGATACGCTGCCAGCGATGCGACGGCCTGCCCGTCGCGCAACAGAACCAGGGCGCGCAGCCCCGGTGCCAGCGCGGGGCGCAACCGCTCCAGCGGGGCTGCATGCAGGCCAAGGCACAATACCTGCTCCAGTGGCCAGCCCAAGCGCGCGGCAGCCAGCGAAAAGCTTGACGGCCCCGGCAACGCGCACCACTCGCCCCGCCCGAACCGCTGCGCGATCACCCTGCCCGCCCCGAACCAGAACGGATTGCCCGAGGCCAGAACCACCACCCGCCGCCCGCGCAGTTCTTGCAGCATGGGCAGCCCGTCGGCAAAAGGCACCGGCCAGGTGATACGCTCTGCCTTGACCTCTGGCAGCAGCGCCAAATGACGTGCAGGCCCCATGATCACCTCGGCACGCGCCAGTGCGGCAAGGCTTGCAGGTGGCAGGCCATCCGGGGCATCCTCGCCCATGCCCAGAATTGTCAGCCACGGGTCAGCCATGCACGCAAACCTTCTCATCCTCGGCGGCACGACAGAGGCGCGCGCGCTGGCGCGTGCCGTTGCCAAACGCGGGCTTCGGGCAACGCTGTCGCTGGCAGGCCGGGTCGAGCGCCCGCTGCGCCAGCCCCTGCCCCAGCGCATCGGCGGTTTTGGCGGCATCAAGGGCCTGCGCGAATGGCTGCGCGCCGAAGGCATCACTCATGTCATCGACGCCACGCATCCTTTCGCGGCACGGATAAGCCACAACGCGGTTGCGGCCTGCGCAGCCGACTCCGTGCCGCTCATCGCGCTTGCCCGTCCGCAATGGCAGCCCTTGGCCGGCGATGCCTGGACCCGCGTACCCGACATGGCCGGTGCTGTCGCGGCGCTGGATGGCCCTGCCCGCAACGTGATGCTCGCCATCGGTCGACAGAACCTTGCCGCCTTTGCCGCCCAGCCCCAGCACCGCTATCTCTTGCGACTGGTGGACCCGCCCGAAGCCCCCCTGCCCCTGCCCCGTACCGAAATCATCATCGACCGTGGCCCGTTCGACGAGGCCGCCGACCGCGCGCTCATGCAGGCGCAGGAGATCGAGATTGTCGTTTCCAAGAACTCTGGTGGCAACGGGGCCTATGCCAAGATCGCGGCCGCGCGCGCGCTGGGATTGCCGGTGGTGATGATCGACCGGCCCGCGTGTCCCCCACGAAACGAGGTGACGCGCGTGGACGAAGTGCTGGACTGGCTCGATCATGCGCGCACCGATCTGGGCGTATAGACAAGCGCCGTCCGCCCGGTGCGCGGGATGATCCGCGTCGTGGAGGAACCGACCAGCACCACGGTGCGCATATCGGCCATTTCGGGCGCAGCCTCTGACAGCGGCACGATGCGCAACGCTTCCTCGGGCGTGCTGACCGCGCGCGCAAAGATCAGCACCCGCTCGGGTTCGCAGGTCTCGCGCAGGATATCAAGCAAACTCCCGAAGCCGCCGGGGCGCGAGGCCGAGCGCGGATTGTAGAAGGCCATGGCGAAATCGGCCTCCACTGCCAGCCGCACCCGGCGCGCGATCACATCCCATGGCTTGAGATTGTCGCTGAGATTGATGGCGCAGAAATCATGCCCCAGCGGCGCGCCCGCCCGCGCGGCAGCCGCCAGCATGGCGGTCACACCGGGCAGAACGCGAATATCCAGCTCGTGCCACTCGGGCGGCCCGGCCTCCAGCGCCTCGAACACGGCCGAGGCCATGGCAAACACGCCCGGGTCGCCGGAACTGACCACCACCACACGACGCCCCGCGCAGGCCATCTCCAGCGCATGCTGCGCCCGCTCCAGTTCCACCCGGTTGTCGCTTTCATGCAGGCTCAGCCCCGCGCGCGGGATCACGCGGCGAACATAGGGAATATAGCCCACCACGTCTGTGGCCTCGGCCAGTGCCGCGCGCACCTCGGGGGTAACCAGTGCCTCGTCTCCCGGACCCAGTCCGGCAATGGCCACCCAGCCGCTCATGGCCGCCGCCCCTGCCCATGCACCACCACGATCGAGAAATAGGGCACCGGCTCCTCGCCGGTCTCTTCCAGCCGCGCAACCTTTTCGACGGCCATGCTGGCATATTGGACGATCCAGGCCCGCTCCAGCTTACCCGCCTGCGACAGCGCAGCGCGCAGCTTGGGCAAATTGCGCCCGATCTTCATCACCACAAGCGCATCCGTATCCGCAATCCGCCGCGCAAGCTCTGCCTCGGGCAGTGTCGCGGGCAGCACGGTCAGCACATCATCCCCCCAGGTGACAGGCAGTCCCGTCGCGGTCCAGGCCGCCGACATGCCTGTGATGGCAGGCACGACCCGCACGGACACGCGCGCAGCAAGCCGCGTGTGCAGATGCATGAAGGAGCCATAGAAGAACGGGTCACCCTCGCACAGGACCACCACATCCTCGCCGCCGACCGCAAGCGCCGCCAGACGCTCGGCACATTCGGCGTAAAAAGGCGCGAGCCGCGCATTATAGGCCGGGTCCGCGACCGGTATCTCGGTGGTGACGGGATACTCCATCGCGATCTCGACAACATCGCGGCGCAGGATGCCGTCAACAATCGCGCGCGCATGCCCCTGCCTCCCGGGTTTGCGGAAATAGGCGACGTGTCGCACACCACGCAACAGACGGTCGGCGCGCAGACTCATCAGGTCCGGGTCGCCCGGACCCAGCCCCAGACCCCAGATCGTACCCGATGACGGCGCGTCGCTCATTCCAGCGGGCTCGCAATGGCATTGATCGCCGCAACCGTGACGGCACTGCCCCCCAGCCTGCCCTCGACGATCAGGCAGGGCACGGGCTGCACCTCCCATAGCGCATCCTTGGATTCGGCCGCCCCGACAAAACCTACCGGGCAGCCGATGATCGCAGCCGGACGCGGGCAGTCAGGGTCCTCGAGCATCTCGAGAAGGTAGAACAGGGCCGTGGGCGCATTGCCGATGGCCACCACGCTGCCCGCCAGATGCGGGCGCCACAACTCCAGCGCCGCCGCCGAGCGCGTGGTCTTGAGTTCTGCGGCAAGCCCCGGCACCTGCGGGTCCTGAAGCGTGCAGATGACAGGGTTTTCGGCGGGCAGGCGCTTGCGGGTGATCCCCTCGCTGACCATGCGCGCGTCACACAGGACCGGCGCACCCGCCAACAGCGCCGCGCGTGCCACGCGTACCATGCCGGGCGTGAAGCGCAGATGCGCCTCCAGACCGACCAGCCCGGCGGCATGGATCATTCGCACGGCGACCCGCTCTTCCTCGGGCGCGAAACGCGCCAGATCGGCCTCGGCGCGGATGGTGGCGAAGCTCTCGGCATAGATGGCGGCGCCATCGGTCTCATAGGTGTAAGGCATGGGGTCTAGCGGATCACTCGGGCAAGGGTTTCCGGCGCAAGGCCGCTTTCGCAGGGCTTATCCCATGGCGCCCCGGCGCGAACAAGGTCGAAGCACCCCTCGCGACCGACAAGCGTGATGTCCGCCTGCCCCGGATGCGCGCAACCCTTGGCACAGCCCGAGACATGCAGCACGCATCCTGCGGGAACATGCGGAGCAAGCCGCATGGCCAGCGCGCGGGTCTCGACACTTGCCTGCACGCAGCCGGGCGCCCCGGTGCAGACCAGCACACGCAGACGCGGGTCATCCGCCTGCAGGATCAGCCCGTGATCGCTTCCAAGCGCAGAAGCGTCGCGCAGGCCCGGCAGGACCATGCTGCGCCATGGCGTGATGCGCAGCGAAGCCACGCCTGAATACGCCAGCGCGCGCAGGTCAGAGGCGGCAAGCTGGCCGAAACTGGCTGCAGCCAGAAAGTCCCCGCCCAGCGGGCCGGGGCCGGGTTGCGCGCAGGTGTCAGCGGGTATGGCATCGCCGCGCAACTGTGGCGGCAGACTGGCCCCCGCGCCCAGATGCCGTGCCATGCGCCCGCGCCCGTCAGCACCCACCCCGCCCGAGCCGAGGAACCAGCGCGCCATCGCCAGTGCCAGCGCGACAGCAGTGTCTGCATCCGGCACCGCGCGCCCGGTCGGGCAGCCATCCGCCCGCACGATCAGACTGTCCCCGGCACGCTCGATGCGGATATCGCCGCTGACCGCTGCCAGCCAGCGCACAGCGCCGCAATCGACGACAAGGCCGAATTTCCCCGGCAGCCCGGCAAGGGCGGCATCCGTCAGCCCCTCGGCCAGCCCCTGCGCAATCTGCTCGTCTATCCCCCCGGCCTTGCGAAACGGGCTCAGCACGATGTTGCGCCGCGCCTCCACAGCAGGGTCGAAATCCAGCAATGCCAACCCGGCCAGTCGCTCCAGAAGACCGGCGTGATCCTCGACCCCGCGCAGTTGCAGATTGGCGCGGTTGGTCAGTTCCACCACGCCGCTTGCGAAACGCCCGGCGAGTTCGGCCAGCCCCAGCGCCTGGTCCGGCGTGATTTGCCCCAGCGCCGGGCGGACCCGCACCACCAGCCCGTCGCCCGAGGTCATGGGCCGATGCGCGCCCGGGCACCAGCCGCGAATGCCGGGCGTGCTCATGCGCTCTGCTCCAGCACCGCAAGGATGGAGTTGCGCCGCGACTGCCACAGCCCGGCAGCGTGCAGTTCGGCAAATCGGGCCTGCATGGCGGTCAGCGCCTCGGGGTTGGCGTCTGCCAGAAAGGCAACCACCTTGTCATTGCCAAGGGTCGCCTCCCAGAACATGTCGAACAGATGCGGCCCCACAACGCCCGCCAGATGCGCGAAGGCTGCCATGTTCTCGAGTGTCGCTGCAATCTCGGCCGCACCCCGGAACCCGTGGCGCTGCATACCGGCAATCCAGCCAGGATGCGCGGCGCGGGCCTGCACCACGCGGGCAATCTCTTCACTCAGGGGCCGGGCGCGCGGGCGCGCAGGGTCGGTATTGTCCAGATGATAGAGCGCGGCCTTGCCACCGGTAATCGCCTGCGCGGCGGCGAATCCGGCCTCGTGACCGGCGTAATCTTCTGCCAGCAGCAGGTCGGTCTCGGGCAGGTCCTGCGAATGCACGAAGGCTTGCGCCCCGGCCACCCGCGCGCGCAGGGCCGACATGTCGCGCGTGGCCTGATCGCCATCGAGCGCATAGGCCGAGGCCGCCAGCCACGCCTCGCCTGCCTGCGCGCGCGCATCCTCGGAATAGTCATCCGCCAACACCCCCATTCCCAGCCCGAATGTGCCCGGCTTCGGACCAAACACCCGCGCTCCCGCGCTGCGCCCTGCATACGGGTTCCAGTCGCTGGCCTCGTCACGCGCGGCCAGCGCGCGAATGGCCTGCTGGAACAGCGCCGAGAGCATGGGAAACACGTCGCGGAACAGGCCCGAGACGCGCAACGTCACATCCGCGCGCGGACGCTCAAGCTCTGCGATCGGCACGATCTCGACCCCCGAGACGCGCTCCGAACCCGCATCCCAGACCGGGCGCGCACCGACCAGCGCCAGCGCCATGGCAAAGTCCTCGCCCGCCGTGCGCATCGTGGCCGAGCCCCACAGATCGACAATCACCGCGCGCGGCCAGTCGCCTTGCTCCTGCATGTGGCGCCGCACCAGCTCGTCAGCCAGCCGCACGCCCTGTGCATGGGCCGCGCGCGTGGGGACTGCGCGCGGGTCCGTGGTGAACAGGTTGCGCCCGGTGGGCAGAACATCCGCCCGCCCGCGATAGGGCGAGCCCGAAGGCCCCGGCGCGATCCAGCGTCCGGCGACAGCATCCACCAGCGCCCGGCGCTCGGACGCCACCGCCTCCCGCGCGTCAAACGCACCCTGCACTTCCGGCGCACGGCCCCAGACATGCAGCCCGTCACCGAACTGGCTCTCCTTGACGTCGCAGACAAACCGGTCGATGCGGGTGATCGCCTCGGACGGGCACAGCCCCTCGGCAAGACCCAGATCCGCCTCGACCCCCAGCGCGCGCGCCTCGTCGCGAATGTCTCCGGTCAGCCGGTCACGGCGGCGCGGGTCCAGCCCGTCGGCATTGGAAAACTCGTCAAGCAGCGCTTCCAGCCGCGCGAGCCTTTCCGGCGTGCCCGACAGGCGCAAAGGCGGCGGGACATGACCCAGCGTGAGCGCGCATAGGCGCCGCTTGGCCTGTGCGGCCTCGCCGGGGTCATTGACGATGAACGGGTAGATCACCGGCATCGCGCCGACCAGCGCCTCGGGCCAGCAGGCATCCGACAATGCGACCGACTTGCCCGGCAACCATTCCAGCGTACCATGCGCGCCGACATGGACCAGCGCATCGGCCTGCTCTCGCAGCCACAGATAGAAGGCGACATAGCTGTGACGCGGCACGCGCGCGAGGTCGTGATACTCGTCATCGCGCGCCTGCGGGGTGCCGCGCTCGGGTTGCAGCGCGACCAGCGCATGGCCACAACGCAGCGCGGCAAAGCCGAAGGCCCCGTCCATGACCAGCGGATCGTCCTCGGGCGCGCCCCAGACCTGCGCGAGATCCTCACGGAGCGACACGGGAAGCCCGGCAAGTGCACGCCGGTATTCGCTGAGCGGCCATCGGATGCAGGCAGTCTTCAAGGCGTGCGCCAGCGTCCCGATCGGGGGTATGTCATGCCCGTCCTCGGCCAGGTCGGTCAGCATCGCCGCGACCGAGGCCAGCGGGTCCAGCCCGACAGCATGGGCCATGTTCCACGGCCTGCCCGGATAGGTCGAAAGCACCATGGCCAGCCTGCGCCGCGCGGGCGGGGTCGTGGCCAGCCGGTGCCAGGCGGACACACGCCCGGCAATCGCGTCAATGCGCGCGCGATCCGGCGCATGGACGGAACGCGAGAACTCCAGCGCGGGGTCGGGGGGGCTGGGCTCCTTGAAGGATGCAACCCCGGCGAACAGCCGCCCGTCCACCTCGGGCAAGACCACATGCATGGCCAGATCGGCGGGGGACAGCCCACGCTCGGACGCGGCCCATCCCGCGCGGGTCGATGTCGCCAGCGCGACCTGGAACACCGGCACGCCCGCAATGTCGAGCGGCGAGTCGCCAGCCTCGCCGCGCCCGGAAAACGAGGTCGCATTGACAATGGCCGCAGGCCGCAGCGCGGCCACCTGCCGCGCCAGCCATCCCCGCGCCTCGGGCGCTTTCAGCGACGGCACGAACAGGCCAAGCGGCGCGAAACCCCGCGCCCGCAGTGCCTCGCACAGCGTGGCCACCGGGTCCAGATCGGCGGCGACAAGCCAGGACCGGTAGAAGACAACCGGCACCACGGGCCTCTCGTTGCAGCCTCGGACAAGCGGGCAGCAAACGCCATGCTCCGGGCTCCAGGCGCCCACATCGGGCAGGCTCTTGGCCCCGGCCACCGGCCCGGCATAAAGCCCTGCGGAGAGCGCAAGCTGCGCAAGCGCGGCCTGCGCAGCGACGGCACCACCTGTATCGCACAGCCGCTTGAGCTGGCGCAGGGTCGAGGCCGGAACCGTCGAGGCCGCGTCCAGCCGCTCATCGGGCCGCCCGTCGCCAGGCAGGACCGCCAGCGCAATGCCGCGCGCGCGCGCCAGAGCCTCGACCTGCTGCAACCCGTAAGACCAGTAGGGAACGCCCCCGATCAGCCGGATCAGGATGCCGCGCGCCCCCTCCAGCGTGTTCTCGACATAGGTATCAACCGAAAGCGGGTGGCGCAGCGCGGCCAGATTGGCCAGCCTCAGCGATGGCAGGCGGCCCTGCGGGCCGCCTGCCCGGTGCCAGCCCGCCGCGAAGGCGCCCAGATCACTGTCGGAGAAGGAGAGCACCACCAGATCCGCCGGGCTCTGGCCCAGATCGGTCGGGGTCTCGGTCTCGTCCAGCCCGTGGCTCTCGCGGAAGATGACATGCATGGCGCGCGCTCTTTGTCAGCCGACCTGCGATGGCAACAGCATTGCGCGGATCGCCTCCGCGTCGATGTCGTCATGTTCGGCGATTACCACAAGCCGCCCGTGCCGCAGTTCATTCGCGCCCCAGGGGCGGTCGTACTGGTGCCGCACCCGCGCGCCCACCGCCTGCACCAGCAGGCGCATGGGCTTGCCCGCAACCGCCGCATACCCCTTCACGCGCAGGATGTTCTGCTCGCGTGCAAGGGCTTCTATCCGCGCGGCCAGTGCCGCCGGATCGGCGATTTCGGGCAGGTCGATCACGACACTCTCGAAATCCTCGTGCTCGTGGTCATCATGCCCGTCATGGTGGCTGGGCCGCGCGTCAAGGTCATTCTCCGCCGCTGCCCCCAGCCCGAGGATGATGCGCGGATCGACCACACCCTCCGCCACCTCGATCACGGGCAGCGCGCGCGGCGCCTCGGCGGCGATGACCGCGCGTGCGCGGGCAATCCCTTCGGCCCCGGCCAGGTCGGGCTTGGTCAACAACACGATATCGGCGCAGGCGATCTGGTCCTCGAAAACTTCGGAAAGAGGTGTTTCATGGTCCAGACTGTCATCCGCCTCGCGCTGCCGGTCCACAGCCGCCACATCGGGCGCAAAACGGCCCGAGGCCACGGCATCGGCATCGGCCAGCGCGATCACGCCATCCACCGTGATCTGCGAGCGGATGGCGGGCCAGTCGAACGCCTTGAGCAGGGGTTTGGGCAGGGCCAGCCCCGAGGTCTCGATCAGGATATGATCGGGGCGCGGGTCGAGCTTCATCAGCGCCTCGATGGTGGGGATGAAGTCATCCGCCACCGTGCAGCAGATGCAGCCATTGGCCAGCTCGACGATATTCTCCTCGGGGCAGTCAGGCAGCGCACAGCCCCGCAGGATGTCGCCATCCACGCCGACCTCACCGAATTCATTGACCACCACGGCCAGCCGCCGCCCGCCGGGGTTGCGCAGCAGGTGGCTGATGAGCGTCGTCTTGCCCGAGCCCAGAAAGCCCGTGATGACAGTGACGGGGAGTTTTTCGAGTGTCTGCATGTCAGGAAGTCTCCAGAGGGGGAATGCGGGCGATGCAGTTCCTGCGGAAATGCTCGGGACGTTCGCGCCATGGCACCAGCCCGTCCGTGCTGGCCGCATATTTCCGCGCGCCATCGATGACCGGCGCCAGATCACCTTCGGCGACAATCCGGCCATAGACATAGGTCCAGCGCCCCGGCCCGCGCAGGGCGATGGTGCAGCCCTGCGCACAGTTGGACAGGCATTCTACCGGCGTCAGGCGCACCCCGTCCAGCCCGGTCTCGGCCAGCCGCTGATGCAGTCTTGCGCCGGGGCGCACATCGTCATCGGCCGGATCGTCGCCACCGCGACAGCGGGTGCAGACCAGGAGCTCGACAGGGAACTGTGACATGATGCCATCCATTCGCAGGGCGGGCGGCCCTGCGGGCCGCCCGTCTTGGTCGGTTCAGCCAAGGATCATGTGCTCGACGGTCTCGACCATGAAGACGAGCCCCACGCCAAGACAGACCGCCGCCGCAAGCCGCGCCTGCATCCGGGCGCCGCGCGCCTCCGGCATCCGTCCCGCCAGCTGCGCCACAGCCGCCGCAATCGCGAACTGGACCACGCCGAAACCCAGCAGGTAGGCAAGGATCGGCATCGGTGTCGAACCGATGACAGCCTCACCATAAGCCCAGCCGTGAAAGACACCTGCGATGGCAAACCCCGCCAGCGCGATCGGCCCCGAGACCTGGCGACCCGTCAGCAGCAGCGCTCCCAGAACGACCACGGAAGCAGCGATGACCAGTTCGGCCATCGGCAGCGCGACCCCGAGCAGGATCAGCGCCGTTCCCGCCAGCGTCGCCCCGACAAAGGCAAGCGGCCCGGCCAGAGACCGGCCAGCGAAGGCCGCCGCAAGACCGACCAGCACCACGAAGGCCAGATGGTCCAGCCCGATGACCGGGTGTGCAAGACCCGAGATCAGGCCGTGGACAATGGTCTGCGGTGCATCACCCCCAAGCGGGTGATGCGCAAGCGCCGGGCCTGCAAGCAGCAGGGCGGGCAGGGTCAGGAAACGCGTCATCATCATATATCCTTTCTTGTGGTTCAGCGTTCACGGAAGTCGGCATGGCGCGCCATGCGGGAATGCCTCGGGTCATGCAGCAGGTTGTCGGGATCTGCTCTGCCGCGCTCCGTCTGCGCAAAACGTGCGGAGTCGATCGCGAAGGCGGCAAAATGCAGCGCGAGGCGATCCGGCGCTTGCCGGCCTGGAGGCGGCGCCCTCCTGTCGCCTTCGGGTGCCGCGGAAGGACTCTCGAACAGCCGGTCGATCCCCGCCCCCGGACGGGCGATGGCACCAACACGGGTCTGCGCCCCATCTTCCGCGCCCGCGCCCGACAGGCACCTCGCGGACAATGCGCGGTCATGACGCGAAAGCGCAGCCATGCCGCGCCGCTGCAGTTCTGCCAGCGTGTTACTGGCGCGTGGATGCACACTGGCGCGCGGGAACCGGTTGGCCTGCGCGCCGAAAGGTCCGGTGAGCGACTCGGCCTGGTCGGGGGCGACAGGGGAATTATCGTGCCGCTTTGAACGACCCTGCGCGTGACCCGGACTGCGCTCGGGTACGCCGCACGCGACACCGCCATGGACCGCGCAAGCTGCCCCAGCAGCCCGGCCAACCCCGGCATGAAACCCGCGAGCTATCCTCATCCCTCGTTTCCCTGCGCGACCACCCGCCACGCATCTGTTACGCAGGGTGTCAAGGCTGGGACGGCTGCGACAATGGCGCAATCCGACACAAGCCCAACCAGTCACCCCGCCGGTTGATATGCCCCTGTCAGGGCCGCTTATGCGCTGGCAGGTCTCCCGGCTTGCGGATTCCGAGGTCTTCACCTCTGCGGTCGTCCCGCCTTCCCGACCCTTTCGGGGTCAGTGGCATTGGGCGACCTCTCCGGTCACGGTCGCGGGGGCGGCTGCGTCTGGGCCGGGATTCGGCCTCGCGCATTCCCTTTTCACCTGTTACCACAGGCACCAGCCGGGCCACTTGGACACGCCTGCCCGCAACTGTCAAGCACGAGGACGCCGCGATGGACGAGATCACCCGCCGCCACAATGAAAAGATGAAACGGATCAAGGCCGCGCGCGACGAGATGATGAAGACCAAGACCGGGGAGAAGGGCCTGATCATGGTCCATACCGGCACCGGCAAGGGCAAGTCCTCCTCGGGATTCGGCATGATCATGCGCTGCATAGCCCATGGCATGCCCTGCGCGGTGGTCCAGTTCATCAAGGGCAACTGGGAGACCGGCGAGAAGACCTTCCTGCGCACGCGCTTCGCCGATGAGTGCCGTTTCCTCGTCTCAGGCGAGGGCTTCACCTGGGAAACCCAGGACCGCGAACGCGATGTGGCAGCAGCGCAGAATGGCTGGCGGATCGCACAGGAACAGATCCTCGACCCCGAGATCCGATTCGTGCTGCTTGATGAGATCAACATCGCGCTGCGCTACGACTATCTCGATATCGACGAGGTGGTGACGTTCCTGCTGACGCAGAAACCGCACATGACCCATGTCTGCCTGACCGGACGCAATGCGAAGCCGGAACTGATCGAGGCGGCCGATCTCGTGACCGAGATGACCCTCATCAAGCACCCTTTCCGAGACGGGATCAAGGCGCAACACGGGGTCGAGTTCTGAGAGCGTGGTTGGGGGGCTCTGCCCCCGCTCCCTTCGGTCGCCCCCCCGGGATATTTTTGCAAGGATGAAAAGGGATTGTTTACCTTTCTGCGAGATGCTGGCGGAGCGGTGCAGGGAGGGATCCCGATGACCGCCAAGGGTGAAAGCACCGCGCCTCCCCCGGTTCACCGGCCCGAGGCGCGGTGCCGCGCCCTGCGCCTTCATCCTTGTCCGGATATCCCCGCCGGAGGCGCAGGTCAGTGGCATGTCGCACCAGCCGGAGGGGTGCGGTGAAGGCGTTGATGGTACAGGGCGCCGGCAGCAATGTCGGCAAGTCGATGCTGGTTGCGGGGCTGTGCCGGGCAGCGCGCGCACGCGGGCTCTCGGTTGTGCCGTTCAAGCCGCAGAACATGTCCAACAATGCGGCCGTGACCCTTGATGGCGGCGAGATCGGGCGCGCGCAGGCCCTGCAGGCGCTGGCCTGCGGGCTGGACCCTGTGACCGACATGAACCCCGTCCTGCTCAAGCCCGAAACCGATACCGGCGCGCAGGTCATCGTGCAGGGCAGGCGGCTGACCACCGCACGGGCCCGGGACTATCAGGCGCTCAAGCCGCGCCTGCTCGGCGCCGTGCTGGAGAGTTTCAACCGCCTGCGCGCAGGCCATGAACTGGTGATCGTCGAGGGTGCGGGCAGCCCCGCCGAGGTCAATCTGCGTAACGGCGACATCGCCAATATGGGCTTTGCCCGTGCTGCCGATGTGCCTGTGGTACTGGTGGGAGACATAGATCGGGGCGGCGTGATTGCCCAGATCGTCGGCACGCAGGCGGTTATCGAGCCGGGCGACGCGGCGCTGGTCGCAGGGTTTCTGATCAACAAGTTCCGCGGTGATCCGCGCCTGTTCGATGATGGCTACGCGCTGATCGAGGCGCGCACCGGATGGCGCGGTTTCGGCGTTCTGCCGTGGTTTGCCGACGCCTGGCGACTGCCCGCCGAGGATGCGCTCGACATCGCGGCGCCGTCACGCGCGACCGGGTTGCATGTCGTCTGCCTCTGCCTCGGCCGGATCGCGAATTTCGACGACCTCGACCCGCTGGCACAGGAACCCTCGGTGCGGCTGACCATGCTGGGCGAAGGGCGCGCCATTCCCGGTGATGCCGATGTCGTCATCTTGCCCGGCACGAAATCCACGCGCGGGGATCTGGCCTTTCTGCGCGCGCAGGGCTGGGATATCGACCTGCGCGCCCATGTCCGGCGCGGCGGGCATGTGCTGGGCATCTGTGGTGGCTACCAGATGCTCGGCCACCGGATTGCCGACCCCGGGGGACTCGAGGGGAGTGCCGGGGCAGATACGGGACTGGGCCTGCTGGAAATCGACACCGTCATGTCCCCCGACAAGCGCCTGAGCCTTGTGCGCGCAACCCATGCCGCGACGGGGCGTCCTTTCGAGGGCTACGAGATTCACCTTGGTCGCAGCGACGGCCCCGACCGCGCACGGCCCTTTGCCCATGTCGCGGGCCAGCCCGAAGGGGCGGTCAGCGCCGACGGGCGGGTATGTGGCAGCTACCTGCACGGCATGTTCGCGGATGATGCCTTCCGCGCGGCCTGGCTTGCAGGGTTCGGGGTGCAGGCACCGAACGGGGCATATGGTGCCCGGGTCGATGCCACGCTCGATGCCCTTGCCGCGCATCTCGAGTCCCATCTCGATGTTGCGGGTCTTCTGGCACTGGCACGCTGACTGATGTCAGCGGTCCGGGAGCGCATCCGCAAGCCGCGTCCACTCCTGTTCGGTTCCCGGCAGGCCCAGACGCAGCCAGTGCGTGCTGTAGGGAAAGCGCCGCGTCCAGATCCCTGCGCGGGCCAGATGTGCCTGCGCGGCCTCGGCGTCGGGCGTTCGGGCAGTCACGAACAGCGCCGTGCGCCCCTCTGTGGACCAGCCTGTGCGCGACTCCGCGAGGGCCGCGAGGCGTGCGGACGCGGACTGAAGATGCGATCGCATCATCCCCTGCCATGCGCGGTCCTCCAGTGCCTGCCTGCCAGCGACGATCGCCGGACCGCTGACCGCCCAGGGCCCGGCAAGCCCGCGCAGTTGCGCGGCGGTCCCGGGCCCGCACAGCACGAAACCCAGCCGCAGCCCTGCCAGCCCGAAGAACTTGCCGAAAGAGCGCAGCACCACCACACGCTCGGCCAGATCGGGCAACCGTCCTGCCAGCGACAGCCCGGGATGCGGGTCGGCGAAGCTCTCGTCAACCACCAGCCGTCCGACATGCCCCGCCAGTTCGAGAAGGACCTCGGGCGTCCATGAGCGGCCATCGGGGTTGTTGGGGTTGACCACCACGGCCAGATCGGCCCCCTTCATCGCGGCAATGTCGCGAACTGCCTGCACTTCCCAGCCCTGCGCGGCCAGTGACGCAGCGTGTTCGTTATAGCTCGGGCTGAGGATGGCCGCGTGGCCCGGAGGCCCGAGGCGCGGCAGAAGCTGGATCGCGGCCTGCGCACCGGCCAGCGCCACGACCGGGCCGCGCGCGCCATAGGCGTTGGCAGCAGCAGACTCGAGCGCGGCCATATCCGAGGCGGTGGGCAGGGCCGCGAGTGCATGCAACTCCAGCGGCGGCATGGGATAGGACCGGCGGTTGATGCCGGTCGAGAGGTCGATCCAGTTATCGCCCCCGAACTGCGCCATCGCCTGGTCGATATCGCCGCCATGATCACGCATTCACACCCCTGTCAGCATTCCGAGCGCCACAAGCCCCGCACCGCACAGAACCATGGCACGCAGATAGAGCGCAAGCCCGCGTGTCAGATCCTGCGGCATCGGGTCCGGGGCACCGGCGTTCAGCCAGGGTTCCCGCACCAGGCGGTCGGCATAGGCGCGCGGGCCCGACAGGCGGATACCCAACGCACCGGCAAGGGCGGCCTCGGGCCAGCCCGCATTGGGCGAGCGATGGGCGCGCGCGTCGCGACGCATCACGCTGAACGCGGCGCGGGGGCGGGCAGAGACCAGCACGATCAGCAGCCCTGTCAGCCGCGCAGGCACCAGGTTAAGCAGGTCATCCAGCCGTGCGGCGAATTTGCCGAACTCCTCATGGCGCTCGGTGCGGTGGCCGATCATCGAATCGAGCGTGTTGACGGCCTTGTAGGCGGTGATGCCCGGCAGCCCTGCGACCAGCCCCCAGAACAGCGGCGCCACCACCCCGTCCGAACTGTTCTCGGCCAGCGATTCGAGCGCCGCCCGCCCCACCCCAGCCGCGTCAAGCTGCGCCGGGTCACGACCGACGATCATGGCAACGGCATTGCGGGCGGACTCAACGTCGCCGGCGACAAGGGGGCGCGCAACTGCGGCAACATGCTCGTGCAGCGCCCGCCCGGCCACCAGAGGCCAGGCCAGACAGCCGCCAAGGACCAGACCCCACATTCCCGCGGGGAGCAGCCATTGCAGTGCCAGCGCAGGCAGAACAGCAGCAGCAATCACCACGAGGCTCACGATTGCGCCTGCAACCCGCCGCGCCTTTCCCCGGTTCCAGCGCGCCTCCAGCACGGCGATCAGCGCACCCAGCCATGTCACCGGATGCCCGATCCGCGCATAAAGGCGGGCAGGCCAGCCGAGGGCCGCGTCAATGCCCATGGCAACGGCCATCATCAGCGCGAAACTCATGCCCGGACCGTGCCCCGCACTCCGGTACGAAACCGGAAAACGCCAGCAAATCCGGCCTCTTCCAGCACGCGCGCTGCGCCATGCGGCACAGACCCCGGCGGAAAGATCAGCGCCCGTGCGGGGCCGGTATGCGCCCGTGCCCAGCCAAGCGCGCCCAGCCTCCGCGCCAGCGTCGGGGTGGGGTCACGCGCAGGGCCGCGCAGCGCTGTCGTGCGGGCAGCCGAGCGGCTGGCGATGCAGGCCGCCTGTGCAAGCTCCGGCCCACTGGCCCATTCCGCCACCAGATCATCGACAGCCGGAAAGCGCGTATCGCTGGCATTTGTGCGCTCCATCGGACCAAGAAACCCGCCCAGAATCTCGGCCTCGGGGGGCGGGGGCATGGCCGCAAGAACACGCGCCTGGCGCGATGACCAGAGCGCCTGATCCGGCGCAGGCAGCATCAGCGGGTCGCTTGCCCCCTCGACCGCAAGGCAGGCGCGGGCGATGCGCCCCTCGTCGGCATCTGCGGCCCGCGCCAGCGCCACCAGTGCCGCCGTGGACATGCCCGCGCCGCCACCGGGCGGCAATTCGGCCTGCAGCGTTATCGCCCCGCGCGCGGGCAGTCCAAGCGCCGCAAGGAAGGACCGCGCGCGCGCAACGTCCAGCAGCGCAGCATTCTGCACAAGGTTCAGTTCGGGCGCATCCTGCCAGAGGGCGCGCACACCCCGTTCCGGGCAGGCCAGCGTGACCAGCACCACCACGCCATCGGCTCCAGCAAGCCCCTGCAGCCATTCGCCGAAATGCCCCGCCACATGGGCCATGCGCTCAGACCTGCCCATTGACCTGCACCACCGAGAAGGCCCCCTCCGGCAGGCAGCGCAGCCGGGTCAGCGACAGAGGCGCGATCTCGAAGGCCAGCGCGGCAGACACGTCGCCCAGCGCCAGCGCCAGCGCGGCGCGGGCGGTTCCGGCATGGGCCACGACAGCCACCGGGCCAGCCGTCCTGGCCTGCCGGGCAAGGCCGCGCAGCGCTGGCTGTGCGCGCGCGACCATATCGGCGAAACTCTCGCCCTCGGGCGGGACGTGCCGCGCCAGTTCCGTCAGTGACAGCGCCCCGAGATCAGGCAGATCGGCATGGGCCATGCCTTCCTGCGCGCCGAAATCCTGCTCCCACAGACGCGCCTCCAATTCAGGCGCGCGGCGCGGCCAGAGCACCTGCGCCGTCTGGCGGCAGCGCAGCGCCGGGCTTGCGACAATCTGCGCGACATCGCGCAGCGCCTCTGCCAGCGACGCCAGAGCCGCCGCATCCGGCACAAGCGCGGGCACATCGCGCCGCCCGCACAACCGTCCCTGCGTGTCGGCGGGGGCATGGCGGATCACGATCAGTTCGTTGGCGGCAAGCTCGGGCATCTGGCTTTTCATTGCGGAGTCGATGTGCTTTGTCACGTTCTCATGCGGAAGTCGATTCTGATCACAGGGGGTGCGCGCTCGGGCAAGAGCGTTCTGGCCGAGCGCATGACGCTCGGCTTCGGCACGCCTGCGATCTATATCGCAACCGCCGAGGCGCAAGATGCCGAGATGGCCGAACGCATTGCCCGCCACAAGGCGCGGCGCGGGCCGGAATGGCAGACGCTCAACGCGCCCTTCGCGCTGACCCAGGCGCTGCGCGACAGCGACAGCGGCCCGGCACGGCTGGTCGACTGCATCACGCTTTGGCTGAGCAACTTGATGCTCTCGGGGCAGGACTGGGAAGCCGAAGTCACCGCGCTGGCCGCGCTTGTGCCGCAACTCGCGGCCCCGGTCGTGATCGTGACAAACGAGGTCGGTGCGGGGATCGTGCCCGAAAACAGGCTGGCAAGACAGTTTCGCGATGCCGCCGGCTGGAGTAACCAGACCCTCGCCGGGGTCTGCAACGAAGTCTGGCTCTGCGTCGCGGGCCAACCGCTCAGGATGAAACCCCGATGACCGATGCCTTTCCCCTTGCCGCGCTCGATGACATCCTGCGGCTGGACCTGCCCGCCCCCGATGCAAAGGCCACGGACCGCGCCGCCGCCCGCCAGGGGCAGTTGACCAAGCCGCCCGGTTCGCTCGGGCGGCTGGAGGAGATGGCCCTGTTCATGGCCGGATGGCAGGGCACCGACCGTCCTGGGATCAGCAAGGCACAGGCGCTGGTCTTCGCGGGCAATCACGGGGTCTGCGCGCAGGGCGTCAACCCGTTCCCCCAGGAAGTGACCGCCCTGATGGTCACGAATTTCGAGGCAGGCGGCGCAGCAATCAACCAGCTCTGCGCGCTGGCCGGAGCCGATCTGCGGGTGGTCGCGCTGGACCTCGACCGCCCGACTGCGGATTTCACCGAAAGCGCCGCCATGACCGAGGCCGACTGCCTCGCCGCGCTGAACGCAGGTGCCGTCGCTGTCGATCCGGGCGCGGATATCCTCGTCCTGGGCGAGATGGGGATCGGCAATTCCACGATTTCGGCCGCATTGGCCCATGCCCTCTTCGGTGGCACGCCCGAGGACTGGGTCGGCCCCGGCACCGGCAGCACCGAAGCCGGGCTCGCGCGCAAGCGCGCGGTTGTTGCCAGGGCCGTCGCGCTGCACCGAGACAAGGCCCCGCTGCAGGTTCTGGCCGCACTTGGCGGGCGCGAACAGGCAGCGCTTTGCGGGGCGGTGCTGGCCGCACGCCTTGCGCGGGTGCCCGTGCTGCTTGACGGTTATATCTGCACTGCCGCTGTCGCGCCCCTGCATGCCGCGGCGCCCGGCCTGCTCGACCATTGCCTCGTCGGCCATCGCAGCGCCGAGCCGGGCCATGCACGCCTGTGCGCAAGTCTCGACAAGGCCCCCCTGCTCGACCTCGGGATGGCGCTGGGCGAAGGCACCGGGGCCGCGCTTGCGCTGACGGTGCTGCGCGGTGCGCTCGCATGCCACAATGACATGGCCACCTTTGCCGAGGCCGGAATTGCCGGTGCATGAGCATGTTTGAGCGCCTGCGCGAGGCCCAACTGGCGCTGATCCTGCTCACATGCCTGCCTGTCGGGCGTCTGCCCGACCCCGCGCCCTGTCTTGCCAGCGCCGCCTGGGCCTATCCGCTGGCAGGGCTTGTCGTCGGCCTGGTCTTCTGGGGCGCCCATGCCGGGGCAGTGGCGCTGGGGCTTGGTCCGCTGCTTGCGGCGCTGATCGCCATGGGAGCCGCTGCCTGGATCACGGGCGGGCTGCACTGGGACGGTCTGGCCGACTGCGCCGACGGTCTGGGCGGCGGGCACGACCGCACACGCGCGCT
>SKYA01000155.1 GCA_007128135.1 Paracoccaceae bacterium | reverse complement strand
TGGTTCTGGTCCGTCCGGGGGGGCGTGTACCGGTAGATGGTGTCGTGATCGCGGGGAAGTCCGAAATCGACCGCGCGCTGCTGACGGGCGAGACTTTGCCGGTATTCGCCGCGCCGGGCCATGTCGTGAGCGCGGGCGAGGTCAACCTGACAGGCCCCCTGCAGGTGCAGGTCACGGCCGCGGGCAAGGACAGTTCGCTGCACCGCATGGCCGATCTGGTCGCCAATGCGGAATCGGCGCGGATGCGCTACACCACCATCGCCGAACGTGCCGCCGCCGCCTATGCGCCGACCATTCCGATCCTGTCACTGGGCGCCTTCATCGTCTGGTACTGGATTTCGGGTGGTGATCTGCGGCTGTCCATGAATATCGCGGTGGCAAGCCTGATCATCACCTGCCCCTGTGCGCTTGGTCTCGCCGTCCCCGCAGTGGTGACATCGGCCAGCGGCAAGCTGTTTCGCAAGGGTCTGCTGATCAAGGACGGCACCGCGCTGGAGCGGCTGGCAGAGGTCGATGTGGTGATCTTTGACAAGACAGGAACGCTGACGATGGGCACGCCGGTCCCGACCAACCTGGACCTGCACCCGGCCGAGGCCGCCCGCGTTGCGCTGACCCTGGCCGAGGCGTCTGGTCACCCACTGTCGATTGCTCTGGCGCGTGCGCTGCGTGACCGCGGCGTGCAGGCGGCCGAGGTGGATTCGATTACCGAGCAGGCGGGCCATGGCGTCGAGGGCCTGTGGCAGGGTATCCGCGTCCGGCTTGGGCGCGCGCCCTGGGTGGGCGCCGAGCCGCGCCGGGTGACTGCGGCTTACCTGGCCATCGGCGACGAGACCTGCGCCTTCACCTTCGCCGACCAGTTGCGCCCTGGCGCGGTCGAGGTGGTGCAGGCGCTTCAGGCCCAGGGCAAGGCGGTGCGGCTGATATCGGGCGATGTGCCTGCCGCCGTGCGCGATCTGGCGCAGCGACTGGGCATTCCCGACTGGCAGGCTGAAGCGCTGCCGCAGGAGAAGGCACGCGCCATAGCCGATCTGCACGCGCAGGGCCACAAGGTGTTGATGGTGGGTGACGGGCTGAATGATACTGTCGCGCTTTCGAGCGCGCATGTTTCCATCTCGCCTGCCTCTGCGCTTGATGCGGCAAGGGCGGCTTCCGACATGGTGCTTCTGGGGCGTGACCTGTCGCCTGTGGCCGACGCCCTGCGCATGTCCGCAACCGCGCTCCGGCGGATCCGCGAAAACCTCTGGCAATCCGGGATCTACAACACCATCTTCGTGCCGATCGCGCTGTTCGGCTATGCTACCCCGCTCTGGGCCGCGTTCGTGATGTCGATCTCGTCAATCACCGTGACCCTGAATGCGTTGCGGCTGAAGTAAGGACTTATCATGGAAGTTCTGGTCATTCTGATACCGGCATCGCTGTTTCTTGGGCTGTTGGGTCTGGTGGCCTTTCTCTGGACACTGCGCAAGGGCATGTATGACGACCCCGAAGGTGACGGGCAGCGGATCCTTGATCCGCGCTATGATGACAAGCCCAAGCCCGTCGAGCCCGAGACAGAGGCTGCATCGCGGCGCTGAGTCGATGGGTGAACCTCCCCTTGCGGGGCAGAACCACCCACCCTACGCCACGGCGCACGCAGGTGTCCTCGTCAGGCCGAGCCTTCGGGCTTGTTCCGTTTCCAGCGCCGGTGCGTCCACATCCACTGGTCCATGTGGTCGCGCACCGCGGCTTCGAGAGAGGCATTGAGCGCGCGGGTCATGGTCAGCGGGTCGCTGTGCGGGATCGGAGACTCGATGCGGACGCGGAATGTCAGACCATCGCGATTGCGAATGCCATAGACCGGCACAAGCAGCGCGTCATATTTCAGCGCCATCTCGGCCGGGGCCGTCGATGTACGCGCGGGCTGGCCCATGAAGTCGATCAGTTCGCCGCGCGACATGAAGTGATCGGCCACCAGTCCGATCATCCCGCCCGCGCGCAGGTGCCGGAGCAGTTCCGCAAGCCCTGCGCGATCGCGTGGATACGCCGGGCCGATATGCGACATGGCCGCGACATAGCGTGCATTGAAGGCAGGGTTCTGCATCGGCATGTAAAGTCCGACGATGAGAAAGCCGCGCTCGCGCAGGGTGACGCGCGCGACATCGTAGTTTCCCAGATGGGCTGTCACCACGACAACAGGGCGTCGCGATTTGCGCGCGGCTTCGAGCGCAGGCAGGCCATTGCCCTCGACCGGGCTGTTTCGGACCTGCGCGATGAACGCGTCACCAGAGAAGGTCTCGGCGAGGGCGCGGGTCAGGTTGCCGGGCACAGCGTGGGAAAGGCGCCTGACCTCGCGGGCGGGCATTTCCGGAAAAACGAGCGCCAGATTGGCCCGCACGCGCTGCCGCATTCCGGCCAGCGGGCCAATGACATATGCGCCCAGCCAGCCGAAAGCCGGGATGCGCCATCGATAGGGCAGCGCGCGCGCGATGCCGAGAAGCGCACCTGTCAGGCGGTCTTCAAGCCAGTGCCGAGGGCTTGTCCTCGGGCGCGGGCGGTCGCCCGGGGAAGGGGTCGTGGGCCGTGTCATGGGCAGTGCTTGCACCTGCTGGCGCAGCGAAGTCAAGCCGGGCGTCAATAGCTGTATTCGGCATAGATCCGGGTCAGATCGCCCTGCCAGTCACCATGGTAGCGGGCCAGCAATTCATCGGCCGGGGTCTGCCCGCTCTCGACGCTGTCCCTGAGCGCATTGAGGAAATGCGTCTCGTCGGGCAGCAACCCTCCCGCGCCGGGGCATGCACGGGCTTTCAGCCCGGCTTCGGCAATCTCGACCACCTCGCGCGCCAGATCATGCAGGCGCAGACTGCCTGCCTTGCCCTGGAGCCCGTCCACCGAGGCGGCGACCCGCAATTCCTCGCGCGTCTCGTGATCCCAGCCCTTTGCCAGATCCCATGCGGCATCGAGTGCGCCCTGGTCATAGGTCAGACCCACCCAGAGCGCGGGCAGCGCGCAGAGCCTGCGCCAGGGGCCACCATCGGCGCCGCGCATCTCGATGAATTTCTTGACCCGCGCCTCGGGGAAGATCGTGGTCAGGTGATCGGCCCAGTCCGAAAGCGTGGGCACCTCGCCCGGCAGGGCAGGCAGGCGTCCGGCAAGGAAATCGCGGAAAGACTGGCCCAGGGCGTCGATGTATCTTCCGTCGCGATAGACAAAATACATCGGCACATCGAGCGCGTAGTCCACCCAGGCCTCGAACCCGAAACTCTCGTCAAAGACGAATGGCAGCATACCTGTGCGCGCCGCGTCCAGATGGCGCCAGACCCGCGCGCGCCAGCTCTTGTGACCATTGGGCTTGCCCTCGAAGAAGGGCGAATTTGCAAAGAGCGCCGTGGCCACGGGCTGGAGCGCGATTGCCACGCGCATCTTCTGCACCATGTCCGCCTCGGAGGCGAAATCGAGATTCACCTGCACCGTGCAGGTGCGATACATCATCATCTTGCCCGAGGTGCCGACGCGGTCCATGTAATCGGTCATCAGCCGGTAGCGGCCCTTGGGCATCATCGGCATCTGATCATGGCTCCAGATCGGGGCGGCCCCGAGCCCGAAGAAACCCACGCCGATCTCGTCAGCGACCGAACGCACCTGCCGCAGGTGTTCGTTCACCTCGTCGCAGGTCTGGTGGATGGTCTCGAGCGGTGCGCCGGAAAGTTCCAGTTGCCCGCCCGGTTCGAGGCTGATATTCGCGCCGTCCTTTTCCAGCCCGATGATATGCCCGGCTTCCAGCACGGGCGACCAGCCAAAACGGTCGCGCAGCCCCTCTAGAACAGCCCTGACCGAGCGCGGCCCCTCATAGGGGATGGGCAGCAGCGTGTCTCGGCAATAGCCGAATTTCTCGTGTTCGGTTCCGATGCGCCACTGCGCCTTCGGTTTGCAACCCGACGCCAGGTATTCTGCCAGTTGTGCCTTGCTTTCGATCGGCCCGCCGCCGGTCTGGGGAATGGACATGCGTGCTCCGATCCTGCCTTCTGTCTCGCGCTCGAGACTTGAGGGTTGCGTGGACGCAAGTCAAGCCTCCGTCACGGCTCAGCGGAGTCGCAGGTGACGCCCCTGTCGTGCCGGGTGCAGCCAGAGCGCGCGTGTCGGCGGCGGGTCGGGCATATCCAGTGCGGCAAGGAGCGCGGGCATGTTCAGCCCGGGCAGTGTGGCAAAGGCATCGAACAGGGCTTCGCTGCCTGTCGCGGCCACGGGAATTTCGAGCCGCGTGTCATCCGCAGTGACCAGCAGCCAGACCTTGCCATGCGCCACAAGATGCAGTTCGACCAGATCGCGCAGCGCGATGAAGCCACCTGTCTCCGGGCCGAAAAAGGAGATCTGGCCCTCGACCAACTGGACCACGCCGGGGGCTGCTCCGGTGCGGCGAAAACGCAGCCGCCGCCAGCCGATCAGTGCAAGCCCCAGCCCGGCCAGCACCACCAGAACGGCCAGGAGCTGGAAAAAACTGTCGCGCGCCTGCAAGGCCCACAGCCCGAAGGCTGCGATGCACAGCCCCGTCAGCACCTCGGACCAGCGGGCGAGAAAGGCGCGCAGTTCCGGGCGGATGAAGGCGGTCATGTCCAGTCGCCCCGGGTCGCCTGCCAGAGCGTCAGTGCGGCTGCGGCGGCCGTGTCGGCGCGCAGGATGCGGGGGCCGAGCGTCATGGCATGGACCATCGGCAGCGCAGCCAGACGGCTGCGCTCGGACGGGGAAAACCCGCCTTCGGGGCCGATCAGGATGGCCGCCGGGGCAGGCGGCAGGATGCGCGGCGCAGCCGAGTCGCCGGCGAGGGTCTCATCGGCCCAGATCAGTGCGCGCCCCTCTGGCCAGGTGTCGAGAACCTGCGCCAGTGGCGCGAGTGGGGCCACTTCGGGGACATGGGTGCCGCCACATTGCTCGGCGGCCTCGATGGCGTGGGCTTGCAGCCGGTCCTGACGGATACGCTCGGCATTGGTGAAATCGGTCTGCACGGGCAGGATGCGCGCGACGCCGAGTTCCGTGGCCTTCTCGACAATGAAATCGGTCCGGGCCTTCTTTATGGGGGCAAAGAGCAGCCAGAGATCGGGCGGCGGGTGCCGGGGCGCGCCCTGCACCTTGCAGAGGGCGGTGGCACCGCGTTTGCCCGCCTGGGTCAGATGCGCCAGCCATTCGCCATCGCGGTTGTTGAACAGTGCGATTGCGGTACCGGCACCCTGCCGCATGACATTGACCAGATAGTGCGATTGCGCCTGCGACAGGGCTATCTCTTGCCCCTCGCCCAAGGGCTGCTCTACAAAGAGGCGGATTTTCGCGCGCGTCGTGACCATGAGGGTGACAATATGACCGAGCCAGAGCAAAGGCCAGAGGGTGAGGAACCACCCCAGCGGGTGGCCGACGCGCCTGCGCTCAACTGGGTTGACGCCTATGCCCCGGATGATCTGAAACCATATCTGCGCCTGTCACGCGCCGACCGGCCCATCGGCACTTGGCTGTTGCTTCTGCCGTGCTGGTGGGGAGCTTTCCTGGGGGCCGCCGCAGCACCCGATACCGCAGGCTGGCTGACCTTCTGGATATTCCTGGGCTGCGCAATAGGGGCGTTCCTGATGCGCGGCGCAGGCTGCACCTGGAACGACATCACCGACCGCGACATCGACGACAAGGTCGCCCGCACCCGCTCGCGCCCTATTCCCTCGGGGCAGGTGAGTGTGCGCGAAGCCATGATCTGGATGGGCGTGCAATCCGGGGTCGCCGCGTTGATCCTGTTCACCTTCAACTGGGCGGCGGTGGGGTTGGGCATCCTGTCACTGGCGCTGGTCGCGATCTATCCGTTCGCCAAGCGGTTTACATGGTGGCCGCAGGTCTTTCTGGGGCTTGCCTTCAACTGGGGCGCACTGCTGGCCTGGACCGCGCAGACCGGGTCACTGGGCCTGCCCGCAGTGTTCCTTTATCTGGCGGGGATAAGCTGGACACTGTTCTACGATACGATCTATGCCCATCAGGACCGCGAGGATGATGAACTGATCGGGGTGAAGTCCACCGCACGGCTCTTTGGCGAGAATACCGAAACCTGGTTGCGTGGCTTTCTGATAGCTACTGTCGTGCTGATGTCGCTCGCCATCATCTATGCGCTGGCGCCGCTGGCCGACCCGCTGAAAATGTCGATCGGCCTGGCCGGGGCCTGGGCACTGGGCGGGCACATGAACTGGCAGCTTGCCAAGCTGGACATCAACGACACGCAGATGTGTCTGCGCCTGTTCCGCTCGAACCGTGATGCGGGCTTGTTGGTTGCGCTGTTTCTTGCCATCACGCTTTTCGTGTGATTGCGCCCGTCGCGCCTTGGCGCTAGGGGACTTGCATGAGGGAACATCGCTTGTCTGTATTGCTGCGCCTTGGCGCGCTGGCTGGCTCGGTTCAGGGCACCCGCAGGGCCTATCTGTTGATGGCGGCCGCCTTTGCGCTCGCGGCAGCGCTTTCGATGATGGCGGCCAGTCTTGCCGTGCGCGGAATCGAGCATGTCGTTGCGCGTGATGCCCGCAATATTCTGGCAGCGGAGAATCTGGACTGGGCCGGGGTTTCCACCGACGGGCTGCTTCTGTTCCTCTCGGGCGAGGCGCCTTCCGAGGCGACGCGCTTTCGCGCGCTCAGTGCCGTCAGCACGGTTGTCGCGGCAGAGCGCGTCATCGACAATGTGACTGTCGCCCCGTCCATGGATGTTGCCGCGCCGCGCTTTTCCATCGAATTGCTTCGCAACGGGCTGGATGTTTCCGTGATCGGGCTGGTGCCAGCCAGTCTGGGTACCGGGGATATCATTGCCCGGATCGAGGCCGTGGACCCCGAGATCTCGGCCTTCGACATGCTTGAAACGGCCAGCCATCCCGTGCCCTTCGGATGGGAACAGGCCGTCAGGTTCGGTCTGGATGCGCTGACCTTGATTCCGGTCAGCAAGATTTCGATTTCAGCCGACCAGGTCGAGGTGACAGGGCTGGCGCAAAGCGAGCGTGAGCGCAACGCAATCCGCGACAGGCTTGTGCGAGACCGGCCTCGCGGGCTGATAACATCGGTCAGCATTTCGGCGCCGCGCCCGGTTATCACCCCCTTTACCCTGCGTTTCGTCAGGGACGAGGATGGTGCACGCTTCGATGCCTGTTCTGCCGACACGCCGGAGTCGCGAAACGCCATCCTTCAGGCCGGTCGCGCTGCCGGTGCGTCCGGCGTTCTGGAATGCGCGGTTGGCCTTGGCAGTCCCACCCCGCGCTGGCAGACCGGCGCGATCGAGACCATTCGCGCCGTTGCCGAGATGGGGGCGGGTTCGGTCACCATGTCCGACACCGATATCACCATGATCGTGCCCAACGAGGTGCCAGCCGAGAAGTTCGACCGGGTCGTGGGCGCGCTGGAAAACGGTCTGCCCGATGTCTTCTCGCTTCAGGCAACGCGCCTGCCCCCTGGCGAGGAGAGCGCGGGTCGCGCCGAGGACTCGCTGGAATTCGTGGCAATCCGTTCGGCCGAAGGTGTGGTTACCTTGCGCGGTCGCCTGATCGACGAGCGGCTGCGTGACGCGGTGACGGCGCTGGCGCAGAGCGAATTCGGGCTGGGTGCCGTGCGCATGACCGCGCGCATCGACCCCGATCTGCCCGAGGGCTGGCCGGTGCGGGCGCTTCTGGCGATTGATGCGCTGGCCGAACTGGAACATGGGCAGGTCCGCATCCGCCCCGACCGGATCGACATACAGGGCGTATCAGGCGATGTATCGGCGTCAGACCGGATTTCGCGGGTGCTGGTCGACAGGCTCGGCAGGGGAGCCGTGTTCAACCTCGACGTGGCCTATGACGAACGTTATGACCCGGTCGCCATGCAGCCAACACCCGCGCGCTGCGAGCGTTGGATCGGTGAGGTTCTCGAAGATCAGCAGATCACCTTCGACCCGGGCTCAGCCTCGGTTGTAGCCGAGTCAGCCCAGGTGCTCGACCAGATTGCCGAGATCCTGACCGAATGCGGCAGGCTGGAGATCGAGGTGGGCGGGCATACCGACAGCCAGGGACGGCTCGAGACCAACATGCGACTCAGCCAGCAACGCGCCGAGGCTGTCGTCGCAGGACTTATGGCACGGGGCGCGATGGTGTCGGATTTCGTCGCCAAGGGGTATGGCCCGGAATTCCCGATTGCCGACAATGCGACTGCCGGGGGGCGCGAGGCCAATCGTCGCATAGAGTTCAAGCTGATCGGCGTGTCGGCCGAGGCGGCACGGATCGAGAGGGCCGGGGGCGATGTTGCCGACCTGGAGGAAATCGTGCCCGAACCGCGCGACGAGTCCGGACTGGAGATTGTTGTCACGCAAGGGGCAGGCGACAGCACGCGCCCCGCGCCGCGCCCGGAAAGATGAGTCGACGCGCCGGAATGGCAGCGGATGAGAGGGAAAGATGAACCGCACGGAATTTGTCATTGTCACGGCTGTCATCCTGTTCGTCGCCTTTGCGCTGGGCTGGTTCGCGAACTGGCTGGTGCATCGTTTCACGCGTGTGCGCCAGCAGGATCTGGGCGAGCTGGATCGCATGGCGCAGGCGCTGCATGAGGCCGAGGAAATCCGCGACCAGGCGATTGAATACGTCGAGACACGCGAACGTGACCTGACCGCGCGGCTGAGCCAGACCGAGGCCGAACTGGAAGCGGCGATGGCCGGATTGCGCGAAGCCCGTGCCGAGGCTGAATATTACCGCTCTCAGCTTCAGGGTACGCAATAGCATCTTGCGGGCGAAATCTGGCCACAACCACAGGCTGTGGTGGCGCTGCGCGTTTTTGCCCTTGGCAAACCTGGCCACAGCGTCTAGAGACCCCCCGTCGTGGTGGGAGGCGTTTGTCTGTCCGCCGCGATGATTCGTCCGAGACGGTGGGTGATGGAATGCCATCGTAATTCCTGCCCGAGACGGGAGTGAGACAATACACCGAGGCATTCCTCGGGCGATATTGGAAATGCCCGTTTGGACATTCGCTCAGGCCGGTCCGGCCTGACAAAACGAGCCGGAGGGGAAACCCTCTGATAATTGGAGAGACCCTGTGGATAGAGCCCAAAAAGAGAAAGTGGTCGAGGAACTCGGCCAGATCTTCGAAAGCTCTGGCGTGATTGTGGTTGCACAATACGCTGGCCTCACGGTTGCCGAGATGCAGGTCCTGCGCGCACGCATGCGTGATGCGGGTGGGGCTGTTCGCGTCGCCAAGAACAGGCTCGCCAAGATCGCCCT
>SKYA01000188.1 GCA_007128135.1 Paracoccaceae bacterium | reverse complement strand
TCAGCGGCAGGCGGGGGCGGGGGGGGTGGCGCAGCCGCCCCCCCCGCCTGCGAAGCCGGTCCCTGCTGACCCATGCCTTGCGCCATTCCCTGCGCCATCGCCATGCCCATGCCCATGCCCATGCCCGCGCCAAGCCCCGCGCCCATGCCGCCATCGCCCCCGCCCTCGGCGGCCTTCTGCATGGCCTGCGCGGCCGAGAACTGGGTGAACTTGTTCAGATCCCCGACGATTCCCATCGAGGTGCGCTGGTCGAGCACCTTCTCCACCTCGGGCGGCAGCGAGATGTTCTCGATGTAAAGCTCGGGCATTTCCAGCCCGTATTCCGACAGCGTGGGCGCAATCGCCTTGAGCACGACATCCGACAGGTCCTTCGTGTTCGCAGCCATGTCGAGCGCGGGAATGCCGCTTGCCGCCAGCACACGGCTGACCTTCTGCACGACGATGTTGCGAATCTGGCCGGCGATCTTGTCCTGCGTGAAATCGCCATCGGTGCCCACGATCTCGCGCATGAAGGGGGCCGCGTCCTGCACCCGGATGGCATAGGAGCCGAAGGCGCGCAGCCGCAAGGGGCCGAATTCGGGGTCGCGCAGCATGACGGGGTTCTGGGTGCCCCATTTCAGTCCGGCAAACCGCCGTGTGTTGACGAAATAGATCTCCGACTTGAAGGGCGAGTTGAACGCATGGTCCCAGTGCTGCAGCGCGGTCATCAGCGGCATGTTGTTGGTCTCGAGCTGATAGAGACCGGGGCCGAAGATATCGGCAAGCTGGCCTTCATGGATGAACACGGCCAGCTGGCCCTCGCGGACCGTCAGCTTCGCGCCATACATGATCGAGTTGCCGTAACGCTCGAAGCGGTAGACCATCGTGTTGCGGGTGTCATCGGTCCACTCGATGACATCGATGAACTGACCCTTGAGGAAGCTGAAGACCATGGCAGGACCCTTTCGGTTCGAATATGCCTTGCGTGGCAGTATTGCCTAACTCTCGCCCCCCATCAACTCGGAAGCAATCTGGCGGATGATCGGGCGGGCCTCGCGCTCGCGCATGCCGGGGCGCAGGCGCGGATCGTAGAGGATGCGCAGAAGTTGCTCGTCGAGCGCGGTCATCACGGCAAACTCGGCCGTGTCATTGAACAGCGAGGGGCGCACGCGGGGGTGGTCATTGGGCAGCCCCATCCCCTGCGAAAGTTCCTCGTGATAGCAGGCCCGGCGCGACAGGTCGGGCAATTCGGCGCGGATGATGGCCAGCGCATCGGTATAGACATCCGTGCCGCTGCGCGAGAAGGCCAGCACAAGGCAGGAGACGGTCAGCGGCAGGTCGCGCACCAGATCGAGCGTCACCGAATCGATTCCCGGGACAAGCTGCTGCAGGCGGGGTCCGATGGCGCGCCGCTCGTCTTCGGACAGCACCAGCACCTGGAAATTGCCACGCTCCTCGACCAGCGAGACGGGGTGGCCGCTCAACTGTTGCAGCCGGGCGGCATAGCTGCGCACGAAGGCCGTATCGGCACGACGCCGGGCGTCCGGAACAGAGGCGCCGAATTCGAGCCGCATCCGCACGGGTGCCTCCCAGCGGCGAAGGCTGGAGGGCGTGGTCCGCTCGATGATCCTGCCACCGACAAAGGCGTGTTCCTCGAACAGCGCGATGCGCACGAAAGCCTCTTCCAGATCGCGTGCCGAATAGGGCAGATCGCGCGGCGCACGCTCGCGTCGCAGCAGGCCGCTGGCCAGCCGCTGTGCCTCCAGCCGTGCGAAATAGGACGAGATCTCGTCGGCATCGGGCGAGGGCGGCAGGGCGAGCCGCACAGGCTCGGGTGGTGGCGCGGCAGCAGGGGTGGCGGCACCTGCAGGTGTCTCGGCCGGAGGGACCGCACAGCCCGAAAGCGCCAGCGCGGCCGCCAGGATGGCCGTTCCTGCGTGGCGCAGGCCCGGGCATGACAGGCAAAAGCGCGCTGCCCGGACCATCCCGTGCCTATACGTCGGTTGATTGCGCCGCGCGGTCATCGCGCGCGCGCGCAGCGGTGAGGGACTGGCGCAACTCGGCTTCCATCTTGGTGAGGTCTTCTTCGGCCGCGGCACGTTTCGCGCGCCCCTCGTCTGCGATCTGAAGACTGTCCTCGATGGTGGCGATCAATGTCTCGTTGGCCTTGCGCACGGCCTCGATATCGAACACCCCGCGCTCGATCTCCTCGCGCACCTCGCGATTGGCCTCGCGCAGGTTGTCGGCATTGGCGGTCAGAAGCTCGTTGGTCAGGTCATTGGCCGCGCGCACGGCCTGCGCTGCTTCGCGCGAGCGCTGGATGGTCAGCGCCTGGGCAAGCTGTGTCTCCCACAGCGGCACGGTGTTCACCAGTGTCGAGTTGATCTTGGTGACCAGCGACTTGTCGTTTTCCTGCACCAGCCGGATCGAGGGGAGGCTTTGCATCGTGACCTGCCGCGTCAGCTTCAGGTCATGAACGCGGCGCTCCAGATCGTCGCGCGCGGCGCGCAGGTCGCGCAATTCCTGTGCCTTGAGGATCTTGTCACTCTCGGGCGCGGCCTCGACCTCTGCTTCCTTCGCGGGAATGTCGGTTGCGTCCAGGTCCTTTATCCTGGCCTCGCCGGCGGCGATATAGAGTGCAAGCTCATGGTAGAAATCGAGCGTCTTCTCATAGAGCTTGTCGAGCGCCTTGATGTCCTTGAGCAGCGTTGTCTCATGGCTCAGCAGATTGCCGGTGATCCGGTCGATCTGGCTCTGCACGGTGTTATAGCGTTCCTGAAACTTGATCATGGGCGCGGCCTTGCCGGTCAGGCGTTCCCACCAGCTGCGCTTGCGGCGCGTGTCCAGCTCCGTCACCGAAAAGCCGCGCAGCGTGGTGACCATCTCGCGCAGCCCGTCGCCGGCAGGGCCCAGGTCCTTGTTCTTGACATCGGCCAGCATCGCCTGGCTGATCTGCTGCAATTCCATCTGCGCACGCGAGCCGAAGCCGATGATAGTGCTGGTCTGGCCCATGTCGATCTCGCCCATGCGCGCGCGGATGGCATCCGCCTGTTCTGCCGGAGCATCATCCAGCACGACAAGCGCGGTCGAGGGTTCGGCCAGCGGCGTGTCGATCAGGGCATTGATTTCCTCGGTCAGGGTTTCGGCCTGCTGGCGGATCGTGTCTGACATTTCGTTCCCTCTCTGTGTCGTTCGATGCGTTGTTGTTATGGTCAGGATCTGGTCATTCACGCAGACGGGCGCAAGCCTTCGCGTTCCAGCCGTTCGCGCAGCACCTCGATCTCGATATCCAGTTCGGTCCGGTCATCGGCCAGCAGCGCCTCGCGGCGCAGCGCGAAGCGGTTTTCCAGGTCGTCGAGCAGGGCCGTGTATTCCGCGCGTGCGCCGTCGTCACGGCTGCGCGCGTAAAGATCGGCGAACTTGACCGTCGCATCGCGCGCGCCGATCAGGTAGATGCCCAGATAGCGGCGCGCCGTGTTCAGGCGACGCGGATCGTTCTCGATCACGCGGAAGAGCTGGCGGATATTGGCGCTGAAACTCTCGACCCGGCGCATGAGACCGCGATCGCCTGCACGCCGGATGGCAGCAGCCATCTCGGCCAGATGGGATTCTGCCTCTTCCACCGCGCGCGCGGCGCGGTCGGTCTGGAAGGTGTCTATCCCTTCCATGCCCTTGTCCTTCAGCGGATCGGGGCCGAAGGCGCCCAGATGCAGCACACCCCCCAGCACGGCAAAGACCAGCGCAGGCGCCAGCCCGCCCTCAAGCCCCGCCAGCCCCAGCCCGGCCCCTGTCAGCACTGCGGCGAATATCTTGCGCGGGATCGCCGGACGCCGCGCCACGCTGCGTTCGTCATAGGCCGCCTGCGCCAGAACGCCCTCGCGTGTCAGCCAGGCCGCGAGCATCAGCAGGCCGAAGGCGGCAAGGTTCAGTGCCAGCCCTGCCGGGTCCTGGAAAAAGGCGCGGATGGCAAAGGCGAAAGGCACCACGAACAGAAGGTTGACCCGTGCACCGACCGGGTGCGGGCGGGCCACCGGAGCGGGGGTCTGGCCCGAGGTACCGGGACTGTAGCGACCGCCGAAACGCTGGCTCATCCGTTACCCTCCGACAATCGCTACATAGACCATGAGCGCCATCAGGAGCGCGAAAGACGTTTTCTGCAACCCCGTCGGCGTCATCTGAAACTGCTCCGGCCCGAATTCGCCCTGACTATAGGCGAAGACAAACCGCTTTGAAAGGTGCCGCGCGGTGTTGTCTGTGCAAAACCGCCGCGCAGGATGCTCAGACGATCACATGTCCGAGGATGCTGCGCATCCGGGTGCAGAACCCCTCGAACCCGCCTTCGGTCTCGAATCGGGCCAGCCGCTCCGCGATGGCCCCGCTGAAGGCCACGCCATCAATCGCGGCGATGTCGAAATCGATGACCGAGATATGCCCGTCGCTCGCCACCGTCAGATTGCGCCCGTCGGCATGCATGTCGAGATGGATCACCCCGGCGGACCGCAGCCCCGCCGCAATCCGGGAAAGCTGCGTCTCGACATCTGGGATGGCCAACCTGCGCCCGGCCGCCACAAGGGAGCGCACCGTGAGGCCCTGGTGCGTGATCTCGAACCGGTGCTGCGCAGGCTCCAGCCCTACGAGTTGCGGGAAATGCGGCCGCTCCAGGGGGACAGCGCGGGTCAGCCGGTGCAGGCAGGCGCATTCAAGGAGCAGGGCCTGACCGGCGCTCAACCCGCTCCACAACAGATGCCCGCGTGCGGTCTTCCACAGGGTCGCGCGTCCGTTGCGTGGCTGCAATTCGGGCAGGGGGTCTTGTGTGTCGGTCAGGACATGAGCGACGGGGGTGTCGGGCTCGGCCGCTGCAGCCGCCTGCGCAGAAAGGCGATCTCGCGCAGCGCCGCCTTGTGACGGGCCTTGAGCTTGTGCATGTTCGAGGCGAGTTTCGCGTGCTTTTCCTGCGCCTCCTGCAACGTCCCCGCCGCGTCGGGCGGCGCGCGCTCGGTCACCCGAAAGCCGCGGCCAGCGCGATCTCGATCATCTCGCCAAAGCTCTGTTCGCGCTCGGCGGCGGGCAGGGCCTCATGGGTGAGCAGATGGTCCGAGATGGTCAGAACCGCCAGCGCGCGTACCTTGTGGCGGGCGGCAAGGATGTAGAGTTCGGCCGCTTCCATCTCGACCGCGAGGATGCCGTGGCGCATCATGATCTCGTTCAGGTCGGGGCGCTCGTCATAGAACACGTCCGATGAATAGATCCCGCCCACATGCACCCGCGCGCCCTGCCCAAGCCCTGCGTCATGGGCCGCGCGCAACAGGCCGAAATCGGCGCAGGGGGCGAAACCGATCTCGCGGAAGATGCCGCGCGAAGGGGTGGAGAGCGTGCTCGCCGTCTGTGCCAGAACGATGTCGCGAATCCGCACATGCGGCTGCATCGCGCCTGCCGAGCCTATTCGGATCAGCGTTTTCGCGCCATAGTCGCGGATCAGTTCATTGGCATAGATCGACAGCGATGGCATCCCCATGCCCGAGCCGTGAATCGTGACCCTGTGCCCGCGCCAGGTGCCGGTATAGCCCAGCATGCCGCGCACCTGATTGACGCAGACCGGGTTTTCCAGAAACCGCTCGGCTGCCCATCGGGCGCGCATCGGGTCGCCCGGCATGAGCACGGTTTCGGCTATCTGGCCTGGTTCGGCCCCGATATGGATGGTCATGGCCTGGTTATCCTGTCCCGGTTGCTGTTCAGTCCTTATTCCGCATGTGTCGTGACGCTTCAAGAACTCTTGGCCGCCCCTGCGGCGGGTTGCACCACCTCGCCAAGCCTGGCCATCACGTTCCGGTCGATCCAGTAATTTGTATGGCCATTGGCCGGCACCGGGATCTCCCTTGGCCATGCTGCATTCGGGTCGGTGGCGACATGGGTGCCCACGAAATCATCGACGCGAAAGATGTTGGTCCATGCGTCCAGCACCTGGCCACCGGCGCTGCGCGGCTGCAATGCGGGGTCGGTTGCATAGTCGGGGAAACTTGTCGGAAAATAATGCGTGTAGAGATGCGTTGCCGGCGAGCCCATCGTGACCAGTGAGAGGTTCCCGAGCTGACGGCGCCATGCCGCACCATCGCTGCGCAGCACATCGAGCACGATCACCGTGCCCTGCGAATGCGATATGATGACCAGTTCATCAGGGGTCTCATTCGCCAGAAAGGTCGCCATGAACACCCGCAGGCGGTTCTGAATCCGGTCGCGCAGCCAGAAGCCGCGCGGGGCACCCATCCGGGGCGGGTCGAGCCTGAGACCGAACAGGACCTTCAGCCGGTCACCGAAGCCAAGCCGGTCGCCCCCTTCGCGATGCACGGCAAAGGCGCGAGACATGGTCGCATCCTCGTGCGCCAGGACGCTCTGTTCGACGACCAGCCGGTTATGCGCCCATGAATAGTCGTTCAGATAGGCCAGCACATCGGTCAGGATGCCCAGCCCCGCGATGAAGGCCTCGCGCAGATAGACGATCAGCCCGATGCTGAGAAAGGCCAGCACGACCAGAAGCGTGCCGGTCCATTTCGCCAGCACGGCGTCGAGCGAGGCCGAGAACCCGGCGGGCAGCCATCCGAAGCCATGAAGATAGAGCAGGAACAGGGTCGCAACGAAGACCATCGGCACCACGAGCATGGATTTCGCGACCAGCAGCCGGTAGCGCTCGGCATAATGGATGCGTCTGGGCAGGTAGTCGGCGGGGTCGAAGCCGCCGCCATCCGCCATGCTGCGGAAGACAAAGTATTTGCGGATGAAGATCGCGCCCGCGAACAGGACCAGCGCCGCCACTCCGGCCACGGCAGGCAGCAGCCCGCGCAGGGTGGTGATGACCACTTCCTTGTTCGGCACAAGCTGGTTCAGGCCGCCGGGATCGATATAGCCGATCACGCCGAAAACTGCCGAGATCAGCACGAACCACAGCAACAGCATCAGCCCCAGTGCGGGTGTGACCAGATCGGTCACGTTCACGCCGCGCACCCGCTCGCCCGGCCCAAGGGCTTCGCTGCTGTCGCGAATGGCCCGGCGGCGCCCGGAATCCTTGTGGTAGCGCCAGAGGGAATGCCCCGCGATGCAGGCAATGAAGGCAAGACAGGTCAGGATGAAGACCTGCATCAGCACATAGAGCCACAGACCGATCAGGTGGATGCCGGTGAACCCCTCGGTGCAGTCCTCGCGAGTATGGTGTGGGTGCTCCTCGTCCTTCGGGGCGGCGCCTCCGGGGGGTGCCGGGTCCGATGCCGGCATGGCGCTGGCCCTGTCCGCGCCATTCTGCGCCTTGGTTTCGGGGAAGATCGCGCACATGTGCTCGACAATGCGCAGCGGGTCGGGGCGGTCGGGGCCGACATGGGCCAGATGCACAAAGCCCAGTACCACCACCAGCAGCGCCGAGGCCATGACCCAGCGACCGAGAAATCGTGTCAGATAGGTATGGGTCAGCCGCATCATGGCCAGCCCGATGCCCGCGCTCGCGCTGGCCGTGAGCAGGATTTCGGCAATCAGGCCGAAGCCTGCCTCCGACCAGCTGCTCAGCAGGAAGGCGACGAGGATGCCGACAAGCAGGACGATGTTCATCGCCACCACGGGGCCGTGGATGGCCAGCACCGCAAGGCCGGCAAGGCGACGGGTCCAGTAATTCCAGCCAGAGGACCCCGGAAAGACATCGCGCGCATTCTCGCGGATCGCATGGCCCAGCCCCATGGCAATGCGGAAGAAGGCCAGCACCGCCCCGATCGCGCCCCAGCGCACTGCCGCAATGTCGCCCCAGTAGAAATCGGCGATGACTCGTTCATTGAGCACGCTGCCGTCCGGGCCATATTGCCGATAGCGCCGCTGATGCGCCGGAAAGGTCCGCACAAGCCCGCCATGGTCATAGATGCCGGGCTCCTGCAGGCGGAAATCATCGCTGGAATGGGGCGGCAGGTCATCTGTCTGGAGGGCAGCGGAAAGCAGTTCGGTACTGGTGCCCGCCTCGCGCACGCCAACGCCATGCACCACAACCACAAGCTGCCTTGTCATGCCTGCGCCCCCGTAACGGTTGAATGACGCGCATTACATCACGTCCGACCGCTTGCATCAATGCGCTTTCCATGCGGCCTGCGCTCGCCTATACAGCGCGCCGGAGCGCCCGCGATCGGAGAGACAGCCATGCGACAGGTCACCCTTGCCCGCAAGACCGCCGAGACGGATATCACGGTCAGCGTCAACCTGGACGGAACCGGGGCCTGTGCGTGCCATACGGGCGTCGGGTTCTTCGACCACATGCTTGACCAGCTGGCGCGGCATTCGCTGATTGACATCGAGGTGAAGGCCACGGGGGATCTGCACATCGATGACCACCACACGGTCGAGGATTGCGGTATCGCGCTGGGGCAGGCCCTCGTACAGGCCTTGGGCGACAAGCGCGGCATCCGCCGCTACGGGGCCTGCCATCTGGCGATGGATGACGCGCTGCTGCGCTGCGCGCTCGACCTGTCGGGGCGGCCCTATCTGGTCTGGAACGTGGACTTCCCCGCGCAGAAGATCGGCACGTTCGACACTGAACTGGTACGGGAATTCTTCCAGGCGCTTTCGACCCATGGCGGGATCACCCTGCATCTGGAAAGGCTGCACGGCATCAATGCGCACCATATCGCCGAGGCGACGTTCAAGGCGGTGGCGCGCGCGCTGCGGGAGGCCGTCGAGCCCGATCCGCGGCGCGCGGGCGCCATCCCCTCGACCAAGGGGGCGCTCTGAGCGGTCATGCGCACGGTTCTGGTCGATTACGAGAGCGGCAATCTGCACTCTGCCGAGAAAGCCTTTCAGCGCATGGCGCTGGAGGTTGGCGGTGGCGAGGTCGTGGTCACGACACGGGCCGAGGACGTGGCGCGGGCTGACCGGATCGTGCTGCCCGGCGACGGCGCCTTTCCGGCCTGCAGGCGCGCGCTCGGGGCCGCGCCGGGCATGGTCGCGGCGCTGGAAGAGGCCGTGCTGCGGCGAGGTGTCCCCTTTTTCGGCATTTGTGTCGGCATGCAGATGCTGGCCACGGTCGGGCGTGAATATGAGGAAGTGGCAGGGCTTGGCTGGATTGATGGCGCGGTCGAGCGCATCACGCCGGGCAATGCCGGGCTGAAAGTGCCGCATATGGGCTGGAACGATCTGGTCATCGATCGCGCGCATCCGGTGCTCGAGGGTGTGGCGTCCGGCGATCATGCCTATTTCGTGCATTCCTACCAGTTCCATGTGTCCGACCCCGCGCATCTGGTCGCTCATGTGGATTATGGTGCGCGCGTGACGGCGATCGTGGCGCGCGACAACATCGCCCGTTTCCTGCCTTGGACCCGGCAATGGGTCCAATCCGATCGGCCTGTCTTAATGGGCGGTGATTTGAACATCGCCCGGACACCCCGCG